>JBGTLI010000140.1:0-17204 GCA_041744195.1 Wenzhouxiangella sp. | reverse complement strand
CGACTGAACCGTTCGGCCAGCAGCAAGACCAGGACGAACAGCATCAGGATCGAAGCCAGCTGAACGGCGGCTGTCAGATTGAACAGGCCGAACCAGGTTCGGAAAATGGCGGTTGTAAAGGTGTCGTAGCCGTAGATCGACACGGCGCCGAAATCGGCCAGGGTTTCCATCAACGCCAAAGCCAGGCCAGCGACAATGGCCGGGCGCGCAATGGGCAAGGCCACCCGCATGAAGGTGGCTACCGGGCCGACGCCGAGACTGCGACCGGCCTCGAATGCCGCCAGGCCGCCGCTACTGAAAGACGCCCGGGCGAGCAGATAGACATAGGGATAGAACGCCAGGATCAGGATGAACAGAACCCCGCCGGGGCGGCTGAGCGCATCCAGAAACAGTGGATCGGCCTCAAACCAACTGCGCCACTGCGTCTGCAACGGCCCGCTGTAGTCGAGTACACCCAGATAGATGAATGCGAGCACGTAAGTCGGGAACGCCAGCGGCAAGACCAACAAAGGGTCGAGCCAACGCCTGAACGGATATTCACAACAGGCCGACAGCCAGGCCATGCCGACACCGATCACGGTCACTCCAGCGCCCACGACCAGCACCATCAGCAAGGTATGCTGAATCAGCATCGGCATCAGGTGGACGCGCAGGTGCTGCCAGGTCTCGCCCTGAGGCTCCTGCCAGCTCAGCACCAGCATGACCAGCGGCAGCCCGACCAGGGCGAGCAGCGGCAATAAGGCCCAGTAGCGGCCGAGCTGGAGAAACGAGCGCCCCCCGGCTACGGCCTCAGCGGTAACGGGCACGGTCCATCAGGCGCACGGCCTGGGCCTGGCGCTGCCCGGCCACAGTCAGCGGGGTTTGATCGGCATTGAATTCTCCCCACTGGAGAACCAGTCCGCGCGCTGGCACATCGACACTGGCGGGAAATTCAAGATTCCGTTCGGCAAATTCGGCCTGGGCTTCCGCTGAGGCCAGCCATTCGATCAGCGCCCGTCCCTGCTCCGGACGTGGCGCGTGGCGGGTCACACCGGCGCCGGAAATATTCACATGCGTGCCCGTGGTGTCCTGATTGGGCCAGTACAGTCGGACCGGATAGTCCGGATCATCGGCGATGAGGCGACCCAGGTAGTAGCTGTTGACGATGCCGACGTCACACTGCCCTGCGGCAATGGCCTCGATAACCTGGGTATCAGAGGAGTACGGGTTGGTAGCCAGGTTGTTCACCCAGCCCGACACGATCGCCTCGGCCTGTTGCTCGCCGTGGTGTTCGATCATCATGGCCACCATGGATTGGTTGTAGACTTTGCGCGAGGAACGCAGGCACAATCGGCCGGCCCATTGGTCCCCGGCCAGAGCTTCGTAGGTGGACAGGCTTGATTTATCGACACGCTCAGGGTGGTAGACAATGACCCGCGCCCTCAACGACAAGCCAAACCATTGACCCTGATCGTCGCGCAGCGCGGCTGGAATGGCCTCCTCCAGCACCTCGCTTTGCACCTGGTCGAGCAGGCCCCGCTCCGCCGCGTGCCAGAGATTGCCGGCATCGACCGTGATAAAAACATCAGCGTTGGTGCGCGACCCTTCGGCTGCGAGGCGTTCAATCAGCGAGGCTTCGTTGTCACTGGTAAAGTCCACCCGCACGCCAGTGGACTCGGTATAGCGTGCGAACAGTGGTTCGATCAGATGGGGCTGGCGAGAGGTGTAGACCACCACCCGCGCCTCTGCGTTTTCGGCATCCCCCTGCCCCGCATCGTCCCGCTCGGCACAAGCCGTCAACACCAGCAACAGCGCGACCATCAACAAGCTTTTCATGACTCGACTCTGTGGAAATCAAAGTCGAAGTCTAACGAGAATCATTTGCATTAACAAGGCCGGAAAGGAGGTAAAAGGTGAAAGGTAAAAGGGTTCTCGCCTTTCACCTTTCACCTTTCATCCTTCCTCAAACCTGTCCGCGAAGATCGTGTCGCCTGCCTCATCGCCGCCGGTCTGGAAGCTCCATATCGTGCTGTAATCACCTTCGCCACACTGGTTTTCGGCCCGGACGCGCCATTCGTAGACCGTTGCCGACGCCAGCGAAGTCGAGGGGACGTGGCTGGTGGCGTCGACGGTTTCATCGATCAGTGGATCATTGAAGTTGCCCGGTGTCGCCACCTGCAGGCGGTACTGGGTCGCGTGGTCGATTTCTGACCATTCGAAGGTTGGATTTTGAGCGACCCCGGTGGTGTTGTCGGTCGGGCTTGAGAGGGCCGGTGCCCCGGCGACGGGCTCATTGAGGCTCAGCGTCATGGAAACCGATGCCTGGTGATCACCGCCGTCGGCCTGGCCGTCGACCACAATGGTGAATTCACCTTCATCGGCCGCATTGACGTCAATTCCAAGAATGCTTGTACCTCCCGGCGGCACCGGATTGACGCTGAATCCAAACGAACTGCCTGGCGGCAAGCCGGAGGCGACCGCCAGGCTGACCGTCTCGCCAAAGCCATCTCCGGGAACGACGTCGATGGCGTACTCGGCGGCCTCGCTGGTACAGACGCTCAATTGGCCGGGCGTGACTTCCAGATCAAACCCTTCCGAGCCCGTCGGGGTGCCGGGCGCCAGGGTTGTCACCGTCACCGTGCTGGGCAGGGACCTTCCCGCCAGATCCAACTCAACGCTTCGGGTGACTGGCGCGGCATCGGCGACGAACTCGAAGTTGTACAGTGTGAACCATGAAAGGAAATCGCCGCCCGGCGCCGAAAATGACAACATGCCGCCGCTTTCGGAAGCCGGCCACGGCGAGCTCAGTTCGTCTGGCGGGCCACCCATCCAGGTTTCGCTGATCTGGACCCCATCGGCCGGCACCCGGAAAGCCTGAATTCCGCGGTCGAGATCGTAATTCATGACGGCGTAGCGGTAGCGATAACCACCTTCGGGCAGCGCTTCGACGCGGACCAATACGCGTGCATGACCCTGCGGCATATTGTCGGGATAGAGCGCATCCGGCGTCAGCGATTCGACTACGACCAACTGGTGGTCGGCCATGGGGTCCGGGTCGCCTGGCGCCACCCATTCCCCAACCGGCGGGCCCTGGGTAAAGGGGCCAAGCGGGCCAAAGGTATACCCGCCGCTGGTGGTCTGAGTGGGATTGATGCGGTGGTAGCCCATGGTGTTCCAGATGTCGATATCGAACTGAACCACGTACCAGGAATCGAGAAAATAGGTCGCATCGGCATGGTCGAGTTCGTCCGTATCGACCAGCAGTCGATGCGACCACTCACCGGCGCCCTGGGTCTGGCTGCCGGTGCATGCCGGATCAAAAAAAGAGCCGCAGTTATCCCACAGTCCCAGCGAGGCGGCAATCTCGTCGCGCGGACCCTGGTAGGTCGAGGTGTCGTTGCTGCCGGTGCCGTAAACGTCCTCGCAGCCAGGCCAGAGCACCCGACCACTGCCGCAGTTCAAGTCACAATTGACGTTGATCGTCCAGAAGGCATGCTTGGTGCCAGAGGCTGCAAGCTGTTCGATGCGGCCATCGTGAATCCGATAGAGATTCCAGCGCAGGAAAGGGTGCTGATCGCGCGGTTGATGCGGGTACAGCGACGAAGACTCAAATTGCTGGACCCACGGCACATCAGCTACGCCCACGTTCTTGAGCGTGGCTGAAGGGGTGATCTTGAGATAGCCGGCGGCCGGGTCAAAGCCGCCTGAACTGACAATACCCATGTCGATCAAGGCGACGTCGACTTGATGCCCATCCTGCGGCCAAAAAGGCCGGTTGTCGCAACTGAGGCCCTGGCCACTGAAATCGACGCTCTGGCGCGACAAGTCCGCCATCACGGGAATATCAATGGCAAGGTCAAGCCACATCTGACCCAGCGGCATGCCGGCCAGTGCCGGCTGGCCCAGCATTTCGGCCAGGCGATTCGTCGCTATGATGTCCGCGTTATGCAGCGTAATCAACTGCCTGGCGTGGTGCAGGTCAGCGTGGATATGGGTGACGTTGGCCAGATGATTGCCAGCCGCATCATGCAGTTGCAACACCGGTATTCGGTGGTGTTCGCCCGGCACCAGAACCATCTGGCTGAGCGGAAGCCTATTCGCCTGAAACGCCAGGCTCAAATCCGTTTCCAGCCGGATTTGCCCGCCGGAAATCCACTCGAAATTGCCGAAGGGCGCAAAGATCCAAAGCGTGCCCGACGCTTCGCCAACCGGCCATTGACTGCTGTAGCGAGCGGGCTGCGGCCGAGAGCCGTCAGCCACTTCAACGCCGAAGTCGGCCAGATAATCACCGCGCAGTTCAATTCGAACCTGCCCGCCAGCCGCGGGCCACACTGAAGATGAGTCGGGCTGCCACGGAAGCTCCGCTTGAGCCCCCGAGGCCAACCCTAATACCACCATGCAAGAAACAAGAAATTTCATACCACCACCAGACGCCAAATCCGAAGTCCGATGATACTGAACCGGGATCACACATTGACCGGCAAGGAAATAAAATAGCGCCTCCCGCGTGCGGTTGGATACATAACCCGCGTGCGGTTGGACACATAAAGACGACTGCCGACGTGCCGACAGGGCCGGCTTGCCAGGTGGCTCAGTTCTCGCTCAGAAGCTCCGAGAGCACCTCGAAACGATCGTGGAAGAGCATGCCTGAGCGGCCGGGCGCTGCCACGCTGACATCCAGCGTTTGCGGCACACCCTCGCCCGCCGCGCCCAGCGAGACTGCGCTGCCTTCCAGCGGCGCCTGATCAACAACCACTTCAAAGTTGTACAGGGTAAACCAGGGCAGAATCGATTCGCCCGGGGCAGTAAACACCACGCCACTGGCACCAATGCTTGCCGGCCAGGGACTGTCAAGCACATCTGTTGGCCCACCCATCCAGGTCTCACTGACCGTCGCGCCTTCTGCCAGCGGGATGGTGAATTGGCGCACCCCGCGCTCGAAATCAAAGTTCATCACCGCGTAGTTGTAGCGGTAGCTGCCGTTGCCAAGGTCATGAACCCTGACCAGTACCCGCAGGTGCCCTTGCGGCATGTTCTTCGGATAGGGCTCGTTGGGGGTCAGTGATTCGACCTCCACAATCTGGTGCCCCGCCATCGGTCCGTTGCCTTCCGGTACCCACTCGCCCAGTGGCGTGCCGCCGGTGAACGGGCCGAGTGGGGTGAATGTATAGCCGCCGAACCCACCGGCCGCCGGATTGATGCTGTGGTAGCCCATGGTGTTCCAGATATTGACGTCGTACTGGATGACGTACCAGGCGTCGAGAAAGTAGTCGGCGTCCTGGTGATCGAGCTCGGCAGGGGCAACCAGCAGGCGGTTGAGCCAACTGCCGGAAAATCCATCCTGGGACCCATTGCAGTTGGAGTCGAAAAAGGAATTGCAGCTTTCCCACAGCCCCTGCGAGGCGACGATTTCATCCCGTGGACCCTGAAAGGTGGACGAGTCGTTGTTGCCTACCCCGTAGGTATCCTCACAGCCCGGCCAGAGAATATTGGAATTACTGCAATTGAGCGCGCAGTTGACATTGATGGTCAGGAAGGCATGCTTGGTGCCCGAGGCGCCCAACTGTTCGATGCGACCGTCCATGATCCGATAGGCGTTCCAGACCAGGAAGGGATGCTGGTCGCGCGGTTCGTGCGGATACAACGACGGGGACGCCGGGTTCAACTGACGAAACCACGGCACATCGGCATCGCCAACGTTTTTCAAAGTGGCCGACGGCGTGATCTTCAGGCGGTTGGTTCCGGGCTCGAGTCCACCGCCAGAAACAGTTCCGATACCGATCAGCGCCACATCCAGCTTATGGCCATCCTGCGGCCACCAGGGTCGGGTGGCGCAGCTTAAGCCGCGACCGCTGTGGTCGATGCCGTGACCGGAAAGATCGGCCCCGGGCGGTACCTCGATACCCAGGTCGAGCCAGATCTGACCAATTGGTAATCCATTAAGGGCGGGCTGACCCAGCAGGCGGGCCAGCACCGCGGTTGCGCGAATATCGGCATTGTGAAAGATGATCTCGTCGGCTTCGGCACGAATGATGGTATGGGAATGGGTGATGCTGGCAAGGTGGTTGCCGGCCGCGTCATGGACCAGAAACACCGGCACGCGATCGAACTCGCCGGGAATCAGAACCAGTCTTTCCAGCGATACCGTGCTATCGCCATAGCGCAGAACGATATCCGTCTCCATCTCCAGACTGCCGCCAGTGAAATCCTCGAAATTGCCAAAGGGGGCGTAAACCCATAGCGGACCCTTGCCGATGCGCGCGCGAGTCTCGAAGCGGCTGCCTCGAACCAGACCGGACTCGATGACCTCGACTCCGTGGTCTGGCAGGTAATCACCGCGCAGCTCGATTCGGCCCTGGCCCGAACCAACCGGCCAGGCCGTGCTGACATCGGACTGCCAATCGAATGATCCGGAGAAAACGTCCGCCTGAACCTGTGAGGCAAAAAGCAAGACGAGCGCGCAAATGCAATACCGTGCTGGATTTTTCATTTTTGATGGGCTTTTTTTGAGTTATCTGCCAATCATAGCCGAACAAAGACGGGGTACCTAGCACACCCCTTGCCTTAGCCAAACAGGGGCATGATCTCGCCATTGATGGCGATCCAAACGGTTTGCAGCAGCAGGCCATTGAATAGCAGGCAGGCCAAGGCGTAAATCAACGCCAATGGCGCGACGTCGAGCATGGCGCGGCGTCCCGCCGGCCAGGCCATTGGTCTTGCCGCGGCGATCGACAAAGCGATGAACCCGATCAAACCAAAGCGGGCTTCAGTAGCGATGAACGCTGTATAGGCGCAAGAGAGCAGCACCATCAGGGTCAACAGCAGATCCAATTCGGGTTCGACGCGTGATCGCCAGCCCTGGATCAAACCCACGATGCCGAACGCGACAATCAGTGAGGAGAGCACCAGCCAGGGACTGGCGATGCGCAATTCCTCAACCCGGACATACGTGGTCAGAACATCGTAGTGCAGCCCCGACCATACATGGCTTCCCATCATCAGCAACCCCGGGCCGGGGTGGCGAAAGTAGAAACCCAACGTCCGTTCCTCGACCGGCAACTCGGCAAAGGGCGAGCGGTACCACATCCCGGTCCACTGATCACCAATGGCCAGCGTGCCATACTTCAAATTGGCCACACCCATCTCAATCTGGAAATCCATGACGGCGGTGCTGGGATACGGGTCGATGGACGAGAACTTCTGGTACATCGTCCAAGATTGCGGCGCCAGCAAGGGCACAGTGGCCAGCAAGCCGACCAGCAACAGTGGCGCCAATCGAGCCTGCTGCCAGCGTGTGCCCGAGCGAATGGCTTCGAACAGCACGAACAAGGCCAGCGGCGCCAGCAACCAGACGAATGAACCGCGAATGACATAAGCCAGGGTGAAGATCAGCAAGGCCAGCCCCAGCGTCCTGTTTGCTGAACTTCGCTTCACCGCCACCAGCAATACCAGCAGCGGCACGCAAAGCAGAACAAAGGCGCTTTCCTGCAGCGGCGCCGGAATGTGGGCCAGAACGAAAGGGTTGAACAAGGTTGGGAGGGCAAACACCAGGTACCTGCCCAGGCTTTCCTGTCTGAGAATCAGCAGGCTGCAGCCCAGCGAGATCAACCAGAAAACCAGTCCGGCGGCGAGCGGGTAGGAACTGCCGGAAGCCGATGCGGCAGGCAGGGGCAAGGCATCGAGCGAAGCGACCATGATCGGCACCAGGTACGATCGATAGCCCTCAAAGTGATGCTCGTACAGCAAGCCCTCGGCGAGCATGCCCTGGCCGACATGGAGATAGTAAAGGGCATCGCAGCAGAACACCGCGTCCAGTGCCAGCCACAGCAAAAAGGCCCCTTGAAGGGCGTGCAGAGCCAGTATGACGGCAAGCGGCCGACCCGGCCCGCTCACCGGCGGGCCAGACGTTGACCTGAATAGATCGCCTTCGACCCGAGCCGCCGTTCGATCCGCAGCAATTGATTGTATTTGGCGACCCGATCAGACCGGCACAGCGAACCGGTCTTGATCTGCCCGGCGTCGGTGGCCACGGCCAGATCGGCAATGGTGACGTCCTCGGTTTCGCCCGAACGGTGCGAAATGATGGTGCCGAAGCCGGCGGTACGGGCCATGTTGATGGCCGCGATGGTTTCGGTCAGGGTGCCGATCTGGTTCGGCTTGATCAGAATGGCGTTGCCGATCTTCTCATCAATTCCGCGCTTGAGGATCTCGGTGTTGGTGACGAAAAGATCATCGCCCACCAGTTGCAGCCCGTTGCCAAGCTTGTCGGTCAACTGCTTCCAGCCGGCCCAGTCACTTTCATCCAGGCCGTCTTCGATCGAGATAATCGGGAAGCGCGCGGCCAGACCCGCCAGATAATCGACGAAACCGCCAGCATCGAAGGCCCGTCCTTCCGACTCCAGAACATACCGGCCATCCTGATAGAATTCGCTCGCGGCCACATCAAGCGCCAGCGCCACCTCCTCGCCCGGCTTGTAGCCGGCCTGGACGATGGCGGTCATCAGCAATTCCAGCGCTTCCTCGTTCGAACCCAGGTCGGGGGCGAAACCGCCCTCGTCACCAACCGAGGTATTCAGGCCGCGCTGGCGCAAGATACCTTTAAGCGCATGAAAGATCTCGGTGCCGGCCTGCAGAGCGGAGGAAAAATCCTTGCAGCCGACTGGCATCACCATGAATTCCTGGATGTCGACACGATTGTCGGCATGAGCGCCACCATTGATGATATTCATCATCGGTACCGGCAGACTGGGGGTGAAGCCAGAGCCTTCCAGCAGGTATTCATACAGCCATTGCCCGCGGGCCCTGGCCACCGCGTGAGCCACGGCCAGCGAAACCCCCAGCAGCGCGTTGGCGCCCAGCTTGCCCTTGTTGGGCGTGCCATCGAGGTCAATCAGCGCACGATCGATTTCAGCCTGGTCTGCCGCGTCCATTCCCTTGAGCCGGGCCGCGATCTGTTCATTGACCGAGCCCACGGCCTTTTGCACGCCCTTGCCGTTGAAGCGCTGCTGGTCGCCATCGCGCAGCTCAGCCGCCTCGCGCGTGCCGGTCGAAGCACCAGAGGGCACCGCAGCGCGGGCCGAGGTGCCGTCTTCAAGCGTCACCTCGGCTTCCAGCGTCGGGTTACCGCGGGAGTCGAGGATTTCGAGGGCGTGGATTGATTTGATTTTCATGTGTTCCTCACGTTGTTCGGAAGGTGAGAGGCGAAAAGGTTAAAGGTAAAAGGAAGGGTTGTGCCGAGACGAGAGCCACTCCCTTCACCTTTTACCTTTTACCTTTCACCGGGTCGTCCCTTGACGACCCGATCTATAGCCACCAGCGTCTCCAGCATACCTTCCATATCAGACAGGCGCATCGAATTGGGGCCGTCGCACAGGGCCTTTTCCGGTTCCGGGTGGGTTTCGCAGAAGATACCGGCCACACCGACGGCGACTGCGGCCCGTGCCAGCACCGGGATGAACTCGCGGGCGCCGCCAGACGACTCGCCCTGGCCACCGGGCAACTGGACCGAATGGGTGGCATCGAAAACCACCGGGCAGCCGGTTTCGCGCATGATTGCCAGCGAGCGCATGTCAGCGACCAGGTTGTTGTAACCAAACATGTAGCCGCGTTCGCAGACCATGAGTTGGTCGTTGCCGACCGCGCGCGCCTTCTGTACCACCTGGCTCATTTCCCAGGGCGAGAGGAACTGTCCCTTCTTGATATTCACCGGCTTGTTCAGGCGGGCGACATTCTGGATGAAGTTGGTCTGGCGACACAAAAAGGCCGGGGTCTGGATGACGTCGACCACTTCGGCGACCGCATCCAGTGGCGTGTCTTCGTGCACGTCGGTCAGAACCGGCACACCGATCTGGTCGCGGACCGCCTGCAGCATTTTCAGGCCATCGTCCATGCCGGGGCCGCGATAGCTCTTGACCGAGGTGCGGTTGGCCTTGTCGAACGAGCCCTTGAAAACATAGGGGACACCAAGCCGGTCGGTGACTTCCTTCAGGTGGCCGGCAACTTCCAGGCAAAGATCGAGCGATTCAAGCGTGTCCGGCCCGGCAATCAGGAAGAAGGGCTGATCGAGGCCGACATTGAAATGACTAATCTTCATGCGCGTGCCCTGACCGGATCAGCCAACTGGGCCTGATGGCGTTGCAGGGCGGCGCGGATAAAACCGGTAAACAACGGATGGCCATCGCGCGGCGTGGAAGTGAACTCGGGATGGAACTGGCAGGCCAC
This sequence comes from Wenzhouxiangella sp., assembly GCA_041744195.1. Classification (GTDB taxonomy): domain Bacteria; phylum Pseudomonadota; class Gammaproteobacteria; order Xanthomonadales; family Wenzhouxiangellaceae; genus Wenzhouxiangella. The sequence continues at coordinate 7,004 of JBGTLI010000140.1, read as the reverse complement.
AAACCAGGGATGGTCCGCCAATTCGATCATTTCGACCAGCATGCCATCGGCGGAAAAACCTGACAGCACCAGGCCATTTTCAACCATTGTGTCGCGGTAGGTATTATTGAACTCGTAACGATGGCGATGGCGTTCGAAAATTTCGTCCTTGCCGTAGAGCTTGCGCGCCAGGGTATTGGGCTCAAGGAGGCAGCGTTGGGCGCCCAGGCGCATGCTGCCGCCTAGGTCGCTGCCTTCATCGCGCAGTTCACGCTGACCTTTTTCGTCCATCCATTCGGTAATCAGACCAATGACCGGATGGGGCGAATCCGGATCCATTTCCGTCGAGCTGGCGCCATCAAGACCGCACACGTTGCGGGCAAATTCGACCACGGCGCATTGCATGCCCAGACAGATGCCAAGGTAGGGAATACGATTTTCGCGCGCGTGGCGGATGGCAGCCAGCTTGCCCTCGAAGCCGCGCTCGCCGAAGCCGCCCGGAACCAGGATCGCGTCAACGCCATCGAGCACACCGACGCCACTGTTCTCGATTTCTTCGGACTCGACCGGCTTGATTCGGACGGCGACACGGTCAGCCAGGCCGCCGGAAAGAAGGGCTTCATTGAGTGACTTGTAGGCATCGAAATGCTCCACGTACTTGCCGATCATCGCCACGGTCACCTCGTGCTCGGGCCGGGCGCGGCGCTCGACCACATCTTCCCAGTCCGACAGGTCGGCTGCGTTCGCCTTCAGGCCAAGCCGATCCAGAACGATGCGGTCCAGGCCCTGGCGCTGGTAGAACAGCGGGATCTTGTAGATATTGTCGACATCAACCGCCGAGATCACCGCCTCGGTGGCCACATTGGTGAACAAGGCGATCTTCTTGCGCTCGGCATCCGACAGCATGCGCTCGCAGCGGCACAGCAGCACATCCGGTTGAATGCCGATCGAGCGCAGCTCCTTGACCGAATGCTGGGTCGGCTTGGTCTTGATCTCGTTGGCCGCACGCAGGAATGGCACCAGGGTCAGGTGGATGAACAGCGCCTGGCGACCGTACTCGAAGCCCAACTGGCGGATGGCCTCCAGAAACGGCAATGACTCGATATCACCGACGGTGCCACCGATTTCAATCAGGGCGACGTCGTAGCCCTCGACCGCCTGGTTGACCGAATCCTTGATCTCATCGGTGATGTGCGGAATGACCTGGACGGTCGAGCCCAGGTAGTCGCCGCGACGCTCGCGGGCAATCACATTGGCGTAGATCCGACCGGTGGTGAAATTGTTGCGCTGGGTCATGCGGGTGCGCACGAAGCGTTCGTAGTGGCCCAGGTCGAGATCGGTTTCGGCGCCGTCTTCGGTGACAAAGACTTCGCCATGCTGAAACGGACTCATGGTGCCGGGGTCGACGTTGATATAGGGGTCGAGCTTGATCAGGGTCACGCGCAAGCCGCGGGCCTCGAGAATCGAGCCCAGCGAGGCTGCTGCAATGCCCTTGCCCAGCGACGAGACAACGCCGCCGGTGACAAAAATAAGTGAGGTCATGCCCGGATGTCCAAGTGGTTAAGTCCGGGATGGCATTGTAACCGAATCCGCCGCCCACTGGAGCCTGCGCGAAGGGACAGTCGTCACCGGTGCCCCGGTCGACGGCGGCGCCGGTGAGCCGATCAGGCGTGCTCTGACTTATCGGTTTCCTGGTATTCGGGCCGGGTCGGGATGTCAGGCCAGAGCACGTTCAGTGGCATTGATCGGCCGGCGCCGGCAACAATACTGGCATGCTCGCGGCGCAAAAGGCGCGGGCGCTCGACGCCACAGGCATGGGCGATGATGCTGACCTCGTGCTGCATGTTGCGCGCATACCAGGCCACTCGCTTGGCCTTGTCGGCAGGCACCAGGCCACGCTGCAGGCGCTTGTCATGCGTCGTCACCCCGGTCGGGCAGGTGTTCCTGTTGCATTGCAAAGCCTGGATACAGCCGAGGGCAAACATGAAGCCGCGACCGGCGACGACGGTATCGGCGCCGGCGCACAAGGCCCAGGCCACATCGACCGGGTTGATGCGCTTGCCCGAGGCGATGACGGGAATGCGGTCTTTCAGACCGTATTCATTGAGCTTGTCGACCGTGATCGGCAGCGCCTCGCTGAGCGGCAGGCCGACATCATCCATCAGTGTCATGGGCGCCGCCCCCGTGCCGCCGTCGCCGGAATCGACCGTGATGAAGTCCGGCGCCGAGGCCACCCCCCGCTCCCGGATTGTCTTGCACAGTTCATCGAGAAAGCTGACCTGGCCAATCACTGTCTTGATGCCACAGGGCTTTCCGGTCACTTCCCGGATGTGGTCGATCATGTCGAGCAACTCGCCGGCATTGCCGATTTCCCGATGACGATTCGGGCTGATCGCATCGCGATCGGCGGGGATCAGGCGGATGCGGGCAATTTCGTCGGTCACCTTGCAGCGCGGCAGGATCCCGCCCTTGCCCGGCTTGGCCCCCTGGGCCAGCTTCAGTTCGAACATCTTGACCTGGTCCAATGCCGCGACTTCAGCCAGTCGTTCGTCGGACAGATTGCCGTTCTCGTCACGAACGCCAAACTTGGCCGTGCCGATCTGAAAAACGATATCGCAGCCACCCTCCAGGTGCCATTCGGACAGCCCGCCTTCGCCGGTATTGAGCCAGATGCCGGCCTGCTTGGCGCCGGCCGACAAAGCCTGCACCGCCGGTTGCGATAACGATCCGTAGCTCATGCCCGAAATATTGAAGAAACTGTCGCTGACATACGGCTGGCGGCAATCAGGGCCAAAGGTCAACGGCTGCATCGGCACCGTTTCCTCATCCAGCCGCGGGTAACCGCCATTGAGAAACAGCACGGTGCCTTCGGGGGTCAGGTCGCGAGTCGAACCAAAGGCTGCGGTGTGATCCACATTCTTGGCCGCCCGAAACACCCAGGAGCGCTGAGCCCGGTTGAATGGCAGCTCCTCGCGATCACCGGCAAACCAGTACTGGCGCAGAAATTCACCGAGATGTTCAAAGCCGTAACGAAAGCGCCCGAGGACCGGATAATTGCGCCGAATGGTATGGGTGGTCTGGCACCGGTCGATCACGTACATGATGACAACGGCCAGAACCCCGAAGCCAACGCAGACCACGAACAACGCCGCTGCAAACTGAAAAACCTGTAAACCGAGATCGAGTAAACCGCTCATTCCATTTCCTTCAAAACTGCAGGCCTGACACCGGAGGATCAGCCACTGTATTCCTCGATCCAGACCAGCGTTGCCTGACGACCAGTGAGCCCGGCATCGTTCTGGCTGGCGCGACGATAGGAATAGAAGCGATCGGACTCGGTGGCAGTGCACAACCCGACATCATGAATCATACCAACTCCGGCCGATGCCAGGCGGTGCCGCGCAATGGACTTCAGGTCGGCCTGGTATCGACCCTGCGCATTGCCTCGGAAAGCACGTGCCAATTCCGGATCCATGCTGACGAAGGCTGAGCGGACGTCGTCGCCGACTTCGTAACAGTGTTGGGAGATGCCAGGACCGATCCACGCCACCAGGTCAGCCCCCGGCGTCGGCAGGCTGGCCACTGTTTGCTCAACAATGCCTGCAGCCAGGCCGCGCCAGCCGGCATGAATGGCGGCCACCAGCGGCGCGCCGGGCTTGCCTGCCGCCCGGGCAAGCAGGATCGGCAGGCAATCCGCGGTGAGAATCGCGGCAACCTGACCGGGCCGGTCAGTCCAGGCGGCATCGGCGGCGACATCAGGCTGCCAGTCATCCAGGTGAATCAGATGCGTGCCGTGAACCTGACGAAGCCAGCGCGGTGCAGCCGGCAGGTGATCTGCCAAACGTCGATGATTTTCGTCCGCGTCGCCGCTGTTGTCGCCGCAATTCAAGCCCAGGTTGAAGCTGGCCCAGGGCCCGCGGCTGACACCACCGACGCGCGTGGTGGACAACGCCCGCACGTTTTCCGACACGCGCCATCCAGGTTCAATCAACTCCATTTTCAACCTTCGCAAGGACTTCAAGCAATTGTTGAATATCATCCGGCACAGGCGCGCTGGCCTCGATCATCCGACCATCGTCCGGATGCGGAACGCGAATGCGGGCCGCATGCAAGGCTTGGCGTGGAAATTCGCGCCAGGCCTGTTGCTGGCTCTGGCTCAAACCGGACGGCGCACCACTGCGGCCATACACCGGGTCGCCCACGATCGGATGGCGGATGTGGTTCATGTGGACCCTGATCTGGTGGGTGCGACCGGTTTCGAGTTCCACCTCAAGGAGTACACCGCCGGCCAATCGTCGGCTGATTCGGTAATGCGTCACCGCCGGTCGGCCATCCGGCCTGACCACCTGGCGCCGGCGGTCAACCGGATGACGGCCGAGCGGCTCATTGATGGTGCCGCCAGCAATCAGATCACCCCAGACCAGCGCCAGGTAATGACGCTTGATCTCGCGGCGCTTCATCGCCGCCACCAGGTGGCGATGACTCTTCGGGGTCCGGGCAATCACCAGGCAGCCGCTGGTGTCCTTGTCCAGGCGATGAACCAGGCCGGCGCGGGGCAAAGGCGCCAGAGCGGGGTCAAAGTGCAGCAGGGCGTTGACCAGGGTGCCGTCCGGGTTGCCCGAGCCGGGATGCACGACAAGCCCGGCCGGCTTGTTGACGATCAGCAGCGCCGGATCATCGACGAGAATGTCCAGATCGATGGCCTGGGGCGACGGGTTGCCGGGATGGGCGGCCAGAACGGCTTCAAGCGTCACCTGCTCGCCGATGGCCACGGCATGGCGCGGCTTGACCTTGCGCCCGTCGACCCGTATCTGACCATCACGGATCCAGACCGCCAATCGACTGCGGGAAAAGTCGGGCCAGCGCTCGGCCAGCACCTGGTCCAGGCGGCGCCCGACTTCCTGTCCGGTGATGGCGGTATGGTGCTTCACCGTTTCGGTCACAAGCATGTCCAGGCCCGCGGGCGATTGCCATCCTTACGCAATTTTAGCGCCCAATCTGGCATTATGGCTGGTCACCTCGGTCATGCACCCGTATCATGATGCCCATTATGCAGATTACTTCCCGAAATAACCCCATGAATCACAGAATCTGGCGCCTGCTTACCCTGTGTCTGCTCGCCCTGACGCTGGCCGTCGCCAGTGGCTGCGGACGCGAAAAGCGGGAAGCCGATCGTCCCGCCGAAGAACTCTATGCCGATGCCCAGCGGGCTCTGGAAGGGCGCAACTACGACCGCGCCATCCAGTTGTATCGGAACCTGAACACCCGCTATCCGTTCGGCCGGCATGCCGAGCAGGCACAACTGGACATGGCCTATGCCATGCACCGCGCAGGCCAGGAGGAAGCGGCGATCACAACCCTTGACCGCTTTATCCGCACCTACCCGACCCATCCCAATGTTGACTACGCCTGGTACCTGAAGGGGCTGGTGCACTACGACCAGACGATGGGGTTCCTGCGCCGCCTCTTACCGGGCCAGGTCGTGGATCGTGATCAGGAAAGCGCCCGCCGCTCGTTCACCGATTTCCAGGAGCTGACCCAGCGCTATCCGCAAAGCCGTTATGTGGCCGATGCGCGCCAGCGGATGGTGTTTCTGCGCAATGTGATGGCCGAGAGCGAAATCGGAGTTGGCGAGTACTACTTTCGTCGTGGCGCCTATATCGCTGCACTCAATCGCGCCAAGCATGTCATCGATACCTATCCTGGCGCCCCTGCCACGGTCGATGCATTGCGGCTGATGGAGCGAGCGTATGAGCGTCTGGAACTGACTGAGCTGGCCAGCGATACGCGTCAGGTGATCGACTACAACTACGGGGATATCGAGCAGACTGAAGAGCGTCGTGGCCTGCGTCGCCTCTGGCCGTTCAACCGGTAAGGCCTGTGCCTGGCCGCTTGCCGCAGGCTTCCGGATAAACGGTGCATTCCGAACACGCTTCCCAATCGGTTTATCTCGAGCAGTCCAATGCGCTGATTGAGCGGGCTGAAAGCGCCCTCAAGGCCCACTTGACTTCATATTCCAGCGACGGTGATCGCCTGCGTCAGGCCATGCAGTACGCGGTATTCAATGGCGGCAAGCGCCTCCGACCGCTGCTGGTTTATGCCAGCGGTCGTGTGCTGGGCCTTGATCTCGCATTGCTGGATGCGCCGGCCTGCGCGGTTGAACTGATTCATTGCTATTCCCTGGTGCACGACGATCTGCCGGCCATGGACGACGACGACCTGCGGCGTGGTCGACCGACCGCGCACCTGGCATTCGACGAAGCGACCGCCATCCTGGCGGGAGACGCCATGCAGGCACTGGCCTTTGAAATTCTGGCCACTGATTCCGCCCTGACCATCCGCCCGCAGGCTGCCATTAAAATGATTGCCGAGTTGGCCCGGGCCTGTGGCGCCGGTGGCATGGCAGGCGGACAGGCGCAGGATCTGCAAATGGAAGGCCGCCGTCCGGGCCAGGCCGCCGTCGAGCGCATGTTTGAACTCAAGACCGGCGCCTTGATCCAGGCCTCGATCATGATGCCCTGCGCCCTGTTGCCTGAACTGGCCCCCGCCCGGCGTCAAGCGCTGGCCCGCTTTGCCCAATGCGTGGGCCTGGCTTTCCAGATTCGTGATGATTTACTCGATATCGAGGGTCAGACCGAGGTAATCGGCAAAGCCGCCGGCGCTGACCAGGCTCGTCAGAAAGCGACCTGGCCCGGACTGTTTGGCGTCAATCAGGCACGCGAACGCATCCATAAACTCAGACTGGAAGCCGAAGCCTGCCTGGAACGGGTGGAGGGCAATACCGAACCCCTGGCCTGGCTCGCCGACTGCCTGGTCAGACGGGCGTTCTAAAAGCGGTTGGCTGGTTGGCTGGTTGGCTGGTTGGCTGGTTGGCTGGTTGGCTGGTTGGACTGCCCCCGAGAAAGTAGACACCTTTTTGAAATTTCTCATGGAGGTGTTTATGCAAAGCAAAAATCGTCGTGTTTTCTCTCAGGAGTTCAAGCAGAAAGCTGTTCGGGCGTCTTTGGAATCCCCAGAGTCGGTCG
>JBGTLI010000139.1:0-2762 GCA_041744195.1 Wenzhouxiangella sp. | reverse complement strand
CGACCGACTCTGGGGATTCCAAAGACGCCCGAACAGCTTTCTGCTTGAACTCCTGAGAGAAAACACGACGATTTTTGCTTTGCATAAACACCTCCATGAGAAATTTCAAAAAGGTGTCTACTTTCTCGGGGGCAGTCCAGTACTGAACCGCGCCGACCCCAAACAGTGTGCGCTGGTTAACAGGTTTGTAAAGCCCGATTTGATAAGCTGAACAAAGCCGATAACAACGAGACGACTGCCATGTACAAACTGTTGATCATATTTACTTTCCTGGTGATCTCCCCGTTCGCCCAGGCGCTGCAAAGCGAAGCGCCACCGCCGCCGCCCATGCGCGAGCCGGAACCGATGCCGCCCAAGGTTCAGGATCCGGATGAACAATTGGAGCCTCAGGTTGTGATCCGTCGGGAAGACGACCGACTGGTGGAGGAGTACATGTCTGGCGGCGTGGTCTATATGATCCGCATCATTCCCGACATCGGACCGGCTTATTACCTGATCGACACCACCGGCGATGGCAACTTCAACACCCGGCATACCATTGACCAGATTGATCCGGTCAGACCCGCCCACTGGAAGATCGCCGAGTGGTAGAGACGGGCTGCCGCCCACAACAAGGATTCAGAATTCAGAATTCAGGATTTGAGCCAGGGCTCGGAACTGTTCCAGAGACAGGGTTTCCGGTCTGGCCGTGGGCTCGATGTCGGCAATCCGGAAGGCGTTATCGTCAATCATTTTTTTCAGGCTCTTGCGCAGGGTCTTGCGGCGCTGTCCAAAGCTGGCTCTGACCAGCTTGTCCAGCGCTGGCAGCAAGGTCCGATCAACGTCATTCAGCGTTTTGGGCACCATGCGGATGATGGCCGATTCAACATTCGGTGGCGGGTCGAACGCTTCCGGCGGCACATCGAACAACCAATCCATTTCACAATAGTGGCTCGCCATCACAGTCAGGCGACCATAGCTGTGACTCCCGGGGGAGGCCACCAGGCGATCTACCACTTCCTTTTGCAGCATGAAGACCATCTCGCCAATGGCCTCGGCCTGATCCAGCAAGTGAAAGATCAGGGGCGTGGAGATGTTGTAGGGCAAGTTGCCAATGACGCGAATCGGACCATCAACGGCCAGCGAACTGAAGTCGAACTTCAACGCATCGGCCTGGTGAATGGTCAGGCCCGGCGGGTGCCCCAGCCGCTGCGCCAGGGTGGCGGCCAGATCGCGGTCCAGCTCAACCACCTCAATGGCACCCGTACGTGCCAACAGGGGCCGGGTCAACACCCCTTCACCCGGGCCGATCTCAACCAGATGCTCGCCAGGCTGGGGATTGATGGCCGCCACGATACTGTCGATAACATCGCTATCGCGCAGAAAATGCTGGCCGAAACGCTTGCGTGGCCGGTGCGCCTTCATCCCGAAAGCTCGGCTGCCAGATCAACAGCGGCGGTGAGGCTGCCGCCATCGGCCTGGCCAGTGCCGGCGATATCCAGGGCTGTGCCATGATCAACTGACGTTCGGATGAACGGCAGGCCCAGGGTCATGTTCACGGCCTGACCGAAGCCGGCATATTTGAGCACCGGAAGCCCCTGGTCATGGTACATCGCCAGAACGGCATCAAATTTCTTCACTCGTTCGGGCACGAAGGCCGTATCGGCCGGCAACGGACCAATCAGATCCATGCCTTTTGCGCGCAGTTGTTCCAGAAGTGGCTCGATGATTTCGATTTCCTCGCGCCCCAGGTGGCCGTCCTCGCCAGCGTGTGGATTAAGCCCCAGAATGGCGATGCGCGGACGGTCCAGCCCAAAAAACTCCTTGAGCCCCTGATGGAGGATTTCCAGGGTTCGCTGCAGCCGACGCGCCGTGATGGCAGCGGGCACATCGGCCAGGCGAAGATGCGTGGTGGCCAGTGCAACCCGCAAGGTGCCAGCGACCAACAGCATCACCACCTGGTCAACATCGGCCAGTTCGGCCAGAAATTCAGTATGGCCACTGAAAGAAATGCCGGATTGGTTGATGACACCCTTGTGCACCGGGCCGGTGATCAGCGCGGCGGCGCGGCCGGCCAGGCATTCGTCGGACGCCGTGCGCAGACATTCAAGAACATAGCTGGCGTTGGCCGCTTCGAGTCGCCCCGGCACCTCCTCCCGGACCATTTTTACCGGCAGACAGGCCACAGTATCGAGCTCGGGTTCAAATTCGGCCAACTCATCCACACAGCGGACTTCAAGATCAAGCTCCAGCCTGGCCAACGTGCGGCGAAGCAAATCGGGGTCTGCCACCAAAATCAACTCGGGCCGGGCGGCGGCAAGCCGGCAGGCGATCTCCGGGCCAATCCCGGCAGGTTCGCCGGGCGTCAGTAGCAGCGACCGCCCCATGGGCGGCTACAGTCGAATTTCGACGTAGGATTCACCACGCAACTGGCGCAGGAAACGTTCGACTTCCTCTTCAGCTTTTTGGCGAAAAAGCAAATCGCGGGCCTCAGCACGCATGGTATCTACTGTTCGATCGGCTTCCCGCACATCTTCCAGCAACAGCACATGCCACGCCCCCGGGCTCTGGAAGGGCTGACTGAGCTCTCCCGGCGCCAACTGGTCCAACTGGGACTGGAAGGCCGGGCCGTATTGATCCCGGGGGAACCAGTTGAACAGACCACCGATATTGGCTGACGACTCATCAGTGGAATGACGCCGGGCCAGGGCGGCAAAGTCCTCTCCGGCTTCCAGGCGCTCGTGCAACTGGTAAATCTGGCGGCGCGCCTGCTCCGGGGTCAC
>JBGTLI010000138.1:0-18763 GCA_041744195.1 Wenzhouxiangella sp. | reverse complement strand
GCCGGCAGCCTGACCGTCAACGGCTCCCCGGTGCAGTGATCCATCGCGCCTCGCGCCCGGTCGGGCGCGAGGGCCTTTCGGCGCGCCAACACCCCACGCCCGAAAAGTGGAAATCAACCGGAAGTCAGATCGATAGATGGACATCAACCCCGGATCACCGGTCCGGGACCAACCATGCAACGGATGCCTCCGGCGCACGTTGCCGGATGAAACTCAGGATTCGGAGAGCTTCGATGCACTGTCATGACCAGTTTCGCGCGTTCACGCGACGGACCCGCACCACCCTGCTGCTATTGATCGTCCTGTCCACTGCGCCGCTAGCCAGCGCGACCGCTTCAAACGCTACAAACGCGCAGGCGGCCGGCACCGCCGCAATTTCAACTGACGTGACCTCACTGGGCGCGGCGAACCTGGTTCTGCCAATCAACATCCCGCCCGGTGCGGTCGGCACCCAGCCTGCGCTCAGCCTGATCTACAACAGCCAGTTCGGCAACGGCGCAGTCGGCCAGGGGTTCGTGCTGGCTGGGATTTCGACCATCAGCCGCTGCGGAGCCTCCGAACCCATCGACGGCTACGGCGGCGGAGTGTATTTCGACCAGCGCGATCGCTTCTGTCTGGACGGTGAACGCCTGATTCTTGTCAGCGACGGCCAATACGGCGCGCCTCAGACCGAATACCGCACCGAGCGCGATACGTTTGCCCGGGTAGTTGCGCAGGGCCGATGCGGCACCGGCCCGTGTTCATTCATCGTCACCAACAAGGACGGTTCGCGAGTTGAATTTGGTACGACGGGAAACTCCGCGCCAGTGGCGCGCGGGCGTGACGAAATCGCCGCATGGCAGGCGGCGCGATTTATCGACCTGAACGACAATCGGGTCGAAATCACCTACCAACAGAACCCGGACCAGCTTCAAAGCCTGCCCCGGCGCATCGATTACACGCTGCATCCCGCCAGCGGTCTGGCCGCCAACCGACACGTCGAGTTCGACTATCAGCCAGCGTCGCGGCCGGTGGTGCGCTATGCCGGCGGCCAGGGCTTTCTGCCCAATCAGCGTCTGGTGGAAATCCGCACTCGCGTGGGCTCCGAAGTGGTCACCCGCTACCGGCTCGACTACACCGCCAGCGCTTCCACCGATCGCGACCTGTTGACCTCGGTGCAGGCTTGCGCCGGCAGCGGAGAATGCCTGCCGCCGACGCGCTTCGAGTGGCAGCAAGGCTCGGCCCGGGTGGTCTCGGCGAATGGATCCCCCACCGGTCAGGTCGCGCGCGGCTTTTGTGGCGGCGGCGGTACTTTCGAAAGCACCGATTTCAATGCCAACGGCTTGCAGGATCTGGTCTGCGTCGAGTCCGATTCAGCCTATGCGCTGCTGTCGGACGGGCGCGATACCCACAGCGCCAGCGGCCGGGCAGACGGCCAGCTCACGCTGCCGCGGGCGTGGTGCGAAGGTGCCCATGCGCAAACCGTGTGGGCCGATTTCGATGGCGACCGGCGCGCCGATCTGTTCTGCCTGCACGCCAGCGACGGGTTCAAGGTGCTGCGCTCCAACGGCCGCGATCTGGTCTCGCCCAACACGCGCGCCGATGGCGGGCTGAGCACGCCGCCCCAGTGGTGCGAGCACGCCGCCGGTTGTGCCGCCTCGATCACCAATTTCGTCGGCGACGGTCGCGCCGGTCTGGCCTGCAGTTGCGACGACGGCACTCAGAAAATTCTGCGTTCGAACGGTACCGATGTGGTGTCGCCGAACAGCTCTGCTGCCGGTGTGGTGGCGACCGGGTTCTGCGCCTTGAAGACCGCACGCAGATTCTGGCAGGACTTCAACGGCGATGGCCTCGGCGACCTGGTTTGCGCCGACGGCGGGCAATGGTCGGTGCTGGTCTCCGATGGCCAGCGCCTGGTCAGCCCCAACAGCAGCGCCCGGGGCGAACTGACGCGCGGCTGGTGCGCTGGCGCCGATGATCGCCCCCATTTGGCCGACTTCAACGGCGACGGCTTGATGGACCCGGTCTGCCAAGCCGCCAACGGCGACGTGTTCGTGTTGCTGTCCACCGGACGCGATGTCGCCAGCCCGAACCGGCGCGCCGACGGCCTGGTGCGCGACCGTTGGTGCCCGGCGGCCAGCGCCCGGCTGCACTGGGGCGATTTCAATGGCGACGGCATGTCCGACGCGGTCTGCCAGACCCGGGCCGGCGATCAGTTGGTCATGGTCTCGACCGGCGCCGAACTGGTCTCGGCCAACGCGGCCGCTGACGGACTGGTGTTGAGCCGCTGGTGCGATGGCGATAACGCCCAAGCCCGCATCACCGACTTCAATGGCGACGGCTTGATCGATCTGCTGTGCGGAAGCGCCGACGGCGTGGTCGAGGTGCAGGTGCGCGACGGCGTCATGCCAGACCTGATGAGCGCCACGCACGGTGCCCTGGGCGGCAGCGACCGTTTCGAGTACGCGCCACTGACGCGCGACGATGTGTATTCCGAACAAGGTGATCCGCAGTATCCCAGCGCCGGAGTGCGCTCGCCGTTGTGGGTGGTGGCGCGCCACCAGCGCGAAGACGGGCGCGGCGGCGTCTACGGCTTTGGCTACCGCTATGCCGGCGCACGCACCGATCTGCTGCTGCGCCGCTGGCTGGGATTCGAACAGCGCGAGCGCATTCGCGAAGCCGATGGCCAGCGTTCGATCTACACCTACAGTCAGCAGTACCCCAAGGCCGGCTTCATCCTGACCACGGAACAATACGGCGGCATCGGTGCGCGGCTTTCGCGCAGCGAATTCACGCCGGTAGTGCTCAGCCAGGGCAAGTGGGTTAACGCGGTGCTACGCGCCTCGGAGCGCTCGTCCACGTATACCGCCGGTCAACCCGACTATGTCTTTGAGACGCGCACCGAATACGACGACTACGGTTCGCCTGTCCTGACCAGCGATCTCGGCGACGCTGCCGATTCGAACGACGACGTCTTCGACTGCTGGCGCTACCAGAACGACACGGCGAACTGGCGGCTCGGCTACGTCACCGAGCACAAGACCGTGCGCACCGAAGCGGCCTGCCGAAGCTTTTTGGCCGGCGGCGAAAGCACCTGGAATCCCGACACCGATCTGCGCTGGGACCGCACCGGCTACGACGCACGTCAGAACGTGACCTCGCTTTCGGCCTGGGACGACGGCAACAACACCTGGCTGGTGCAGCGTCGCGACTTCGACACGCTCGGCAATCTGATTGGCATGACCGACTGGGCCGGCAACGCTACCACGATTGAAATCGAAGACGAGTACCGCACCTACGTCGAACGCATTACCTCGCCAGCGCTGTCCGACGGAACACATCTGGTCACGCGCACCGAGAGCGATCCGCGCTGGGGAGCGGTGGTGCTGGAAACCGATGCCAACGGCAGTCAGGCCCGCTATGTGCTCGACAGCTTCGGACGTGAAATCCAGCGCTGGGGCCCGATGCCGGACGCCGGTGACGGCAGTGCATCGGTGCTGCTGGCCGAAACCCGCTATGTCAACGATGCCCAGGGTACGCGCGTGGAACTGCGTGAGCGGCCCGACTGGGATAGCGACGACCCGGCGCAGTGGCCGTTCAATCAATTGTATGTCGATGGCCTTTCTCGTCCGTGGAAGTCGCGCCGCAGCGGCCCGCCCGGCACCGGCCCTGTTATCACCGAAACGCGTTACGACAGCATCGGCCGGCTGGATGCCTACAGCTATCCGCGTTTCGAAAACGAACCGGCCGCATGGCAGCGCCATCGCTACGACGACTTCGACCGTGTTATCGAGGTGACCGAACCGAACGGATCACTGCGGCGCTACGAATACATCCAGGGCGAACTGAACGTAAGGTCAACGCTGATCAGCGACGATGTACAACGCGTCACCACGCAGCAGCGATCAGTGCGCGAAGTGCTGGTCAAGAGCACCGCCGGCAACAACGGCAGCGTCGAATACCGCTACGACCCGTTGCAAGAGCCACGCTGGATTCGCGGGCCGCGCGGCGATGTTACCGAATACCGCTACGATTCGCTGGGCCGACCGATTCATGCCCAGGGCGCCGATACCGGCGAGCGCTGGCTGACCTACGACGCCAAAGGACGGCTGGCCTCGGTGCGCACCGGCGGCGGCGTGCGCATCGACTACGACTACGATGCACTGGGCCGGGTGCTGACCGAACGCATCCAGCGCTCCGAACAGCCCGCGCTGGAATTCCATTACGCGCACGACGGCGACGACACGACGTTCGGCAAAGGCCACCTCACGCGAGTGGTATCCGGGGATACCGAGCACGTGTTCGGCTACGACCGATACGGTCACATCGCGATGGAATCGCTGCGCCTGGATTCGCGCGTCTTCACTCAACGCAGCGCCTACAACCCCGGCGGCCAGCGCACCCGGCTTGAATACCCGGATGGCGCTGTGGCCATCTTCGGCTACGACGGACTCGACAATCCGACCACCTATGACTTCAGCCCGGCCGCGGACGAACCGGCGCGGCGTATCGCCGAAGTGACCACCCGCAACGCTCTGAACCAGATCGAAGCCATGCGCTACGGCAACGGTCTACAAGAAACACGCGCCTTCTACAGCTATGTCGAATCCATGCACCGGTTGAAGCAGGCGGCGGTCGAATCCGCCAACGGAAACGCCAATCTGCTGCAACTGGACTATGGCTGGAACGGACTGGGCCAGCTTCAGTCCCTGCAGCGCGGCGGCAGCGGGCAGGACGAGTTGAGCTACAGCTTCGATTACGACCAAGTCGGCTGGCTGAAGCGCGCCGACGGGCCGTTTGGCATCATCGATTTCGAATACGACTTGGCCGGCAACATCACGCGCGAAGCCGATGTGGGCTACCGCTATGGAGAAAACAACAATCAGTTGATCGAAAGCACCAACGGACTGCGTGCCGAGCATGACGCCGACGGCAATGTTACGCAACTGGACGGCCCCGACCACCTCTGGAAGTACATGTATCAACGCGAAGCGCTGCTGGCGCAAGTCGAGCGCGACGGCGAAACCGTCACCGCATACGACTACGACTTCGCCGGCAACCGATTGCGCCGCACCGACGCCGACGGTACGGTTTCGATCTACGTTTCATCCGATTACGACATCACCATCGAATCCGGGCAGGAATTGCACACCCGCTATGTGACCGCCCCAGAAGGGCGACTGTACGCCAGTACCTTGGCGCTGAACCCCGACCAGGTGCGGGCGCAACAGCGGCACAGCGAAGCCCTGCGTGAAGGCGGTGCGTTCGACTGGCGCCACGCGCTGGCCGGCTTCGCGCCCGGCGCCGCGCTACTGACGCTGGGTCTGGCGCTGATGTTGGCGGTGGTACTGGTGCCGTTCCCGAAACTCGCCTCCGAAACCCTTCAGCGCGCCGTGATCGGCCTGCTGGTGGTCAGCCATGTCACGGTCTACGACATCGGCCCCGCCGAAGCCTCACTGTCACCCGGCAATGGCCTGCCGCAAGAAGGTGAGCTGTACTTTCATCATGATCACCTCGGCAGCAGTGTGCTGGTCACCAATGCCGAGGGCCAAGTCAGCAGCGTCGTCGCCTACCGACCGCACGGCGCGCTGGATCAGCCGCGCAGCAGCGGTCCGGACGACTTCCGACCCAAATACACCGGCAAGGAACTCGACGCACCGGCCGGCCTGATTTTCATGCAGGCGCGCTACCTGCATCCCGAACTGGGCCGGTTCCTGTCTCCCGACCCGCGCCATCAATTCGCCACGCCCTACGGCTACGCCGGCAACGACCCGTACACCCTGCACGACCCGGACGGCGAGTTCGCGGTAACCACCGCGCTGATCATCTCGGTGGTGATCGGTGCCAGTATCGGTGCCGTTTCCGGTGCCTACGCCGGCGCAGCGGCGGTCAACCATGATATGAATCCGGCCCACTGGGACTGGCGCGAAGGCAGTACCTATGCCGGTCTGTTCGCCGGCGCGGCAATCGGCGCGGTGGGTGGGGCCATTGGCGGCGCAGCCGGAGAAGCCGGCATTGCCCTCGGCATCGCCGGCGAAGTGGCCGTGGGCTTCACCGAAGGCGCGGTGTTTACTGCCATGGGCGGCGGAAGCCCGCAGGAAATCGTTGAGGGTGCGTTGCTGGGGGGCATCACCGGCGGTCTGGGCGCGGCCGGCGGCCGAGCGATCTCTGGGCTGGCGCGTTCATCCAGTTCACTGGTGCGGCGCGGAGAGGCCAGCCTGGCCGAGCAAGCTCACGATGTCTCCCGACTGCAGCGGGTCGCGCGCCGGGGCATGCTGGCCGAAGAAGGTGCGATCGGCGAAAGCCGCACCGCGCGCGCGGTCGGCTCGGGCACTCAGGAACAGCGCCTGATCGGCAACAGCGAAAACCATGCCCTGTTGGATGAACTGGACGTCTGCTTCAGCTTCCCGGCCGGCACCATGGTCGCCACTCCGGACGGCCCGCGTCGAATCGAGACCATCCAGCCGGGTGACTCGCTGATCGCACCGGTGCCCGGCGCCGAACATGAACGCGATGCCTTTCGAGTCAACTACAGCCTCCAGTACGCGACCGAGAGCCTGATCGAGATCCACTTTGGCGAGACCGAACTACAGTCCACCCCCGAGCATCCGTTCCTGATTGAAGACATCGGCTGGATCGAGGCGGCCGATCTGCAACCCGGACAAATGTTGCGCGGCATGGAACCGGGCCAGACCTTCCGCATCGACAAAGTGCGCAGCGTTGCCACCGAAAACGGGCCGGTGGTGGTCTACAATTTCAAGGTCGCCGAATCCGAGCAGTACTTCGCCGGCGACGACCAGGACCAGGTTCTTGTCCACAACCCGAGCCGGTGCTCGAAACGACTCAAGGCCATGGGGCGCACGCCCTCGAAACGCTCC
The DNA here is from genome assembly GCA_041744195.1 of Wenzhouxiangella sp. Classification (GTDB taxonomy): domain Bacteria; phylum Pseudomonadota; class Gammaproteobacteria; order Xanthomonadales; family Wenzhouxiangellaceae; genus Wenzhouxiangella. The sequence goes on along the minus strand of JBGTLI010000138.1, from coordinate 11,906 downwards.
GCCACCGGGCGCAAGGTGATAAAGCGTATGGAATCCCAGGGCTTGTACAAGAAGATCGGCAATAAGGAATTTGTCAAGATCAGTTTAATAACCAAAGGCCCGCGCGTGTGGAAGCCCGTGAACCGGCAAATCCACATGGGTCACATCGTTGACGCAGTCAGTTGGTGGAACACCTCCGGTTACAAATACGGAGCCAAGGCCAAACAAGTGCGTGCTTTCATGCTGGACCACACCAATTACGAACTCGAATGGGGCCCACTGAACAGCTCCAATGGCGCTAAACTCGGGCAGACCTACCGAAGACCGAAAGGCCATACCGGCAAGTGGTAGATATTCGTCGTCAGCGCCGATACATCGCTTCGGCGCCGATGGCGGATTGCGATTTCACCTTGGGAACACAGGTCGATGAACCAAAAACACGGACTTGACGCCACTTTGCATGCTCGCATCGGCGAGCTTTCCGAACACGGAAACGCGCTGAGCGATGCGGGCAACTACGAGCAGGCATTGGAATGCTTTGAACAAGCGTTGAACCTCCTGCCCCCACCACCTGAAGACTGGGAAGCGGGCTTGTGGCTGATGGTCGCCATTGCCGACACCCACTACCTGTCCGGGGACAGCAGCAAGGCCCTGCAATTGTTCAAACGCGCCATGCAATGTCCGGATGCTCTCGGCAACGCCTTCATCCACCTGCGCCTCGGCCAATGCCACCACGACCTCGGCGACCAATCCAAAGCTGCCGATGAACTCGCCCGCGCCTATATGGGTGACGGCATCGAAATATTTGAAGGCGAACCCCCCCAGTACCTGGAATTCCTGCGTACACGGATGCGGGGAATTTAACTCTCAAACCGCCTGCCGTTCGGGTACCCACCAGCCCCCGGCCAGCGGAATAGCACATCGGGTGACCAATGTGGAAATGACCGACCAGACAGACCAGGCAAGAGCGACCAGGAACCGGGAGACCAACCAGGACACCCAAGATCTGATGGTGACGTCGGTTCGCTGCGTTGACTTGGTGAGAATTGATGTTTGAAAGCTGGAGTCGGGCGCGCTCTCCACCCACGCCTTTCATCCAGTGTTGCTTCTCTTGTAAACAATTTCCGATATGATGGGTCTCATGACAATAAACAACGAGAAATTCAATGAATAAGCCGTCAAACCCGCCGTTTGCTTCAAAACTTTCCCCCATGTGTAATGCATGGATATTCCTGAACGAAGATGAACCATCAGGTACCAATTACAACAGTCCGCACAGCGCGTTCCAACGCATGATCAGTGATGGGCTTTATCAAGCCAGCGACATTATAAATCTCTGTTTTGTTGATATTGTTCCCACCGCGAGCAATACAATTCCTGCGGGTGATGGCAGCAGCTACACTCTGTTTATAGACAAGGTTACCCACCCACCAGATAAGGATGGAAGCGCACCCACCAACCAGGATTACATGGAATGGATTATTCGTGATGCAAAAAAGGCAAACCCGAAAGTCAAAATTTGCCTGACGCTTCTCTATGGCAAGAAGCATTTGATATCCCAGATCTATCCGAACCCTGAAACCCCCGATCAGGCTTCAGCCGATGCCTTTGCAAAGAATGTTGTAACCTACCTCAAGCATTATGGTCTTGACGGGTTCGATATTGATTGGGAATGGGATTACCTCAGCGATGATACAACCCAGGCTCAATTTAAAACAACGTTTTCCGCTGTTGGCTCTGCCCTTAAAGCAGCCGGTATGCTGCTGACAATGGGGCCGGCAACAACAAACAACCTGCATGCCGAAACGGTGAATAACCATTTTGATATTATTGCTTTTCAAATGTATTACAGTTCCAGTCTTCCGGAAGAGTTCGTCTCATATGGCATTCGTCCTGATGCTTTTGCCTATGGAGCAAAATTTGAAGCCAATGGCCCTTCCTCTCCCGATGGGACTGGCATGCAAACTGCACCTGAAGCTTATGAACAGATGCAAACCTACGGCTTCAAGGCCGTCACTACATGGCGCCTGAATTCACAGAACTATATTTTTGAGCAAGATCAGCAGCTGGCTTTGTCGAAGCTCGTCAAGGGCAAATGAGTGCGGATCGTATTGACAGCGAGTTTTTCGTCACGCGGCACGAGCGCCACACCAGCCAGGACGTTGAGATTCTCGCCAATCGTCATGCCGTCTATCAGCAGGCACGAGATAGGCATCCACAGCGCTGGAGCAAGAGCTTTTTCGCATGAAGGCTCAGCGTTGCATTAATGCTTCAGAAGAGAGGATGTATGACCACGACGCCCAACATTAGGCTCAAGCGGACGCGGGAAAGTTTGCGGGCGGCAAAGCCGGGCGATCTTATCGGCGGCGCCAGTTGAGGCAAATGTTAGGCCCACTCGTTCCGTCTGCCAACGGTGCTGTCCTGTCCAGCTTGTTCCCTAACGACCATCTAAGCACCAGAGAGGACAGACCAATGAATACACTTAACCAGATCAACATCGTCGATAGCTCAGGCCTTGATCTGAGCAAATATACCGTCTGGGTTGCGGGGTTCATGGCGAACGCCACAGACGGCTCCCAATTTCAGGTCCTGCAGGCAGATGGCAGTTTCACCGCCGCTGCGTCCGCGTCCAGCGCACCCTTCATCAATGTCAACAGCGGCCTGACGATCCAGGTGCCGAACGTGACAAACTCCGGCAACAACCGCCTCGTGTTCACTGTTACGCCGAGTGGCATCACGCCGACGGCTTATCCGCTAAACGGATACACGGCGTATCCGTTTCCCGGAGTCCCCGGCGTGGCACCGGCTGGGCCATATGACATCTTCGAATTCGGCCCAAATGCCCAGTACGACGTCTCGGCGGTCGATTCCTTTGGGATCAATCTGTCATTCACCGTCGCCGAAGATGCTTTGACTTACGGTGTCATGCCAAAGGTGACGCGGGAGCAGATCGGAGCCGCCTTCACGGCATTTATGAAAACCGACACCTATGGCACCACCTTTTCTCAACTCCTTTTCACCAGCCCAGTGGGCACCGGATACCCGCAACTGATCAAGGGCCAGTTTTCGGCGATTGTGTCCCCAAAGGATTGGCTGGCTATCTACCCTTCCGCCACTGGCTTGGAAGGCTACTGGCAGGAGACCGTGGATGCCTTCTTTGCCTCCGGCAACCAGATTAGCTTCTACCTGAACGGGGCAACCGTTGGCATCTACTCCGGATCCAGTAACGGCACGCAGTACACCCTCAGCGGCCCCAATGGAATGACAGTTGTAATACCGAAATCGGATTTCGCCGGCAATCAGCCGTTCATTCAGGCTGTGCGAGGGCCGAACCAGGAGAACGCACCCCAAGGCATTGCCAACATGGAAGGAGGCGTGGTCCTGGGCGTCCAGGCGATCTTACCCGGCAGTGGATACATCGCACCTCCGGTCGTCACCATTGAGTCACCGGGCAATGGCGGTATGACGGCAACCGCCGTTGCCACGATTGAAAACGGCGCAGTCACAGGCGTGACCATGACGAACAGTGGCAGCGAGTATGGTTTTTCGCCTCAAGTCTCCTTTTCGGGGGAATCACCTTTGGTGTATGCCGCGTTCGGGCAGATCGAGGCGGCGATTTTCGAGGCCTTCTCCCGAGGCGTAGCTCTCGATGGCGTCAAACCAGCAGGCCAGACGATCTCAACTACCTATTCCTCGGATGCATGGAGCAACACCGCAAACTGGTATTCAGACCACAAAAACGCGTACAACGACCAGCCATCGGTCTACGACGCGTATGCCAAGTATTTCCATACGTCCACTGCGAGCGGCACGGTCGGCGACCAGACCATCTTCGGAAAGAATTCGAGTGGGAAGTTTGCAATGGCCTACGGCTTCAGTCTCGACGAAGACCCGAACGTCGGCTCGACGAGTCAAAACATCCCACCAGACTCCTGGCCTTCCAGCCTGAATGTTCCGGCGAAAACCAGCTACAACGTCGGAAGCCAAACAGTGACGATTACGGTGGGGCCGTGGGGTAACGGTTGATTACACATCATAAACCGACATGCTGCATGCCGTCGCTCGCGCATGCTAAAGTTGCGATCCGTATGTGGCTGAAATTTGGCGTTATGAACTCATGGAGTTCAGTATTGGAACAATTTGAAAGAGCACCGCTACAACTGTAGTGATAATCGACGAAGTGAGCACTGACAACTGGGGTATTGCAGGTGAGCAGGTGACGCGTTGGCGAGAGCGAAAGTCGGGCCAGTGATCGGTAGGCCTAAAGTTCCCTCTCGGTTGGTTGGTAAGTGACTGCTTCCTTTTCCGCCACCATTGGCACACAACGTATCCCGGTCTGATCTTCCAATGGGCCGGCCAGGCAGAGGCGATCGTTCGGCTGGTCCAGGTTGACGCCATGGTCGTGGCCGTAAGGGTTGATATCGGCCAGGCGCTGCAGCGCCGCATCATCGATTGAGGGGTCGGACAGGTAGGCTCGAGCCAATGCGAGTTTGGCGCGCAGGTCATGGAAGCGGCCAACGTAGATAAGAAACGGCTCATAGTTCGGCAGCACCGTTGGGTGAAGGATGCTCCAGTAGTTTCTGATACTGAACGGGCTGACCCAGCCCGGCCTGGTTCCATTGCTGATTGCAGTTACATCGACCGGGCTTGCCAGGCTGGCAACCCAGCGGTAGAGGTCGTGACTGGTATTGATTGTAATGTTCTTGCGGTAAAAAAGCCGAAACATCCAAGCATCCAACCAACCCCCTGAAGCGACGATCTCCGGGTTGCTTTCAATCCAGTTCATCAAGTGGAAGACCAGGCCGAACTCGCCGCGCATGACTTGTTCGAGCATTTCGGCGGGCGCATCCAGATCTCGCAGCAAATGATCCAGATCCAGATCGAGTGCCGATAGTTGGCCCCGGTTGGACAATTCAACCAGGCGGTCAACCTGATTACTGATCAACCGAATGGCTACAACCATTTGCACCAGACTGTCGGCCTGATCCTGGTAGGCTCTCAGTTTGTACGTGTGCTCGGTGATCAAATGCGCCGCCCGTTCGGACTCGCCGGCGTGCAGCGCTTGCTCGGCTTCCAGCCAGGCCAACTGGCCGGAGGCTACGATCACCGACACGGCAGGCATCAGGGCCAGGTCCGGGACTGCACGTTCGAAGCCCTGCTCCACTGGCCAGGCCTTGAAGCGCTGCAGCAACAACGCGTGTTGGGCCAGCACGCTGTCAAGTCCGTCGCAATCGGTTTGAGGGTCCGTGGCACAACCGATCAGTGCATCGAGTTGTCCGGCTTCGGGCGTGGCCAGGCGCTCAGCAGCCCAGGGTATCTCCGCAGTGTTGTAGATTGGGTTGCTTGATTCTGCGTAGTTTTCTCGAAAGGCTCGATACCATAGCTCGCCGGCGCTGACCGGATCCATTCCAGGTGGTGCGTTCAGGCCAAGCTGATACAGAAAGCCTTCAGCGGGCTGGCCGGCACGCGCTTCATGCCAGGCTTGCCATTGTCTTGCGCCCTCGTTCAACTCGTCGTCGCCGAAGAACCAGATGGTAGCCGGGACCAGGACGACCAGAACAGCCAGGATAAAAAGTGCCTTCCTGTTCATTGCCGACGCCGCCTGTTTTTACGAGAACATGGCTGCAATCTACCAGAACTCGCGTAGTGATTAATAGAATCTCCTCACATGGACCCGTATCCCATGACCCTGCTGATCCTGTCCCTCCCCGTTGCGGTGCTTTCGCTGCTTTTCACCCTTTACAATCTCAATCGCAGGCAACGAGCTATCTTGGCAACCGATGTTGTCACGCCAGCGACAGCGTCCACTGGCAAGAACAGGTCGGTCTTCGGCATTGCCCAGCCCGGCGAGCCCGCGGAAGTATCACCAGTGACGGACCAACCAGCGCTGTGGCTGCGCGCATTCCGAACCAGCAAGGGGTTTTTCATGTCGCGCTCGAACAATGGTTCGAATGTTCGCCGCATCGGCAAGGTATCAACCAATTTCAGGCTGGTCGATGAAGGCAATCCGGATGCCAGCATCATCATCCGGTCCGGGAAGATATCGGAAACCGATATCCTGGTACGCAACCGGCGCTACTCGCTTGACGGCGCATCCATTGACACCGTCGAGACCGGTGGTGATCCACTCAAAACGGCCGGTTCGCTACTGCTTTTTCATGTCATCAAGAAAGAAGGGATGGAAGAGAAGGCCATTCAGCCAGGCGACCGAATCTGGGCCCATGGGCGCATCCGCGAGGGCGAAGACGGTCTTTCGCTGAGCGGCTGGGGCAGTTGGCTGGATGACCGCCCCCCGGCACAACGCGCCGCCTGGCACACCGCCTTCGCCAAGGCCGGCGCCATCACCTTCGGCATCTCCGCGACAATAGCGCTGGTTGCCTGGCTGATGCAGTAGGATTCGGCCGGATATCACCATCATGCCGCCGACCGGGCCGGTGAAAGGCCCGCGACGAAATTCGCAGGCGGATGGAATGCCCCGAGCCTGTTGAATATAGGCGGGTCAGTGCAGGCTGCGCCTGTAGCGACCGTCGATGAAGGTATCAAAGAACTGCCCCAGCGCCGGGTGCTGGATTTGCCGGTTCGACGGTTCCTCTTCCAAGTGCTGCTCGGCCACGTAGGTCGCGTGTGCGGCGTCGTGGACCAGCACGTGATACCAGGGCCGGTCCTTCGGCGGCCGGCTGGTAGCGACCTGCTCGTACCATTCCTCGGTGCCGGCGAATTCTGGATCGACATCGACGACTACGCCGCGGTAATCGTACTTCTTGTGGTGGATCACCTGTCCCGGACTGAATTTCGGTTCGCTCATGAGACTATCTCCGTATTTTCATTGAACACATTTTGTACCAGTTGGAGTGAAGGCGTCACCATGACGGGATTTGCGCCAGGCCCCGATCAACACAGTCCCGTTCGACTTCGGTCAACTGAATGTAGTACTGCCAGAGTTGGGCGGGATCTTCGTGGGTCAGGTTCGAGCGCAACAGATAGCGTCCCTCACGTTGTCTGACTTGTCGCCGCTTGTCCTTGCGTAACGCGAATCGGAATGTTTTTTCAGTGACCAGCTGATCAGCTTCAGGCAAACTGATTTCGACCAGAGACCAGGCTCGACCTGCGTCCTTCTTGGCCGCACCCAGCTTGATCAATAGTTGATCCCGGCTGGGCTGCGCTTGTTGCAACTGCCCCAGGCGCTGCCACAACCGTTTCAATCGACGCTGACGCATGAGGCGCTCTTTCATCATGCGCGGATAGCTCCGGGCCAGCACATAGAGCTCTTCGGATTGATTGAGCAGTTTGACATCAACCGATTCGCGCACCGCCCTCCAGGGTTTGCCAAGAAAATCTTTTTCCAGCCGAGTCAATCGACCCTTGGGTGTCCCGACCAGGTATTGCACCGGGGTTGCTGACTGGCGCATCGCTTCCAGCGCTTCCTCGGTCGGAAACCCCGGTCCATCACCCAGATCCGCTCAAAATGGCCATAGAGCCGCTCTATGCGGGCCAGAAAGTCCTTCAGCGTCGTACAGTCAGCCGTGTTGCCGGCCAGGACTTCATAGGTCAACGGCAAGCCTTCCGGGGTCACAATCCACCTAGGTGCAGTCATGGCGCTTGTCCCGACTGTAGCCATACTGTCGAAGGCCTTCACCCGGCGGATTGGACTCAAAGTACGTGCTGGTCAGGTCGTAGAGCAACACTTCATAGCGCACTCCAAATAAGTCCTGCCAGCGATCCTTGAGAAACTGGAACATCGCATCCTTGTGCACGACCAGCTTGTCAAGGCAGCGATACAGTGTGTCACTCTGGGCTACTCGCTCATCATCTTCCAGAAGGTCTGCCATGGCACTACGCTTGAACCACTGTCGGTGCAATCGCCATTCACTACCAGGATCAATCAGGCGATAACACACCAGCGTCTTGAGCACGTTCAGCCAGGAGGTACCCTTGCGTGACAGCGGCAGACGTGATGCCCAGAACTCATCAAGCTTCAACTGTGACCATAAGTTCAAGGTCAACCAGCAGCCACCCCACTGGCGTGGGCGATGCAGGGTCAGTTCCGATAAGTGTGTACTGTACTTTGTTCCCCGTCATTTTTATCCTTAGATCGCGCGTGTCTCGTTCTTCCCCGATCATTCATCAGATGATGAGCCAGACTTTTTATCTGACGAATACAGGGCTGACCGAAAAATCCGAAATACTCCTAGCCCTACTGCGACTCCGTTAACGATAATGGCCGGGACAGCTAAAAGCATACCTAGCTGCTTGAATCCATAAAGAGCTATAACATAGCCCATTATCGCAATAGCCACAGCTATGCCCGCCACTGCCACGAGTCTTATATGAGTTGTCATGTCAGATCATTCACCTGGGCATGTTACGAATGTTCGGCAAAACTGCACGCCGCCGGAAGCACCAACCCCTGCGCCGAGTATACCCCTTGTAGCACCAGCTGCCCCTCCACCAAAACCAATGCTGCCGCCACCTGCAGGCCCACCACCAGTCGGTGCAAAGTTGATGAAAAGGCCGATGGAATCAAAAGTTCCGCTGGATAGCGGAGCGTTTACTCCGCCAGTTGCCTCGAAACCGCCACCACCGAAGGCTCCTAAGCCGCACTGAACGCAGAGGGATGAAACAGAGCAAATTTCATCTAAATTTGAATCAACTCCAAGACCAGTCGAACCGGAAAAACCCAACACACCAACGAATAAACTTCCACCACCTCCAGCGTTAGCGCTTAAAACCTTACCCCGCAGAACTTGCTGTCGAGCATGCTCCTGACCCAAATTGGTTTGTTGCTGCGCCTGGGATGTTCTGGCCATGGCGGCGGCTCTGCTCGCATCTCGAGGCCCGCAGGGACCACTGCAGCCAAAAAAGCCCCCGAACAAACCAACGGGATCGATATAAAGCACTGGATTCTGGTAGGTATAGCCATACGTGCTCAAACCACCATCTAGCCCAATCGGATCACTCTGCACATACCTCCCTGTGCTCGGCTGGTAGTCTCTGAAGTAGTTGTAATGCTGCTCCGTTTCGACATCAAAGTATTGCCCCGGAAACCGCAGATTGACGTTTACCAGACCATTGGCTTCGACATCACCGAACACCTCGCCTTCCCATTGCCAGACTATGCTTTGCCCATCACTGGTGCCAGTTCTTGGGGTGAATAAGTGATCGGTGTGAAGGTACGTGACCTGACCGGTCGACTCAATCTGGGCGAGGGGGCGGGTGCCGAGCCAGATGTAGTCCCTCCGCGGATTTCCAGCCTCGTCGGTTTCCGCCAAGAGCTGGATGCCGGTGTCGTAGTGGAACAGCGTGGTCGCTGACTCCGACGCCTTCCGTGTTCGCTGTCCAAGTGCGTTGTAGGTGTAGCGCGCGATGGTTTCACCGTCTTCCTTGTATTCGGAAAACCGGTTGGCCTGGTTGTAGATGAACTGGCGGCTACGCGGGGTGGCTTGATCCACCAGACCGAGGAGCTTGTCGATTTCAGTCAGGCGGTTGGTCTGGGGCTGGTAGCTGTAGACTTCGCTGAGCAGGTCACCATCGGCTCGGCTCTGACGGTTGTGGTTGGAGTCGTAATCGTACTGCCAGCTCTTGGCGTCTTTCTGGATATCCTGGCCGGTCAGACGGTCCAGGGCGTCGTAGTTGTAATGCTGGTTGCCAGGGGTGCCGGTTCTGGCTGTGACGTTGCCAGCCGGATCGTAGGTGTAGCTACGCTCATCCACAATGAAGCCGACGTCATCCACCAGGATCTGATGGGTCAGTCGGCCTTGAAGGTCGTATTCCCGGCCTTCGGCCAAGCCATTGCCGAAGGTCGCGGCCGTGATCTGGCCGTCGGCGCGGTATTCGATCTGGCTCAGGATGGACTGCATCTGCCCTGCGACCTCGCCCCGAACTTCGGTAATCCGGCCAAGTATATCGCGCTGGTACTCCACCCGCCGACCAGATGGGTAGACGATGGCGGTGATGCGGTCCTCAAGATCGTATTCATAGGCGGTGACGTAGATTACACCCAGTTCCGTTTTTGTGGTCCGACTAATGTTGCCAAAGCCATCGTATTGGTATTGCAGCGTGCCGGATTCATCGTCGATTCTGCAGATGCGGCCGGTGCCGTTGGGACAGGCGTCATAGCTGTAGCTAATGTCTTCGCCGGGTTCGGGGAAGGTGGTGGTCTTCATGCGGTTGAGAGCATCGTAGGTCATTTCCCGGCGAATGCCTCTGGCGTCGATGTAGGTGATGAGGTTGTCGGCCAGGTCGTATTCCTGCTGGAGCCTGCCGCGGTCGGGGCTGTTTTCCGCGGTCTGGCGCGAGAGCAGGTCAAACTCAAATGTGGTGGTTGCTTTGTTCGGGGCGATAACGCGGTTGAGTTGGCCGCGGGTGTCGTAGCCGAATTCGGTCAGGCCGTCGGCCGCATCGGTTTCTCTGATCAGCCTATCGACAGCATCAAACTCGCGCACAGTGATCCGTCCGTTGGGATCGATGAAGCCGATCTGATTGCCCACGCCATCGTAGGCAAATTGGGTGACCGAGTCCTCGGTTTCGCTGTGCGGGCTGCGGCTTTCTATCAGGCGATTTTGTTCGTCGTAAGTCTGGTCCTGGCGTGTCACCAAGCTTCCGTCCGGCGCATGGGTATCGGTTTGGACCAGATTGCCAGTCGTATCATAGGCCATCAGCGCACGCTGGCCGAGGTTGTCAGTGATCTCCATCAGGCGGCCGGCGGGGTCGTAGTTGAAGCTCTGCACCGTGCCGGTAGGTGTGGTGAGTGTCGCCAAATCACCGAAGGCCGTGTACTCAAAAGTTGTGGTACGTGCTCTGCCTGGAGTGTCTGCCGGGCTTTCTGTTGTTGTTGCGACCAAGCCCTGAGCGTTGTATTCCAGCACGGTTTCGAGCCCGTTTGGATCAACCTGGCGGGTCAACTGGCCCCACTCGTTGTACTCCATTACAGGTTCATGACCCAGCGGGTTGACGACCCTGGTCAGGTTTCCTTGTGAATCGCGCTCGAAAATGGTGGTGTGGCCTCTCGGATCGGTCTTCGACGTGACTTGGTTGAATGGATCGTAAGTCCAGGCATTCGTTGCGCCGTTGGCCTGTTCGGTTTCACTCAGCATATTACCGCGACTGTCAAAAGTGCGGGTCACCACCGAGCCATCGGCTCGGATTGTTCTGATCGGGTTGCTGTCTTCATCACGGTCGGTGCGGGTGATTCTTCCCACGGCATCCATGCGTTCGGTAATCCGGCCTCGCGCGTCAGTCTTGAAACGGGTCAAATTGCCATTGCCATCGAACAGTAAGGCATCGACATTATCGGTCAGCACGGCCTGGGCGGGGTTTTCTTCGGTGCCGTTGCCGGTTGCCGGGTCGATCAGGCCGACCTGGGCGGTGGCGCGGCTGATGGGGTTGGATCCGTCCGGGCGGAGGGCCGATTCCAGGCGTCCGAACTGGTTGTACTGGTATTTGGTTGTAAATCCGCGTTGATCGGTGCGCTCGAGCATGCGGCCTTTGGGCTGGTCGTATGCGAAGGTCTTGACGCCGTCGTCGGGTTCGACGATTCGGGTCAGGTTGCCGAAGGCGTCGTGTTGGAATGCGGTCGTTCTGCCGGCCGGGTCGGTGATGGCAGTCAGCATGCCGGCGAAGTAGCTGAAGGTGGTCTGCAGGCCCACGGGGTCGGTGATTGTGAGTAGCCGGCCGGCGGAATCGTAGTTGTAACTAGTTGTGTTGCCGTTGCGGTCCTTCTCGGCAATCAGCAGGCCGTCCAGGCCGAAGTTCTTGACCATCCCGTTGTTGAACCTGCGCTCCAGCCCTTCTTCGGTCATGGTCAAGGTGGAGAAATCACCGTCAGGACTGATAAAGGCGCCGTCTTCCCAGCGGAAGATCGTGCCCTGGGAGCGGCCGTCAATGATCAGCGCATCAAGGGTCGGGCCGATGACGATCTGCTCCAGGCC
>JBGTLI010000137.1:0-8794 GCA_041744195.1 Wenzhouxiangella sp. | reverse complement strand
GGAGACTGCCGCGCCAGTTGCCGTGACCATCATGCAGGTATTGATGAATCGTGCGTGCCGACGCTGGGCGATTTCGAGCGCTTCGTTGCCGCCGTAGAGCTGGTTGATTCGACCCACCCCATGCATGCGAAAGCGAGGCCGTTCGACTTCATCAAGCTCACGGAGAAACTGGTAAAAATCGCTGGTGCCGAGGAAAAAGCCACCGTCCATGACTGCGCCGCTGCCGGCCTGTTCAAGCCGTTCACCGGCGTTGGCGCGTTCCTGCAACACCAGGTCATCGAAAACCTCGCGCTTGAGGATGCCCGCGGTGTACAAATGCATGAATCCGTCCATGAACATCTCACTGGCCCCGTACAGGCCCTCTTGGAACCGGCCATGCTCTTCCAGGGCAAGGGTTGCTGGCTCCAGCCGCTTCAGTAACTCAAGGTAGAGTTGATTATCACGATGGCGCAGGATCAGGCTATGGACCAGGGCGTCACTCAGTGAGCCGATGCCGATCTGCAGCGTGCCCCCATCAGCAACCAGGCGCGAGGCATGGTAACCAACGGCAAAGTCCTGCAGCGTGACCGGCATGCGCGGTAAGCCGAACAGCTTCTGGCGGGGATCAGCGTCCATGATGTGGTCGAAGAAATCGGCGTCCACCACGGCATCCCCATGCATGAACGGCAGGTCCGGGTGAACCTGCCCAATCGACATGACATCCCGATCAACATTCTTCAGCAGTCGCTTGAGATCCAGGGTAACGTCGGAATTCGAGGCCAGGCTGTAGCAATTGCCCTCCGGGCCGGCAATCAATTGTGCAGTGACATTGATACCGCGGTCGATCAGATCGCGGGCGACATGGGTGTAGTTCGAGGAAATGTAATGGCGCTGCATGGACGGGTTGCCGAGAGCGGCGCCGGACTGGAAATAGAACTCGGTCAGCAGGACGTTGTCGGGCAAACCGCCACCCTTGAGATCGACCAGGTAGTCGAGACGCGGGTAGTCGCTGCCGAACAGGCGCTCGACAATCGGGTCCATCAGTCGCTCCTGCAGCCAGTGGCCGGATTGCGGGATATCCAGGCTGAGCGCAGTGACGATATCGAGCCGGATTGCTGAATCCAGCCGGGCTCGCTGATAAAAGGCGTTGACCAGCCGGTTCGGCTTGCCCAGCCCCAGCGGCAAACCCAGAACGATGTGATTACCCAGGCGCCTGAGCGCGCCTTCCACGACTTCCTCCGCCGTCCTGTCCACGCTCATGAAAATTTTCCCGGTATTTGTAATGCATTTAAACTAGCAGAAATTTGCGTTCCACAGGGTCATCCGCTCATGCTTTCCAATCCATTGCAACTACTGCCTACGCCCTGCCTGGTGATTGACGAAGAGCGCATGAGATCGAACATCAAACGGATGTCCAACCGCCTGGCTGGACACGGCGTGCCGCTGCGACCGCACCTGAAAACCTGTAAGAATATTGAGATCGCGCGCCTCATGCTCGTGGGCCAGCCCGGTGGCGCAGCGGTCTCCACGCTGGCCGAGGCGGATTACTTCTTCGGCCATGGCATCAACGATCTGTTGTACGCGGTGGGCGTCGCGCCCGGCAAGCTCCAGGGCATTGCCGAGCGTCTGGACCGGGGAATGAATCTCACCCTGATTCTCGATCATACCGATACGGCCCGGGCCGTCGCCGTGGCGGCGGGTCAATTTCAGCAGCGTTTTCGGGTCCTGCTCGAACTGGACGCCGATGGACAGCGGGCCGGCTTTCAGGCTTTAGCCCCTGAGTTGCTCGAGGCAGCGGCGATTTTGCGGGATGCTGGCTGCAAGGTGGCCGGCGTCCTGGTGCATGCCGGCGGCTCCTACAACTGCCAGGACACGGCCTGCATTCAGGCCATGGCCGGGAGGGAACGCGATGTGGCCATCCAGGCTGCGAACGCTCTGGTCGATGCCGGTCATCCGGCAACGGTGGTCAGTGTCGGCTCCACGCCCACGGCCACCTTCGCGAAGAATCTCGACGGGGTCACGGAAATTCGGGCCGGCGTGCACGTCTTCAACGACCTGGTCATGGTCGGGCTCGGCGTCTGCACCGAAGACCAAATTGCCCTGTCTGTCCTGGCCGAGGTGATCGGCCACCGCCCGGCTTCAGGGGAGGTGATAGTCGATGCCGGTTGGATGGCGCTCTCGCGCGACCGGGGATCGGCCAGCCAGGCCAAAGACCGTGGCTACGGCCTTGTCCGGGGTATCGATGGGTCAGACCTGGGTGAGGTCATCGTCACCGGCACGAACCAGGAGCATGGCCTGATCAGGCACGCCGACAATGGAAGGCTCGATCCCGAGCAATTTCCGATTGGCGGCCGTGTGCGCATCCTCCCCAATCATGCCTGCGCGACTGCCGGCCAGCATGACGGTTTCTGGCTGCTTGGCGATCCATCGACCAACACCCGATGGCTGGAACGTTGCCAGGGCTGGTAGACTTGGACCGCTGCCGTCGCACCCGAAACCTGCAGTAATCCACAACACACCACAACACAACGAAGAAGGATCCGGGCCGGCCCCAGGATTCTCTACCCCAAGGGAGAGCCAGACGCCTTGAGTATCTTTATCCTGCTGAAAAACCTTCATATCGTACTCGCTTTGATCAGCGGAATCGGCTTTGGACTGCGTGGCTACGTCCGCCTGATCCTGAACCGTCCGTTGGTCAACCCGATGATCCGCTTTGGCCCGCACCTGGTCGATACCCTGCTGCTTTTCTCGGGAATCGCGCTGTGGGTGCATATGCAATTCGCGCTTTTGTCCTGGTTCGGACTCAAGATGATGCTGGTGCTTGCCTATATCGGCTTCGGGATCGGCGCATTTCGCAGCCGCAGCCGGGGCACGGGGGTCATTCTTTACCTGTTGGCCCTGATCGTCTTCGTCTGCATTGCTACCGTGGCTCTCCACAAACCGTCAATTTTCTGAAATCAGGCAAAAAAAACCCCGGAACCTTGCCGGTGCCGGGGCGGTTTTTTCCCACTACGCAGGTCGAGCCCACGCAGTGCTCGAACCAGTTCACTGGTTCAAGATTTCTTGTCAGTATCTTCCCAGTAGAACCAGCCAACGCCAACTGAGCCGTGGTTACTTTTCTGAACGGGCGCTCCAACCTTCTCAAGCTCGGATTCTACCTGGCCAATCTGTTCGTTGAGCATCTCCCGGATCCGCCCTCGGATCTCATCGACGCGATCCAGCGGGATGCTCTGCGACCAGCGATCCTGGTGCAACCATCTTTCCTCCGGTGAAGTGGCGTCGTGATTGTGCGCCAGCGTACGTCCCAGCCGGTTGAGTGATGCGCTGCCGACCTCGATGACGGTCTGCTCGGATGCGTTGACCGGTACGTAGTGCGGACTTACCAGCCGCACATGGTTCCGATCAACCAGTTCGATGTTGCCACTTTCATACAGCCGATCCAAAACGGTTGGGCAGGTGACGTTGCGTCCGGCGTTGCGAGACACCAACGTCTGGAAACAAACGCCCTTTCCATATATCGGCAATACCAGCGGCTTGCCCGTTTCCGGGTCGTTGAAGGTGGCTTGACTGAACCAGGCTTCCAGAACCGCCGCCTCGGGGCACAATTCGCTTGAACTGATCTCGCGATCGACATCATCCTCGACGCTGGCAATCGCCCTGGTATCCAACCCGGTCAATAACGCAAGGGCGGACTTGGTCACCCGCTTGTTCGGGTCGTTGGCCCGCAACTGTCTCCGGGCTTCCAGAACATAGCTTTCCTTGAGCAGACCAATAGCGACCTGACAAGACAGCTTGCCAACCAGAAGGCGGGCGACCGGTCGAAGCATTTGATGAGCGGCCTTGACCAACCACCCCACATCAACCGCAGTTTCAGGATTGACATTAGCCATGAATTTTTCTCCTCAATAAAATTAGTAATAATCCAGAATAACCGCAGGTTAGCGTACTTCCAGCCACAACGCACTACTCGATGTGAATAGACTTCGCGGACTGTATTGCCATTTAGCGAACATTTCAACAACAGCACTTGCTGTCTGCCGATGATTCGGGATAGCCTGTTCTGCTTACTATATAGGCTAGACGACTAAACGTGCGAAATATTTTCTTTTTTTGCCTGGCGCTGGGTTTGGTTGCCGGCTGCAACTCCTTTTCCGATGACCCGGAGAAAGCCATTTACAAACACGCGCTGGATGGCGCGCCAGCCAGCCTTGATCCTGCCCAGGCTGGCAACATCTATGCTGCCACAGTGGTCGTGAACCTGTACGACACGCTGTATCGCTATCGGTACCTCGCCCGGCCCTACGATCTGACTCCCAATCTTGCGAGTGGGTTCCCGGAGGTCTCGCAAGATGGACTGATCTACACGATCGGTCTGCGCCAGGGCGTCCGATTCCATAACGACGAGGCGTTCAGTGACGGTGTCGGACGAGAATTGACCGCCCATGACGTCATCTACTCCCTGCAGCGTCACTTTGCGCCAGCAACCCGGTCGCACGGCGCCTGGCTCTGGCGCGGACGTATTCGGGGTCTGGATGCATGGAGCGAGGCTGGCGCCGATTTCGACCGTCCGGTTTCGGGGCTGACCGCGCTCGACGATCATACCCTCGAGATTCAATTGACAGCGCCCTATCCCCAATTCACCTTTACCCTCGCCAATGCGCTGTCATCAATTGTACCGCGCGAAGCCGTTGAGCACTACGGCCAGGAGTTCGGGATCCGCCCCGTTGGCTCAGGCCCATTCCGACTGCGTTCATTGGACGAGGCTCGCGCCGTTCTGGAGCGCAACCCGGACTTTGATCGCGGACCATTCAGCCTGGCCGAAGAGGGTTTTGACGCCTCCACCCAGGGACACCTGGGGCTGGAATCGCTGGATGGCCGCAATTACCCCTTCCTCGATCGCCTTGAAATTCACTTCATCAGCGAGCCCAGTGCCCGCTGGAGCAGTTTCGCCAGCGGCCGTGACGTTCATAATGTCATGGTACCCAGCGAGCAGGCCGAACGACTGCTGGTGGGGCGCGACCCGGTCCGGCTCCATCCCGATATGGACAGGCGTTATCATCACCTGCTTGAACCGGAGGCGGGATTTGTTTACTTCGGCTTCAACATGGCCAACCCGGCCCTCGGCCACCATGAAGATCCGGATGTCGATGCAGCCAATCGCGCGCTGCGTTGCGCTATCCGTGATGCCTACGACTGGCAGGCGCGGAACGAATCGTTTCATTACGGCATGGGCACGATATTTCCCGGCATCATTCCACCCCTGTTGAGCGACTTCGATCCAAAGTTGTCGGACCAGTCCGTCAGCCATAATCCGGAACGTGCCAGAGCCCGATTGACGGAAGCTGGCTGGTCCCCCGACCAGCTGCCGGCCCTGACTTACGGCATGGAATCGAGCGTGCATCAACGCCAGATCTTCGAGCAGTTCCGGGCCAAAATGACCGAGGTCGGCCTGCCGGCGACCATGTTTCAGCCGCGCAGCTTTGCCACCTTCGGTGACATGACCCGGGCCATCGCCAATCGCCAGCTTGATATTTTCATGCTGAGCTGGACCCTGGCTTATCCGGATGCGCAGTACAACCTGCAATTGTTCTACGGCCCGAACGCCGCGCCAGGCGCCAACAGTTTCAACTACGCCAACCCGGACTATGACCGCCTGTTCGAGCAAGCCTCGCCTCTCCCGCCCGGCCAATTACGCAGCGACCTCTACCGGCAGATGAACGAGATGGTCATTGACGACTGCGTGGCCATTTCCGGCCTGTCACGCACGCGGTTGCACCTGTGGCAACGGCAGGTCAATATGCTGCCGGATCGTGAAATGCTCGGTGGACATTTTTTGCGTTTTGTCGATGTGGCGGAAAAGGCAGTTGAGACGGAATGAAAGCAGCCTTTTACCAAGGGATTTCGCTACCATCCCAGGCGAAAAAATGCCCGCTGTCGTCCGCTTCAAGCGTATTGATGACATCAAGCAGCCGGTTGGCCACGTAAGTCGGGGAAAACAGCTTGCCCTCCGGGACACGCGCCTGGAACGGCGCTGACAGGTCGGTATCGGTGGTTCCTGGATGCAATGCCGCAAGCACGACACCGGGGAATCGGCGAGCGGCCTCGATCGAGGCCGATTTGACCAACTGGTTCAGAGCGGCCTTGCTGGCCCGATAAGCGTACCAGCCGCCCAGCCGGTTGTCACTGATTGACCCGACACGCGCTGACAACATCGCCATCACCGACCGACCGTCGCGGCTCATAAGCGGCAAAAATTCGCGCAACATGATTGCAGGACCCAGCGCATTGACTGCAAACACACGCTCCATGGCGACCGGATCAATCTCTTCCAGCCGCCGTTCGGGCCGGACAGCGGTACCGTCGTGTAACAGGCCCGAAACATTCAGGACAAGTGCCGGCTTCAGACCCCATCGCCCTATCCGGGCAGCCGCTGCGGTCACGCTGTCGGGCCGGGTCACGTCCAGGCTCAAAACGCGAACGCGCCCGGGCGATTGGCCCGCCAGTGCCCGCAATGGCTCCGACGCAGCCGGATTACGGCAACAGGCGACGATGGTTGAAAAGCGATCGCTGTCAATCAGCGCGCCGACAAGCGCAAGCCCGATACCGCGGCTGGCGCCCTGGATCACAGCACACGATCCATTCGGGAAGGAGTTCATTGGCGGTCTGCAACGTTGGTCACCAGTCTCCAGTATCATGCATGCCACGTGATTTGAATTTACATGAACCAGGCGGGAGAACCGGATTTGACTTCGACCACCAAGCGCATCCTCGTGATGTCAAGTGCCGCCTTGCTGTCGGTCATGCTGCTTGCCGCCTGCGGTGGCGCGGTTCGCCAGATCAAGGGCGAAGCGCCGATGATCGGACTGGACGGCCTGACGCGCAGCAACGGCGACCTGATACTGAATGTCAGCATTCGCAACGTCAATGATTTCCGATTCGAGGTTTCCGGCCTGAATCTGTGGCTCGAACTTGATGACACACCCGCAGCTGAAACCTGGGTTGCACCAGGGCGTCTGAGCATTGCACCTCGCGGTCGCGAAGTGGTGCGCATGCAGGGCACGGCAACTGCCTCCGCCGAAGAACAACTTCAACGCCTGACCAATGCCGAGCAGGATAACCTGCGCTGGCGCCTGAAGGTCGTGATTGATGACACCCACCGGAATGGCCAACCGGCTGAAGCCCGCGGCTTCCTTCATGCCGTGCCCGGCCAGCCCAACCGCTTTCGCTGATATGGAGCGAGGCTTCCCGATACTGACCTGGCACACGGTCAATGTGCTCGACAACAGCTATGCCGGCAACGACCTGGTTGCCTTCGCCAGCGACCTGAAACTGCTGGACCGTCTGGGCTGGACCATTTGGCCGCTGGATGAGGCGCTCAATGCGCTGGCCATTGGTACTTTGCCACCGAAAACTGTTGTTCTGACGGTCGACGACGGCTCCGTTCTGGACTACGAGGACTTCAATCACCCGACAGCCGGTGCGCAAAGAAGCCTTTATCGCCGGGCGAACGACTTTCGCACCGATCCGTCAACAAGCCAGCGCCACTGTGTTCACATTTCCTCATTCGTGATTGCCTCGCCCGCGGCGCGTGCCGAGCTTGATGAACGGGACTACATGGGCCTGAACATCTGGCCGGATCACTGGTGGCGGGCCGCCAACGAGTCCGGCCTGATCAGCATTGAAAGTCACAGTTGGGACCATAACCACGGCTCTTTGCAACGCACCGTCCAGCATGACAACCGGCGAGGCGACTTTCGCTGGATTGCCAGCGAAGCGGAGTGTCGCGCCGAAGTCGACCAGGCCAGCGACTATATTGAAGAAAAAAGCGGCCGTCGACCCAGGTTCTTCGCCTATCCCTATGGCCAGGCAAGCGATTATCTTCGCCGCAAGTACCTGCCGCGCTTCGGCGCCAGGCTCGGTCTGAAGGCCGCATTAGCCTGCGACCCCGAACCGGTCACCCTCGCATCCGACCCCTGGTACCTGCCGCGCTTCATGTGCAGACGGGACTGGACCAGTTCGGCGCAGCTTGAACAACTACTGAACGCGCTGGAGCACCCCTGACCGTCGATTTCAGTCACTTCTACTGTTACAGGAATCCCTAGTGGGCCATGCGGCAAATTAGGTAACGCTCAGAGCCACTGTGCTGACGCGAATCAAGACGCGTTTCGCAGGGAATGGCAGCGTCCTTGCCAAGAAACGCAACGCTGAGTCGCGCCAGCACAGTGGCTCCCGAAGGGCCGGCGCACAAACGCCTGGGCTGCGTTGCGCTCGCTTGAATTGGCGACGGCCAGTCCTGCGCTCGCGCGCCTTGCCCACGACGCTTGTGCGACGGCTGAGCGTTACCTGATTTACCGCATGGCCCACTAGCCATGCGCTGTGGTTTATCATGGCAGCCACGATACTCCACGATGATTCTTGAGGAACCCGCCAATGACCATCGCTTTCTGGTGCGTGCTGATTGCTTCTGTCCTGCCATTTATCCTGGCAGGCATATCGAAGGTCGGCAGCAAGAATTTCAATAACAAGCGCCCGCGCGATTGGTATCAAAGCGTGGAAGGCTATCGCAAGCGTGCCTGGTGGGCACAGCAGAACAGTTTCGAGGCGCTGCCATTTTTCGCCTCGGCTGTCATTATCGCCCACCTGGCAGGCGCCAATGCGAGCGTGGTGGATGCCTTGGCCATCGGCTTCATCGCCACCCGCCTGAGTTACGTCACCTGCTACCTGGCCGACCTGCACTGGCTGCGCTCCCTCAGTTGGCTGCTCGGCATCGGCTGTTGCATCGCCCTGTTTGTGGTGGCAGCATAGGCTATTGAAC
>JBGTLI010000136.1:0-8130 GCA_041744195.1 Wenzhouxiangella sp. | reverse complement strand
CGTTGATCCATAAAGACTTTGACCTGTTGCTGAGTGGCCGCCATTCAAAATCCCTTCCCGGGAATGAGCAAGCGGCAAGCTTAGTGGCAACCGGACAAAATAGTTGTCGTCAACCGGCCAAAGTAATTGTCGTCGAATAATGCACCGTCACGACCTCAAAAGCCAGCGAGGGCTGGACAGGGGTCGAGCATTGCTTATCCAAGGGGGGCTCTTCTGAATCATCAGTGTTCATGCGGGCCCTCAACGAGCCGATTGCTCGAATGGCCAGCATCATTCCGGACTCGATCCGATCTTTTCAAAGGCATTTCGCCCCGCGCGCGACGGCTCCGCTCCAGCGCTTCATGCACCTGCCGGAGCAAACCGCACTTGCGCTCACGCCTGCACTTCGCTGATGGGCGAGATACTTTTGGCAGAGGCCGCAGACTAATGAGTATCCAAAAGCGACGCTTGGCCTGGTGATGTCGCCCGGTAGAGCCGCCCCCCCCTGCGTTACCCGGCGCCATCAAGGGCGAAGTTCAAAATCGTACAGTCAAAAGCCGGAAACCCGTCGGCCATGCAAGGCCAACCTACGCGCAGGGTGGGGGTTGCATCCCCGTCGGTCACGGTCAGAGACCTCAAGCCTACTTTTGATCTCGTATCCACTTCCAGACTCTAATAGAAAGGAGCGCTAGGAATTGACTCAAAAAGACTCGGCATCTACGCTTACGATGCCTGCTTTCTGGTGAGTGCGCAACGGCTGGACTGTCCGCTGATCACGCTCGATCGGCGCATGCGCCAGGTTGCCCAAGAACTGGGGATTGCCCTGCTGGAGTCCGAACAATGAGAGTATTCACTTATTCCGAAGCCCGCCAGAACCTGGCCAGCCTGCTCGATCTTGCACAAAATGAGGATGTTGAAATCCGCCGAAAGGACGGAAGCCGATTTATTCTGCGCGCCAGGGCGCCCACCGCCCGCTCACCGCTCGATGTGCCCGGCGTAGAGACAGACACTTGCACTCGGGATATCCTCGAGGCCGTACGCGAAGTTCGCGACCGTTCCTGACACCGCATTCACTTCCCGGAAAAGCGGCGTTGCGCAGGCTTTTTTGTTGTCGTTGACTGCATGTATTCAAATGGAAAGCCACTTCGCGGCAAGCAAGGGTCACCGAATCTTGGCTGCGCAACACAGTTATCTATGCTGCTCACTCAGATCGATGATGCGCGCTCTCGCATTTTCGAAATGATCTGTGAGTGCCTTGTGCTGCCCGCCGAGGCCTTGTGCGCAGTAGGGGTTCAAGAACTGTCGACCAGCAAAGAGTTTGGAATCGACAGGACTCAGCGCCGCCTCATTGCAGAGTGATGCCCAGTTTTGCGCGATGGTATCGATCTGACCTTCAATGAGGGCCGTAGCCTCGTCTTCGCTCAGGTGAAAATCGGTGGATGCCGACAGGCACGTGGTGAGCGTGCTCATGCGGTTCTCACCCTTGATGAGCATCGCCTGCGTCGCCTCGTTGCCGGCGCGTCCCTGCGGACAGATATCGTAGGCGGGCGTCAGCGTTAGCATCTTGCCGTCCCAGAATGCGGCATGGTTGCGCGCGTGATCGTCCGTGTTCCCGCACAGCACGTTGAAGCAAATCCGTCCGTAGAGCTCGCGAAGCGTTTCTTTCGGATCAGTGAAGGCGTGGCGGATCCGTTCGGCAAGGTCCTCAAAGGACGCGTAGCGCGCTTCCATCTCACCGAGTTTGAGAATGGTCAGCGCCGATACCATGGCGCGGCGCTGCCAGTTGCCGTCAGTCTTGATCCTGTCGAAGCGCTCGATGAGCAGTACGTCTTTGCCGGCCGTCTCGAAGATCGAGACTGGCGCAACATTGAGCCCGCACCGGGCTGCGAGCCGCATGGCCATGAACTCAGCCTTCACGACGCTGTAAACGTCCTTGCTCGATGAAAACTTGGCGATCAGCTTGCGCCCGTCATCATCGATCAGGGACTTCGGTCGCGCCCCCCCGATCGATGTGCCGTGATTGATCGCCTGGTCGAGCGCCGGTGTCAGAGGGAGGCCTTTTTCGACGCGGTCAGCTGCCTCAAGCAGTTCCTGGTAGCTTGCTTGAACAGAGGAGCGCGGCACGTACTCAGTGGCCGAGTGCTGAAAATCCAGTGCGCCGATCCTGTCCGAGCCAGACTCGATTAAATAAGTGAGTTCGTTCAGTTCGTCCGCACCTCGATCGGCGGCCTTCGGCCCGACAAGCCGGTTGATGATCACCCGGCGGCCCCAGGCATCCGGCGAGCCATCACGCAGGCAACTTGCCATCTCTATGTTCGGAAGCGGATCGATCCGGCCGCGCCTGAGTGGCAACTCGGGCTCATAGATCGGGATGGCGTTATTGCGCTCAAGATAGCTGGCGCCGTAATTGAAGATGTAGCGGCCGCCATCCATCGTGATGCGGCCGGCCACTACTGGCTGGGTCTCAGCCGGCAGCCAGACCCACACAAAGACACTGTCCGGTGTCTTGTGATCAGAAGTCATCATCAACCTCCGTGCGGGATGCGCGGACACTCTTTGGGAGCAGCGTCAGTTTTTCGTCGAGGCGTGCGTTCTCGATGCGAAGCGCTGTGTCGTCATCTTCGAACAGGCGCACACCGGCGAGTGATGCGGCCTCGAACACGGTGCCGATTTCCGCTCCCGGTGCGCCCTTCTCGATGTTATGGAGCGTCGTGCGGCTGATGCCGGCACGGTCAGCCAACTCTTGCGCCGTCATGCCGCGTTCCATGCGTCCTATCCGGATCAGCTTGCCCAGGATCGAGAGTGCTTGGCGCGTTTGGCGAGCGTAACTTCTCTTGCGTTTCATGGCGGATTCACGCCTGTTTGTTCAGTTTGATTGACGTGAAGCAATTTCGCGTCCAGTGTATTTAACATTATAGGCATGGGTGAGGTTAGATGTCAAAGTCGGCGTTCGTTTAGATGAACTTAGAGGCGCTTCGCGTTCGGTTAAATGGACATCGCGCCAAGGAGGTATCAGCGGTCCATTTCTTGAATTTCAGCGGTCTCCGCAGGTGCGCGCGAGCGACGGCGATTATCCGCCGACACCGCATTGCGGCTGGCCAGGTACTTTCAAACCACGCCGGAATTCTGGATGAACATCCAGCGCGATTACGATCTGAAAACTGTGGTGGCGTCGGACGAAGGGCGCAGCATCTTCACTGAAATCAATCCCCGTCAGACTATGACCGCGCTGGTGTACCTTCCCCCGTCAACGCTTAACCGATGCCCTTACAAACATCCGCCCATGACTCGGGGCTCTGGCGGGTTGCTAGCCCTTTCCAGATAGCAGAATTTCACCGCTTGATCTACCACCAGCTTTGGCCGGCGCACTGGGTGTCCCGTACTACCGTACTACCATTAATGCCTGTCCCGAATTGCCGAACCCGCAATGAAATAGGCCACCGGCTTCTTTTCTGTCTGATTCTTCAAGGCGCAGACAAAAGGGACAATGCCGGTGACCTACCTAAATTTTGCTTTTGGGCTTATTACGGAAATGTCAGGCGACCATAAGTAATCAGATTGTTCGCCGAACCGCGAATCCAGGTGACTCCTCCCGCGGTCTGAATGTTGGAATAGCCTTGCGGGAAACTGCCGAGCTGGCGCATATTCAAGGTGCCGGCTGAATAGCCTGTGGTTGATGTCGTTTGGCCCGCGCAGCCTGGGCACAACCCGGTTCCAACATACGTGCTCATATCGAACGTTACCCCGTTGTCCAAGCTTCCACTCGCCACACCCTGTGCCCAGATAGGTTGCCCGCTATCGGTATAGAAATACGCAGTCGAGACGCTTGTTGTGCTTTGGCCGCTTCCCTCGGCGCTCAGTGAAATACCCCACCCCGAATCTGCTGGCTCATACCACAATCCGGTATAGCTACCACCGCCGAATAAATGAGTCATGCGCTCAGCACCGGAGGATGGGGAACCACTTTGACTATTCAAATTCCATTCGTAAATAAGTTCGCTATTAGATAGCATGGTTATCTTGGCTGTTCCGACCGACTGTGAGTTCATGCTGCCAGAATCCGGGTCGCGAGTCATCTTGCTGAGAGTCCCATTCCAGGTGCCTTGGTTCAAGGACTTTACATCGCTCATGTACCAGATTGGAGCTCCACTGGGAAGATAGGTATACCAAACCACCATGTATTGGCCTGTGCTGGAGCGCGTCAGGTCGATACCATGACCATCCCGGCCGGGGTTGTACCATATGCCAGCGGTCGGGCTTGCGAACGTGTTGGGTGGGATTGGTTCAAACAGGATGTTGTCGATGTGCGCAGGGGACGATGTGTCCGTGAGGGTATTTAGCACGCCACCTGTGCGTGCGTAACTTGATTGAGAGAAAAACTGCAATGTGACATTCTGCCCCCAGAATTCAGAGACATCCGCTGTCGCTGACTTCCAAGACGGGCAAGTAGAGAAACTCTCGCAGATTGGCCTTTCGCTCTGACCTGTCACTGTGTGGACCGTTGATGAATTTTGCCCTTGAATAATGTCTGCCCGCAGTGTTACTGGTCTGAGTTGTCGGGATATATCGGATTCGATTTTTCCAAGCCAATAGTCAAACCGTAGCCGACTTGCAGGAGGGATTTGCACGTTCTGTCTAATCGCGCCACAGGTTAGTCGTTGGCCGCCAGTAAAGCTATTACCGTCATGGCCACTCGCAACATACTCACGGCTGCCATCCCAAAAAATAACGTGATTGTTCCAGACCCAATTAACACCGCTCAAACCATTTTGGCAGGTTAGCGCGGTATAAAAGGGGGTATCCGCCCTAAACCATTCCCAATGCTGCCCCCCTGAAGAAAAGTCACCGTTGAGAGGTTGAGCATCTACTGGATTTGACCAACCGAAAAGAAAAAAGAGTGTCGCAACTATCGTAATTTTTTTATTCATTCAAGTATCCTATCCATAAGAAATGCGCCGTAAAGCGTATTTAATAGACATTGTGGGCTTTATGTTAATGTGGCTATATTGGATGATAATGCAACTATCGTGAAGTGTCTATAGTAAGCGCCAAACCTGGCTTCTTCCATGCCATCACACTTTGTGTCCGTCTTGCGTTCCTCTGTGGCGCCGTGAAGTTCTCGGGTCGCGATTTCGATCATTGTCGGCAGTGGATCGTGGATTTTGATGGTTCGGTGTTGTCGACCGGTCGGTTTGCCGAAGGCACGGCGGTGGGCGTCAATCGCAAGAAAAAGGGCCAACGCTCGTACTATCCATTGTTTTGCACCATCGCCCAGACTGGCCAAGTGTTCGACCTGTGGCATCGATCAGGCAATGTCCATGATAGCAACGGAGCTACTGAGTTCATGCGGGCTTGCCTGCGCGAGCCCCCCGATTAATGCCTGTGCCGAATTGCCCTGTCCGACCCTTCCCAATTGGCCGGAAGAACTGGATGTTCTCAAAGTCTACGGCGGGCACCCGGGCCAGTGCCAACCTTTACAGTTTGATCGAAACAGCCAAGGGCCATGGCATCGAACGCTATGCCTACCTGCGCCACATTACCGTGTCTACTTAAGCGGGGTCAGTCCAGTCTTCCGTCTTCCGTCTTCCGTCTTCCGTCTTCCTTCCTCCGCCTACCCCGCCTCCCGCCCCCGCTGCCCCCTCTGAACCACGCTGCAGGCAACCAGATCGCCGGTCACGTTGACCATGGTGCGCGACATGTCGAGAATGCGGTCAACGCCGATGATCAATGCGATTCCGGCCGCCGGAATGCCAATCGTGGCCAGCAGCATGGCCAGGATGACGATGCCAATGCCCGGCGTCCCGGGCGAGCCGATGGATGCGCCAATGGCCAGCACGGCAACCAGTAACAGGCTGGCCAGGCCCACATCGACCTGGAACACCTGGGCCAGGAAAATGGTCGCGACAACTTGATACAAGGCGGTACCAGCCATGTTAATGGTCGTGCCCAGCGGGATCACGAATTGCGACAGGGCCGGATCGATCCCGAGCCGGTCCTCGGCGGTCTTGATGGTCATCGGCATCACCGCCGCCGACGACGAGGTGGAAAACGCAAGCAGTTGAACGTCGCGGATCTTGGCCAGAAAGGCCAGCGGCGAGGCACCGACCAGGACGCGATAGATGGCCAGGTACAGCAGCATCATCAGACCAAGGCCGAAAACCACCGTCAGCACGTAGAACCCCATGCCGAGCAAGGCATCAAGCCCCAGCCTGGTGGTAACCTGCGCAAGCAGTCCGAACACCGCCAGCGGCACCAGATACATCGCCCAGCGCACCACCACCATGGTCACTTCCTGAATGCTGCCGAGCAAATCAAGCAGCGGCTGCGACTGGCGCCGGTTCATGGTGACCAGGGCGATGCCCACCAGCAGGGCGAACAGCACCACTTGCATCATGTTCTGCTCCAGCCCGGCCTGCAGCGGGTTGGTCGGGATGATCCTGACCAATTGCTCGGGCAGGTCGTGCAGGCTGGGGGCAGAAGTCGCTTCGACCTCCGCGCCAATCTCGACAGCGGCGGTCAAACCCCCGGAATCCACCCGCTCGCCCGGCTTGAGCGTCAGCGCCACGCCGACGCCGATGGCCACCGCCGCGATCGTTGTGAGTAAAAAGAATCCGACCACCTTGAAACCGATCGTTCTCAGGTAATCGAGGTTTTCGCCGGCCGCCATGCCGAGCACGATGGAGGCAAACACCAGCG
Organism: Wenzhouxiangella sp.; assembly: GCA_041744195.1. Lineage (GTDB taxonomy): Bacteria > Pseudomonadota > Gammaproteobacteria > Xanthomonadales > Wenzhouxiangellaceae > Wenzhouxiangella. Next base: position 1,455 of record JBGTLI010000136.1, on the reverse strand, counting down.
GAATGACGATCATCTGGATCAGGGCCAGGAACAGATAGCCCGGCAGAGCCAGCCAACTGGTCAGCACAGCCGCGAACTCAGGTGTAACCAACGCCATTGATGGCCCCAACAAGACCCCGACGGCAATGCCGAGAAACATCGCCACCAGCACCTGCAGCCACAAGCGCGCCTTGATAAAGCCCATCAACTGGCCATTGAGCTGACGCAGGGCGCGCGGCTTGAATCCCCTGAGGGCCCGGCTGATCATCGACTTTCTCCCTATTGTTCTGTCAGGATTGTTCTGTCAGGTTGGTTGATCTGAAAAACTAGTCGAGCAGGACCAGGTAAGCCACGCCGCGCCGCCGAATCTCCAGGGCCAGCTCCCGATCCTTCGCGACCGGGAACTGCTCTCTCAATTCTCCAAGGTGGCGCACGAGTTGCCGGTTGACCGCCACCACCACATCGCCTGCCCGCAAGCCGGACTCCCAGGCTGTTGTGCCACGTCGAACTTCCTCGACCAGCACGCCCAGGGCACGCGTGCGGTCCGGAATTCGAGCCAGGATTACACCATCCAGGCGCTGATCAAGGCGTCGGCCCGAAATCCGCGCATCCAGATCTTCGGCCATCCGTACCCGCACCTCCTGCTCACGCCCGTTGCGCACATAAGCGACCCTGACCTCCGAATCCACCGCCAGCAGACCCTCGATATTGCGCAAAGCCTGACTGTTGGTAACCGGACGCTGATCGATGCTGATGATGACATCCCCCGCGCGGAGGCCGGCCTCGGCCAGGGCCGAATCGGCTCTCAAACGCGTGATGACCGCGCCGGCCCGCCCCTCCATCCCCAGCGCTTCCCGTAGTTCGACGCTCAGATCCTGAACCTCCACGCCAAGCGACCCACGGCGAACTTCGCCAAACTGAATCAGTTGCGCCATCACGTGCGCCGCCGTGCTTGCAGGGATGGCGAATCCGATTCCCACATTGCCGCCCGATGGCGTAAAAATGGCCGTATTGATGCCAATCAGCCGCCCGCGCAAGTCAATCAGGGCGCCACCGGAATTGCCCGGGTTGATCGATGCATCGGTCTGGATGAAGTTCTGGTACTCAAGGCCGCGCAGGCCCGAGCGGCCCAACGCCGAAACGATTCCGGAGGTGACCGTCTGGCCCAGGCCAAACGGATTGCCGACGGCCACGACGAAGTCGCCCACCCGCAATTGATCGAAATCCGACAATGGCAATTCACTGAGGTTTTCGGCCTGAATCCTGATCACAGCCAGGTCGGTATCGCGGTCAGAGCCAATGAACTCCGCGGCGTATTCGCGCCCGTCCTGCAGAGTGACGGCGATATCGTCGGCGCCATCAATGACATGGTTGTTGGTCAGAACGAAACCGGCGGTCGCATCGACCACAACCCCGGAGCCCAATGATTGCTGCACGCGCTCTCGCGGAATGCTGGGAGCGTCAAAGAACCGCCGA
>JBGTLI010000135.1:0-43872 GCA_041744195.1 Wenzhouxiangella sp. | reverse complement strand
TGTGCAATAATTAGCCGTTTGTATTGGGGCGAAAAGGCCCCATATCGTCAGAACGCTAAAAACCGAGGATTGAACCATGGATTTTCTGATAGCCAGTGCGATGGCCCAGGATGGCGCAGCCGATGCGCCCGGAATGCTGGGCACCTTTATTCCGCTGATCCTGATTATTGTGATCTTCTGGTTTTTGCTGATTCGTCCGCAAATGAAGCGCAATAAAGAACACCGTCAACTGGTCTCTAGCCTTTCGGTAGGCGATGAGGTCGTGACCTCCGGTGGCCTGCTCGGTCGCGTGACCCAGGTTGGCGACAGTTTCATCACAGTCAAGGTGAGCGACAGTGTTGAAGTCAAGTTGCAGAAGCACTCGGTTGCTCAGGTCGTGCCCAAGGGCACTATTGATGCAGTCAACTGATTGATCCTATTGATTAATCAAGGCTGATAGTTCCCATTAAATTAACCAAGAAATGACCCCATGAATCGATTCCCGGCATGGAAGTATGCCCTTCTCATCATCGCACTGGGCGTTGGGCTGATTTACGCACTGCCCAATCTGTTTGGTGAAGATCCTGCTGTACAGGTTTCCTCCATCCGCGGCTTCGAGCTCGACCGGGATATGCAGGCCCGTGTCGAAGGCATCCTGCAGTCGGAGGGCATTGAGTACGGGCGGATTGAACAGGAGCCAACCCGGCTGATGGTCCGGCTTGAAAGCGTGGACCTTCAGGCCAGGGCGCGCGACGCGCTCGGCGACGCGCTCGGCGAAGAATACGTCGTTGCCCAGCAAATGGCGCCGGTCACCCCGGCCTGGTTGCGGGCGCTGAATGCCGAACCAATGGTGCTGGGCCTGGACTTGCAGGGCGGGGTGCATTTCCTCATGCAGGTTGACATGGATACCGCCCGCGCCCAGCAGCTCGAGCGCTTTGTCAGCGACATCAGGACGGTTCTGAGGAATCAGAATATCCGCTACCGCTCAGTCCGTCTGGATCGTAATCAGATCATCACCGAGTTGCGCACGGTAGAGGACAGAGAGGCGGCCCTGCGGATTCTCGAACGTGAGCTTGACGAACTGATCCTGGAGTCCCGCGACGGCTCCGAGACCTTCAATATCCGGGCTCAGATTGACGAGGCAGTGCTGACCGATCTGCAGCAGACCGCCTTGCGTCAGAACATCACCACCTTGCGCAACCGAGTCAACGAACTGGGCGTGTCCGAGCCCATCATCCAGCAGCAAGGGGCCGATCGCATCGTGGTTCAACTGCCTGGCGTACAGGATCCGGGCGAGGCCAAGCGTGTGCTTGGTTCAACGGCGACGGTCGAGTACCGCGGTGTCGACGAGCAGAATGACCCATTCGAGGCCCATCGAACCGGTCGCATTCCGCCACAATCCCGCCTCTACTTCGAGCGCAACGGCAACCCGATTCTGCTGTCGCGCACGGTGATCGCCTCAGGCGACAACCTGGTCCACGCCGCAGCCGGTTTCGATCAGAATACCGGTCAGCCCAATGTGGTGGTCAGCCTGGATGGCGTCGGCGCCCGCCGAATGCTGGAACACACCAGCCAGAACGTCGGCAACCGAATGGCCGTGGTGTTTATCGAACATCGGCCCGACACCCGTGTGGTTGACGGTGAAGAAGTCTACGGCACCCGCCGGGTGGAAGAAGTCATATCGGCGGCGGTAACGCGTGAACCCTTTGGTGGCCGTTTCCAGACCACCGGTCTGGGCTCTGCGACCGAGGCATCGCAGCTTGCCATGTTGCTGCGTGCCGGCGCTCTGGCCGCACCGATGCAGATCATCGAAGAACGCACCGTGGGCCCAAGCCTGGGGCAGGACAACATCGACCAGGGCTTCCGCTCGGTTATGATCGGCTTTGCCCTGGTACTGGTTGTGATGGCGCTCTACTACAAGGTGTTCGGCCTGGTGGCCAATATTGCCCTGACCGCCAACCTGGTGCTGATCGTGGCCCTGCTGTCCATGCTGGGCGCGACCCTGACCCTGCCCGGCATCGCCGGCATTGTGCTGACCGTTGGTATGGCGGTGGACGCCAATGTTCTGATCTACGAGCGAATACGAGAGGAACTGAGAAATGGTATCTCGCCGCAGTCGGCGATACGCTCGGGCTACGAGAAAGCGTTCTCGACCATTGCCGATGCCAACGTCACCACGCTGATTGCCGCGATCGTGCTGTTTATGTTCGGAACCGGTCCGATCAAGGGCTTCGCCGTCACCTTGAGTCTGGGTATCGTGACTTCCATGTTCACCGCGATTGTCGGTACGCGTGGCATTGTCAACCTGATCTACGGTCGCCGCAAGCGCGTCCAGTCGCTGGCGATCTAGAGGAAATTCAAATGGATATCATCAAAGCGGACACCTCGATCAACTTCATGGCCGGGCGCAAGATCGCCCTGATCATTTCGGCCATCATCCTGGCTATCGGCATCGCGTCGCTGTTCGGCCGCGGGATCAACTTTGGTCTTGATTTCACCGGCGGGACGCTGATTGAGGTGGCCTATCCGGAAGCACCCGATCTCGGTGATGTGCGCCAGGCGCTGACCGATGCCGGCTATGACGATTTCGTCGTCCAGACCTTCGGTGCGGCACGCGATATTGTGGTTCGTATGCCGGCCGATGAGGCTGACGAAAGCGGCGCCGCTCTGTCCAACGCAGTGCTTGCTGCACTTCGATCGCACGAACCGGCCATTGACCTGAGACGGGTCGAATTCGTTGGGCCGCAAGTCGGCCAGGAACTGGCCGAACAGGGTGGGCTGGCCCTGTTGTATGCGCTGTTCGGCATCCTGATCTACGTTTCCTTTCGATTCCAGTGGCGTTTTGCCGTCGGCGCCGTCGCCGCGCTGATTCATGATGTTTTGCTGGTGGTTGGCATACTGTCGATATTCCAGGTGAACTTCGATCTGACCGTGGTCGCCGCCCTGTTGGCGGTGATTGGTTACTCGCTGAACGACACCATCGTGCTCTATGACAGACTGCGCGAAAATTTCCGCATCAAGCGCAAGGGTACGCCAACCGAGCTTTGCAATCTGTCAATCAACCAGATGCTGGGCCGGACGTTGATGACGTCTTTGACCACCCTGATGGTGCTGGTGGCCTTGTTTCTTTTTGGTGGCGAAATCATTCATGCCTTCGCCTTCACGCTGATCGCCGGCGTCGTGGTCGGGACTTATTCATCGATCTATATCGCCGGTAACGCTGCTATCGTCCTTGGTGTTTCCAAGCAGGATCTGATGCCGGTGCAGAAGGAAGGCGAGGACCAGCCGGAAGTCGAAATTCTGCCTGAGCGCTTCCGCAACCGGGAAGCCTGATGCTGCGCTCGATTTTGCACGCCTCCGCGGCATTCATCGCACTGAGCTTCAGTGCGATGACTTTTGCCGAGCAGTTCCTGATCGAAGCCGAACTGTGGATCGACGGCGAGCAGCGGGGCACGCCCACCTTGATCATCGAGGCGGGTGAACCTGCCAGCATCGAAGTCGATGATGGCACGGCGGCCTGGCGGCTGGAAGTCGAAGTCGAGCGGCCGGCCGGCATCGACATGGCGCCGGCGGGCTCACTGTGGCTACATATCGGCGTGCACCAGCAAAGCGAGGGTGAATGGCAGCACCTGGCAGACTCGATTCTCGGTGTCCCGGAGGGCGAAACCGCCACGCTGTCAGTGGTCGATGGCGACGCACCCGCGACGCCGGAAGCCGCGGCCGTCTACCTTCGGGTCAAAACCTCACGCCTGCGCCCGGCCGAATAAGCAACAGGATTGGGTAAGCCCGCATACCGGGCAGCAAGCAGCCAGTCGTTGGGGCGCAGGAACTGGCCCGCCTTCATTTCCCATATATGTAGATCTTAAAATCATAGCGGCCTTACCGGCCTGACGGTGACTTTTTCATGGATTTTCTGCAGTCGGTTCGGCGCGAATGGTTTTCCAATATTCGCGGCGATGTACTGGCCGGCCTGGTTGTCGCGCTTGCCTTGATTCCTGAAGCCATCGCCTTTTCACTGATCGCGGGTGTGGACCCAAAGGTCGGGCTCTACGCCTCTTTCTGTATCGCAGTGGTGATTGCATTTACCGGCGGTCGCCCAGGCATGATTTCGGCGGCGACCGGGGCCATGGCGTTGCTGATGGTCACCCTGGTTCGCGATCATGGCCTGGAATACCTGCTGGCCGCGACTGTGCTGACGGGTGTACTCCAAATCCTGGCTGGCTACTTGCGCCTGGCTGACCTGATGCGGTTCGTTTCGCGTTCCGTTGTGACCGGGTTTCTCAACGCTCTTGCCATTCTGATCTTCCTGGCCCAGATTCCGGAACTGATCAATGTGCCGATGGCGGTCTATCCCATGGTGGTCGCCGGTCTGGTGATCATCTATGGGCTGCCGCGGCTCACCCGTCGGATTCCATCGCCCCTGGTGGCCATCGTGCTGCTGACTGTCGCCGCCGTGGTCTTTGGTATTCCCGTTCCTAACGTCGGCGACAAAGGCGAACTGCCCGATGCCCTGCCGGTGTTCCTGCTGCCCGATATTCCCTGGAACCTGCAAACCCCGATGATCATCCTGCCGGTGTCACTGACACTGATGGTGGTCGGCCTGCTGGAATCCTTCCTGACGGCGCAAATCGTTGATGACCTGACTGATACGCCCAGCGACAAGCATCGCGAAGCCAAGGGGCAGGGCATTGCCAATATGGTGTCCGGATTCTTCGGCGGCATGGCCGGGTGTGCCATGATTGGCCAGTCGGTCATCAACGTCAAATCCGGCGGTCGTGGCCGCCTGTCGAGTTTGCTCGCCGGGGTGTACCTGCTGTTGATGGTGGTTTTTTTAAGCGACTGGGTTGGTTTGATTCCCATGGCGGCGCTGGTGGCGGTCATGATCATGGTTTCGATCGGGACGTTCAGTTGGCAATCGATTGCCAACCTGAAACACCACCCGCGCACCTCCAGCCTGGTCATGCTGGGTACGGTAGTGGTCACCGTGGCGACCCATGATCTGGCCAAGGGTGTGCTGACCGGCGTCTTGCTTTCTGCGCTGGGATTTGCGCGCAAGGTCAGCCAGGTGGTCACGGTCAGCAGTCGGCTGGAAGACGAGGGCGCCACCCGCCGCTACACGGTGACCGGCCAGGTATTCTTTGCCTCGGCGGGACAGTTTCTCGATGCGTTTGATTTCGGAGAAGTCATTGAGCACATCAGGATCGATGTCAGCCGAGCGCATTTTTGGGATTTGAGCGCCGTAGGCGCGCTGGACCGGATCGTGCTTAAATTCAAACGTGAAGGCGTTGAAGTCGAATTGATCGGTATGGACGAGGCCAGTCGAACCATGGTCGACCATCTCGGTGTGCATGACAAGCCCGGCGCGCGGCAGTCGCCGGCCCATTGAGGAGTCAGTTCAGTGAGCGTAAAGCCTTACATCATTCCCGTTGACGGACGCGTCATGGCTTGCCTGGATGCGTCGGTCTATTCCAACCCGGTAGTCGATCATGCAGTCTGGGCGTCCAGGCGTCTGTCTGCCGGTCTGACGTTTCTGCATGTGCTTGATCGCAAGCCCTCTCGCCGGCCGGAAGCTGATTTCAGCGGCAATATCGGCATGAGTACGCAATCGGACCTGCTGACCGAGTTGGTGGAGCTGGACGCCCGCAACAGCAAGATCGCCATTCGCCAGGGTCGTGAATTGCTCAACAACGCCCGGATCCGCGCTGAGCAGGCCGGTATTGCCACGCCGGACGGCATTCAGCGCCACGGCGCCCTGGCAGACACGCTGACCGAGATGGAGTCAAAGGTCCGATTGTTCGTGATTGGCAAGCGCGGTGAAGCGGCCGACTTCAATACCGGCCACCTTGGCGCCAACCTCGAACGCGTGGTCCGCTCGGTCCATCGCCCGTTGCTGGTGGCATCCCGCCAGTTCAAGCCGATAGAACGTTTTGCCATCGCATTCGATGGCAGCCCGACCACGCGCAAGTGCGTGGAAATGGTCGCCATGAGTCCTTTGCTCAAAGGTCTTCCCTGCCTCCTGGTCATCGCCGGCAAAGTGACGGCGGACACGCGAAAGGCACTGGACTGCGCGAAAGAGCATTTGCAGGGCGCCGGCTTTACCCCGGAGGAAGTCGTTGTCGCAGGAGACGCCGAACAAGTCATTACCGAGCAGGTCAACGGTCGCCAGATCGATCTGCTCGTCATGGGTGCCTACGGCCACTCTCGCATCCGCCATTTGATCGTCGGCAGCACGACGACCGCTATTCTCCGCAATTGCCATATTCCGGTTTTGTTGCTGCGTTAATTTTTGGTCGGAGGTCGGAGGGTAGGAGTCAGGTGGCGAAGCTGGCTTTGACGGCCTTCCAGCGCTCTTCGACGTCCCGGCGATCTTCTTGTTCGGGTAGTCCTTCTTTTGCCCCTCGGGTGATCATTTCACCGTGCCGCAAGAGCGTGGCACGGTCCTCCGGACGATGCACGAATCGCGCGATCACAGCGATTGCGTCCAGCAGGCGGATGTTCACCGCGGCATTGGAGCGCCCGTGTTGCCGGATCTGGTTGAACGCCGCGTCCACGAGTTCCCGGAAGGTGTTGGCACGCGAAATTAGCCGAAGCTGATCATTGCAATCATGGCGATAAGGCGACGGCATGTCTCGTGGCGCAAGACGACACAGTGCAGATTTCAGGTGGTCTACACATGCGATTGCTGTGAATGGGTCGTTGATTCCCGGGGATAGCGCTCGGACTGCCATCTCCACAAGCTGATTGACCCCGAATTCGATGTCCTGATCAGCGGTCCGCTGAACGCCCATGACAAACAGGGGTTGAACCTTCTTTATGAGTTCATCGTTCACCCGGTTTCCAGGCCGAATAAACACCAGTGGACAACCGGCGACTACGTAACTGCCAGGCTTCTGCGTCAGCCGAATGACCAGGTCTTTCTCTGTTGCCAGTTCCAGCAGGGCATCCCCGTCAACGTTCTGAAGATAACCATCCCCATCCGAGCTGACCGGCTTGGCTTCCCGGTCGAAAGCCTCAATAAACCCGGCGTCGGGTGGGTCCGTCTTGGTCCGTCGGCCCTCCTTCCCGATGTTGTCCGGGAAAAGCTTGTCGACCTTTTCGATCAATTCCTTGCCGATTCGTCCGGCAATTTCGTTGGCCTGAATGGAAACGGAGACATGATGAATGAAGTAGATAAAGACCCCGACGCTGGCCACAGCGAGTGCCACCCCGATATAAACTGACAGGTTGGGGACAAACGCGTATTCGTCTTCGTGGCGGACCGAGCGGAGGACGAGCAGACAGTACAGGAAAGTGGCAATGAACGTGCCGAGGACGACCTGTGTAATGGTATCGCTCATGAAATTGCGCAGCAAGCGGGGCCCCAATTGGGAAGATGCCAGAGAAAGGGCTACCAGCGTCATCGAAAATACCACGCCAGCGATGGTAATCATCGATCCGGCGATGGTCCCCAGCACAACGCTTGCTGCTTCCGCTTCACCGGTGATTTCCCAACCCAGGTTGCTTTCTATCCACTCCGTCGCCGGCTCGTCCACGGCGTTGCTCACGAAGACCAACGCCACTGCCAGACTGACCATGATCGCCGGTACAAACCAGAAACTGGAACTCAGCCGATTCCAGTACTTGAACAACTGTATTTTCACGTCGCAGTCACCCTATGCCACACGCCCACCGTCTAACCCGCCATCGTCTTGGACATGCTTCTGCTTCGAGGGTTCTTTAATCCGATCCCCGGCCTCCTGCACAACCCCGCCTGGTTATCGCCTGGGAGAGCTTTTCCTGTGGCACCAGAATCATGAAGGGTACTGGCTCAAGACGATGCCGGGGCCGTACGGAACGACTGTTTTACTCGAGCCAACCTTTTGACCGTCGGGGATGCGACCCCGACCTACGCGTTTGGTTGAATCAATGCCACCCGCAAACCGCAAACCGTAAACCGTAAACCGTAAACCGTAAACCGTAAACCGATCTCAGACCTTGTTCATCGCCGAATGAACCCAGCGCCCCTTCTTGATCGTGCCAACACAGGCGTTCGGGCGAAAGTGGTAGAGCCAATGGTTGATGTCCGGGGCGTCGATGATGGCGATGTCGGCCTGGTAGCCGGGTAGCAGGCTGCCGTGGGTCTTTTCCAGGCCGATGGCGCGGGCGGCGTGGCTGGTGACGGCCTTGAGAACCTCGGCCGGGCTCATGTGTTGATTGAGGCAGGCCAGCAGCATGGACAGCGGCAGGTGGTAGCTGGGGGCTGAACCCGGGTTGAAGTCCGTGGCGACGGCAACCCGGCAACCCGCTTCGATCCATTTTCTGGCTGACAGGTAAGGTTCGCGCAGGTATAGCGATGCGATCGGCAGACTGACGGCGACCGTGCCGCTGGCCGCCATCGCCGCCATGTCTTCCGAGCTGGCGTATTCCAGGTGCTCGGCCGAAACCGCGCCTAGTTCGGCTGCCAGCCCGGCCCCGCCACCCGATGACAACTGATCGGCATGGATCTTCAGGCCCAGGCCATGAGCTCGCGCTGTTTCGAGAATGCGCCTGCCTTCGTCCAGAGTGAAGGCGTTCTCCTCGATAAACACATCGCAAAAGCGTGCAAGTTTTTTCGCGGCCACGCGTGGAATCAGTTCATTGCACAGCAGGTCCAGGTAAGCATCGCGCCGGTCAGCATATTCCGGCGGTACCAGGTGGGCGCCCAGGCAGGTGGGCACGATTTCGACCGGCTGAGACCGATTGAGATTTCGGTAGACGGTCAACTGCTTGATCTCGTCATCCAGGCTCAGACCGTAACCGGATTTGGCCTCAACCGTGGTCACGCCCAGCGTGGCCATTTCCTTCAGTGCCTGGTGGGCCTTTTGTTCGAGTTCGGTCTCGCTGGCCGCCCGGGTCCTTTTCACGGTGCTGGTTATGCCGCCACCGGTAGCCTGGATCTCCTGGTAGCTTCTGCCTTCCAGGCGCGCGGCAAACTCATCACCGCGCCAGCCTCCGAAGCAAAGGTGGGTATGACAGTCGATCAGGCCGGGCACCACACAGCGGCCACCGGTGTCGATGCGCTCTTCGCCAGCGAACCGGGGCGGTAACTCGGCAGCCTGTCCGGTCCAGACGATGGCATCGTCGCGCCAGACCAGGGCGGCGTCGTTCAGGCTGGCGATATGGGCCTGATTGCCGTTGGACGGTACGGTGCACAACTGGGCGATATTGTGGAGAATCGGCATGATCAGAAGCGCTCCTGTCGGACCACTTCGACTTCGCTGACGGTGACGATGCCGATCTGGCGTTCGACCACTTTAAACACAGCCTCCAGAACGCTGTCGGCGCGCTCGGGCGTGACCAGGCACAGCACGGTGACCATGTTCGATGCGATGCCGACCTCGCCTTCGCGCGACCACGACCCGCTGCGACCGTGCCCGCCCATGACCGGCAGGATCGAGTAGCCCTTGACGCCGGCGCGCTCCAGGGACCGGCGCAAGGTGCGCAGGGCGGGCGTTTCAATGATGATTTCAATGCGTTTGGCGCGATGAGTCTGCATCAATCAGCCTCCAGTCAGCCAGCGGGCCACCAGCAGGTAGAAACTGATGCCGAAGGCCAGGTTGAACGGAAAGGTAATACCCAGGGCCAGGGTCAGGTAGATGGCCGGGTTGGCCTGCGGCAGGGCCACGCGCATGGCGGCCGGCACTGCGATATAGGAAGCCGAAGCCGCCAGCGTTCCGAGAATGGCGAGGCCGCCGGTCGACAGACCCAGGGCCCAGCCGGCAAGAATGCCGATCATGCCGCCGATCAGCGGCATCAACAGGCCAAACAGAATCAGGCCGGGCTTGAGCAACCGGGCGCTATTGCGCAAGCCGCGGCCAGCGATCAGTCCCATGTCCAGCAGGAACAGACAAAGCAAGCCCTTGAATGGCAGGATCAATAGTCCCTCGACCTCACTCATGCCGGTCGGACCGGTAATCCATCCAATCGCAAAGGCGCCCATCAGAAGTACGATCGAACCATTCAGGCTGATTTCACGCCAGGGCAAACCTTCGCGGCCGGCACTCGAACGACCCGCCAGCCACAGGGCGGTCACGATGGCCGGAACCTCCATGACCGCAGCCACCGCGACCAGCCAGCCCTCGAAGTGGACGCCCTGCGATTGCAGCAAGGTGGATGCGGCAACGAAGGTGACGATGGAAATTGAACCGTAGTGGCCGGCTACGGCGGCCGCATCGACCCGCTCCAGCCGGGTCATGATGCGAAGCAGGGCATAGGCCAGCAACGGCAGCGCGGCCGAGAGCGCGAAGCCTGCCAGCAGCGCCATGACGATGAGCGCATCCAGGCCGGTGGCGGCAACCTCGACACCGCCCTTGAAGCCGATCGCGAACAACAGGTAGATCGACAGACCCTTGGCAACCGCTTCGGGAATGCTCAGGTCGGAGCGGACCAGGGCGGCAGCCAAACCGAGGACAAACGACAGAACGATCGGTGACAACAGATTCTGGCTGGCCAGGCCAAGCATCTCGCTCATGTGCTGGCGACATCCCGCACCCAGTCACCGGCGCGTAGCAGCCGGGTGCAGGCGTCAATGTCTGCGCCGACTTCATAGTCCTCGCTAGCGTGGCGAACCTGTTCACGGATCAATTGATGCGCGCGATGGACGCCCCGGCCCGGCTTAAGCGGGGCGCGGAAATCAAGCGCCTGGGCGGCGGTGAGCATTTCCACCGCCAGAACACCTTCCACGTTGTGCAGAATGCTGAGTAGTTTCAATGCGCTGATCGAGCCCATGGAAACATGGTCTTCCTGGCCCAGACTGGACGGAATTGAATCGACGCTGGCCGGGTGGCTCAGGACCTTGTTTTCGCTGACAAGCGCTGCAGCGGTGTACTGCGGGATCATGAAGCCTGAGTTGATGCCGGTGTCCTTCATCAGCAGCTTGGGCAGGCCGTCGTGTCCTTCGAGCAAGAGATAGGTGCGGCGCTCGGAAATGCTGGCGATCTCGGACAGGGCAATGGCAGCGTAATCCAGGGTCAGGGCCAGCGGTTGACCGTGAAAGTTGCCGCCGGAAATGATGTCGCCGTCGAGAAAGACCAGCGGATTGTCGGTGACCGAGTTCAGCTCACATTCGTGCACCTGAATGATGTGATCGAAAGCGTCACGACTGGCGCCATGGACCTGGGGGATGCAGCGCAGGCAGTACGGATCCTGAACTTTGCCACAGTGACGATGCGATTCAAGAATTTCGGAGTCGGCCAGCAATTTTCGAATTCGCCCGGCCACCTTGACCTGTCCAGGGTGTGGGCGCACCGCATGGACACGCGCATCGAACGGTCGGGCCGATCCCTGCAACGCCTCCAGGCTCATGGCGCCGAGAATGTCGGCCGCATCCAGCAGGTGCAGGGCGCGGTGCAGGATGAAAGCGCCGTAGGCCAGCATCAATTGCGTTCCATTGATCAGCGCCAGTCCATCCTTGGCGGCCAGTTCGACCGGCTTCAGATGGTGCCGCGCCAACGACTCTTCGGCCGGTTCGGGTCCACTGAAATCCGGCTTCCAGCAGCGGCCGTGGCCGATCAGCGGCAGGCTCATGTGGGCCAGCGGCGCCAGATCCCCGGACGCCCCCAGGCTGCCGCGGCTGGGAATGTAGGGCACCACACCGAGCTCGTCGAGTTTCAACAGCTGCTGAAAAACCGGAATTGAAATACCGGATTGACCCAACCCCAATGCGTGGATCTTGAGCTTGAGCATTAGACGACTGATCTCGACCGGTACCGGCTCGCCGGTGCCGCAGGCATGGCTTAACAACAGGTTGCGCTGCAGTTTCGCCAGTTGATCTGCGCTGACACGCTTACTAGCCAGCGCGCCGAAACCGGTGTTGACGCCGTAAATTGCCTCGTCCCGCCTGAGGGCCGCGTCGACCACCTCGCGAGAGCGAACCACAGCGCCGAAATCAGCGTTCAGCGAGTGGCAACGCCGTTCTAGGTCGGAGTAAAGATGGCGGATGGTGACAGTTGATTTCATTTCAGGCTGGCTCATGGCAATGCGGCGGCGGGATTTCCTCGTGGAACCCGGTGATATTATCAGCTTGCCACCGCTTATTCAGAGGCTCCCGAAGGGCCTGCACGGCAGTGCAGCCGATTTGCGTCTCACTGTGACTCCCGTCGCTTTGTGGTTAACTTTCCTTGATCTTCATTACAATTGAAGCGGACAATGGGCAAATGCATCCTGCGTATAATGCAAAATTGGCCAAGGGGTGGGAGTCTTGGGTGAGCAAAGATATCAAGGGGCCGAATGACTGACGGGAATGACAGACGGCCATGGGAAACCTGGTGAATGCCGCAGAGATTCGGCAGGTTCTGGAGCGAGCCGTCAACCGACTTTGCCCGCGCTGGATGCAGGCCAGCCGGGACGACCTGGTTCAATCGGCCATGCTCCGAATTCTGGAAAGACACCAATCCGGTGAGGGAGATCCCGCCTACAAAGCGTCTTATCTATACAAGACGGCTCACAGCGTGCTGGTTGACGAGATTCGCCGTGTCGAGCGACGCGCCGAACTTTCGCTCGAACACTCGGCATCAGCGCTGGTTGCCGGAACGCCGGATCCCTTCCGGGTAACCGAGGGACGTGGATTTGCAGCAGCGCTTCGCGAATGCCTCAGTCGCATGGTTGAGTCACGGACCCTGGGAGTAACGCTGCATTTGCAGGGTCATCGAGTGCCGGAAATCGCGCGTCTGCTGGGCTGGCGGGTCAAGCAGGCTGACAATAGCGTCTACAGGGGCCTGATCGATTTGCGCGAATGCTTGATGGCGAAAGGATACCAGCGACCATGAGCAAGACTGACGACACCGGCCGGCTGCAGCAAGCCTGGCAGAACTTGACCGAACCGACCACTGCTGGCGAATGTCCCGATGACAGCCGTCTGTTCGATGCGGCCTCGGGCAGGCTGGCGTCGAATCAGGTGCGCGAGGTGGTGCTTCATACCGCCCACTGTGGCCAATGCGCCCAGTCCTGGCGGGTCGCGCTGGAGCTGCAGCGAGCGCGTGGCAACGTTGGACGTAAGCCGTTCCGCTTGCGCCCGGTGCCGGTTGCCTGGGCGGCCGCCGCTGCGATCATGCTGGGTCTCGGCGTTATCTCGATGTTGCCGCAGTTCGATCCCGGTACCCCGGCCCCCGGCGACCGATCGATCGTGCGGGGCATCGGAGTTCAGACCGTAGACCTGCTTGTTCCGGAGCGCGCCGTTCTGCTGGCCGACGGGTTCCATCTCCGCTGGAGCGAGGTCCCGGTGGCCAGTGAGTACCGGGTCAGGGTCATGGACGCCAACCTGGTCGAGGTTTTCAGCGGCACCACCCTGGAGACCGGAATTGTGCTTTCTCGACACGATCTCGAACATTTGTCCGACGGTGATGAGCTCTACTGGTACGTCATTGCTCGCCTGGACGATGGCAGTGAGCTGCGCTCGGTGACCCGGACGGCCATTCTGGCCAGATCCGAACACGAACACAGGCTCGACCACTAGCGTGTTTCGCACGCATCCAAGTCTGAAAACCAAGGAGAGAAACGATGAGCGATGATCCCAGGGACAACAAGGATGACGACACCACCCCGATCAAGCCGGTCTCACTGGCCGGCATCGTGCTGTTTTCCGCCGGCGCCGGGCTAACGGCGGGACTGCTGATTTGCTGGTTATTCTGTGGCAAGACCGACCGCGACGAGCCTCGACAGTTGGGCTTGGCAGCAGACTCCATTGCCTGGATCCTTCCGGTCTGATCGGTGATGCGGGCCGTGACCTCGGCCCTTGTTCTGCTGGCAGCCGTGCTGGCCGGCCAGCCGGCAGCGGCGTCGGAGTGCCTGCGCCAAACCGTTCCGGAGGCCAGGCACTGGCTGGTCTCCGGGGAGCAGTCGGCGGTGCGTGCGGCGATCACAAAGCTGGACGCAAAGTTGCTTGGCGCCAGCCCGGCCGAAGCGGCTCCCTGGTTGACCATGCAGGCATCGATGCTGCTGGATCTGGGTGACATCGCTGCCGCCCGCAATCTTCTTGATCGTGCCATACCGGGGTGGAGTGAAAGTAACCGGGTCGACGCCGAAGTCTGTGCCCGACACCTGCTGGCCTACGCCCTGTCTTTGCAGGCCGAACCACGTATTGCCCTGGCTGAAATCGTGTTGGCCGAGGAACGGGCATTCGACGCCGGACTGGACTGGCAGCTCAATCGACTTCGCCAAACCCACGCCTCCCTGTTGCTGACGCTCAATGAGCGCCTTGAGGAGGCCTTGCTGCTGTTCGAACAAATTGAGCCCGGTCAGACCATCAGCGAACAGATCGGCTGGCACCACCTGCGCGGCCTGATATTGGGTCGCACCAAACGCCATCGCCAAGCGGCCACACAGTTCGAACACATTCTGGAGCTGGCGAAAAGCGAATCCTTGCACGCGACCGCGGCCATGGCACGCAATAACCTGGCCAATCAACTCGCTAATCTGCCCGCACCGGACCTGCGGCCTGGTGAATCAGAGCGAATCATCAGTTTGTTGGAAGACACCGTGGCCGACGGCCGGGCTCATTCTTCCAGCCGGGCGATGGCACTGACTCTGCTGGCTCGCCAACGGCCCGAACCGGAGCGAATGGAATTGCTGAAGCGATGCGTGGAACATGCACGCAACGGGCGGGACCAGCGCCGGGAGGCGGTTTGTATTGCCAATATGGCCGTTTTGGCGTTGAGCGACGATCCAGAGCATGCGCTGGCGCTGATTGACGAGGCGGTTTCTCTGGCAGAAGGCAACCCGCGCGCGATCTGGCAGATCCAGGCACAGTGCCTGGAGGTGATCTGGGCAACCCGCTCACCACCCCAGGCTTTCGCCGATTCGATCGCCGCGATCGCTGGTGAACGCCAGTTACGCGAGCGCCAACTGGTCGGACCGGAGCGGGCACAATTTATCGACGGCCTGATGTGGGACTATCGAAGGCTGGCCGATCGTGCCTACGCCCATGCCGAAGAATACCCGGAGCTGGTCTGGCGCGCTTTCGAGTTGCTTGAATCCAACCGCGCCCTGGTCCTACGTGAACGCCGCCTGAGCGCCGGTAAAGACAGCCAGAGCGAGGCAGTTCGGGATCTGGCCAGGCGTATCAATCGAACCCAGAGAGCGCTGGTCGAGGCGAGCGGTGATGCCGAGCGGGTCGATCAGGTACGCGCCGAGCTGGGACAGTTGGAGATACAGTGGCGTCAAGTCGTAACCGAAGAAGCCGAGATGGTCGAGCTGCCGGCGGCGGCGAATCCGACTCGGCTTCGAACCAGGCTCGGTGAGCACCAGGCGCTGCTTTCATTTCTGACCAGTGTTCCAGGTAAGCAGTCCCATCCCGGTTCTGGCTGGCTGCATGTCATTCACCGCCACGGGTATGGTCTGTATCGTGTCCCCGACGCCAATCGATTGCGTGGTGCCGCAGAACTGATGGAGGGTTTTGATGATTGGCAGGATGGCGCGGCCGCTCAACTGTTGCAGACCCTGGGCGCCGACCTGCTGAGCGAGATGCTCAACGGACTTCCGTCCACTGTAGCCCATCTGGTCATTGTGCCCGACATCGGAATCGAGGCGTTGCCGCTGGATGCATTGCCCGGACCCGGCGGCCAGCCTCTGGGCCTGACTTACGCCCTGGAGCTGACCGCATCGGCTTCGTTGTGGTTCTCCATTGAGCAGCGCAAGCGTTCGGGCGGCAAGGTTATGATTTTGGCCGATCCACAGTTGCCGCAGTCCGGCTACCGGGCGCTGGATGCTGCCTTTCCCGCCGAGCGCCTGGCGCAATTGCCGGGTGCGCGGGCAGAGGCCGTGCAAATACGCCGTCTTCTTGGGCCCGGACGGGTTCGCGTCTACCACGGCGCCGCGGCCAGTGAGGCATTGCTGAAAGAACCGCAGGCTCTGGCCGACACGCGTCTGATTCACTTTGCCACCCACACCCTGATTCACCCGGAACGGGCCCATGCATCGGCTATCCTGCTGGCGGCCGACGGTGAAGATGTGGATGGTTTGCTGCAACCACGCGAGATCGAACAACTACAGCTCGACGGCATCGCGGTGGTGCTGGCCAACTGTTCAAGCGCCACCGGACAGGTACTCAACACCGAGGGCTTGATGAGCCTGTCCCGTTCCTTTCTGATCGCCGGATCGCCAGGCGTGATCTCGACTCGCAGGACAATTGATGATGGCGACGCCCAGGCGTATTTTGAACGCGTTTATCGGCATCTGGCAGCTGGCCTGACCTTGTCGGAAGCTATGCGCCAGGCACGTGCCGACCTGCACGATGCCGGCTATCCCACCCAGGCGTGGTCGGCCTATGTGCTTTACGGCAGCGGCGACTGGCGTCCCATTGATCCGACACCCCGCTGGCCCGGGCCGGCACTCATCACGCTGGGCCTGCTCGGTCTGGTGCTGGCGGCACGCGGATTGATCCACCGACGACAAGGGATCGCCACATGAGGAACGATTCGGCTGATTGATGGGGTAAGACTCTTGATCTAGTCCATCATTGGCACATCGACACCGCGCTCTTTTGCGGTCCTGATCGCCTCGTCGTAGCCAGCGTCGACGTGGCGGAACACGCCCATGCCAGGGTCGGCGGTCAGCACTCTTTGCAGCCGCTCATAGCCCGACTTTGTGCCGTCGGCCAGGCTGACCATGCCGGCATGCAGAGAGTAGCCAATGCCCACGCCGCCGCCATGGTGAACCGAAACCCAGCTCGCGCCACA
Source organism: Wenzhouxiangella sp. (assembly GCA_041744195.1). Taxonomy (GTDB): domain Bacteria; phylum Pseudomonadota; class Gammaproteobacteria; order Xanthomonadales; family Wenzhouxiangellaceae; genus Wenzhouxiangella. The sequence goes on along the minus strand of JBGTLI010000135.1, from coordinate 27,202 downwards.
GGCGGTATTGACCAGGGCGTTGAGGATCGGCCAGTCTGCTATCGCGTCGGAGCCATCCTTCATCGCTTCGGTTTCGCGGTTGGGCGAGGCGACCGAGCCGCAGTCAAGATGATCACGACCAATGACGATGGGGGCTTCGACCTTGCCCTTTTCGACCAGCCAGTTGAACTTCTCACCCGCCTCGGCACGTTCGCCGTATTCAAGCCAACAAATCCTGGCCGGCAGACCTTGGAACTGAATCTTCTTCTGTGCCTGATGGATCCAGCGTTTCAGGTGTTCCTTTTCCGGAAACAACTCGAGGATGGCCTTGTCGGTAGCGGCGATGTCGGCCGGGTTGCCGGAAAGCGCGGCCCAGCGGAACGGGCCTGCTCCGCGACAGAACAATGGCCGAATGTAGGCCGGTACGAAGCCGGGGAAATCGAAGGCGTTGGCCATACCGCGGTGGTCGGCGACCTGACCGCGCAGGTTGTTGCCGTAGTCGAAGGTGATGGCGCCCTTGTCCTGCATCGCCAGCATGGTTTCGACATGAACGACCATGGAGTCAAGCACCTTGTTGTCGTAAGTTTTCGGGTCGGACTGGCGCAAGGCGGCTGCGGCTTCCAGTGTATAGCCGGCCGGGATATAGCCTTCGCGCAGATCGTGGGCGGAGGTCTGGTCGGTCAAACAATCCGGGATGATATTGCGTGAAAGCATCTGAGGCAGCACCTCGGCGATGTTGCCAAGCAGGCCGACAGAGATTGGACCACGGGCCTTGTCGATCAGGTCCAGGGCCTCGTCCAGCGACGTGGCCTTGGCGTCGCAGTAGCCCGTCTCGACCCGACGGTCGATGCGCCATTCGTCGACTTCGACCGCCAGGCAGTTGCCATCGTTCATGGTAATCGCCAACGGCTGGGCGCCTCCCATGCCGCCAAGCCCTGCTGTGACGGTCAGCTTGCCCCGCAGATTGCCGCCAAAATGCTGGCGGGCCAGCTCGGCAAACGTTTCATAGGTGCCCTGGACAATGCCCTGCGAACCGATATAGATCCACGACCCGGCGGTCATCTGGCCGTACATGGTCAGGCCCTTGTCCTCCAGATCACGAAACACGTCCCAGGTTCCCCAGCGGGGCACCAGGTTGGAATTGGCGATCAACACGCGTGGGGCCTGATCGTGGGTACGCACCACGCCCACTGGCTTGCCGGACTGAACCAGCAGAGTTTCATCGTTTTTGAGACGTTTCAGCGTGGCGATGATGGCGTGGTAGCAGTCCCAGTTGCGCGCCGCCTTGCCGGTGCCGCCGTAGACAATCAATTCTTCCGGTTTTTCGGCCACGGCCGGATCGAGGTTATTCATCAGCATGCGCATGGCCGCTTCCTGATGCCAGCCCTGGCAGCTCAAGGTCGTGCCGTGGGGTGCGCGAATCACGGGTGCGGCAGCTCCCGTTCGAATTTGCTGAGACATGCTGACTCCTGACAGGTTGCGAAGCTAGCCCGCGATTATACCCATCGATGGAGAGACTACTGTACGTCGTCGCAGCTAATGCGGGTCATGGGGAAGGGAATGGTGACCTTGCGACCGTTGCGGGTGCCTTCGATACGGGCCTGCAGTTTTTCAGGACCCTGACTTGTATAGATCACGCGCGTTGGAAAGTCATGCTGCCGGTTTTCGAACGCGGCTTCGCTGGCATCCAGGCTCAGCAATGGAAACGTGGTGGGTTCGCGGCCGTTCGGCTGGGCGATGAACGCCAGGTTGCCGTCGTCCTGGCGGCGAATCTGCATGAACTCGAACGTCACCGTCGTACCTTCCCTTACCGTTCGGCCAACGCCGAGCATACTGTCACCGGCCGGTGGCAGCCAGTGTTCGATCGAACCGGCCTCGACACTGTCGCTTTGCCAGCAGCCACTCAGCCAGCCGAGCAATTCGATATTCGGTTGAGTGGTCGACGAACGCGCAAGCGCATCATCGCAGAGCGCCCAGGCCATGGCGCACGCAGCGCCGCACTGATCAATGTGAAGGATCTGGCTGCTGCCCTGGTCAGTTAGACCCACCAAGTGGTCGTAATCGGTGCAGCTACAATCACATGGTTGTGCATGCGCAAGTACGCTGGAAGTCAACAAGGTGATGAAAAACACCAGGTGAAAATGTCTGGTCGAGGCCAGCTTGCTTGAGGGAGAGGATGGCGCGTTCATGCCATGACACGCTACTGGCCAATTCTAGAGTGGTCACACTAAAGCTCGCTGTGGACCTGTCTGTGGTTCGCGTTATGCGGTGCGGTCGCGGTATCCCAGCAGCCGTGCCGGAAGCAGGACAATGGAGCGCAACAGCGCGAACACACCCTCCACGGCGATACCCAGAACCCGGAACGGCAGACTGATCAGCCAGATCAGTGGCCACAAAATCAGCACCAGAAGCGCCAGCGGCCAACTCAGCACGAACAGCAGGCACCAGCCAATGGCAATCAATAACACTTTCATCGAGACATACCCAAAATGCTTTTACGAAGACACTGATTATAGTCCCTGGCAGTGGTCGAGGGCCCGTGCAAGAAGTCACGCACAGACGGCGCGCTCTTACCAGTCCGGTCGGTTTAAGGCATCACCAGGCGATGCCGTAATCGTCGCCGTAGTCACTGGCCGCCCCGTGCATGGCACCGTGCTTGAAGTCGAACCAGATGGCGGTGGTGGGATTGTAGGTGCGCTCGACCAGTTCCACGTCATAGCCCATCTTTGCCAATTGCTCGCGGCTGTAGCTGGAAACCAGCGGGGTCACCTGCAGCCGACCGGGCTCGGCCTGGTGTGCGCCAAAGGAGCTTTGCATCTGGTAGCTGATGATGTTGCCGCGGCCATCGGCGGCCTGTTGAACGTTCATGTCCCATTCGACCATGTTGAGAAAGAACTGCAGCAGATTCTGATCCTGGGAATCGCCGCCCTGGACCGAGAAGGCCATCAGGGGCTTGCCATCCTGCAACGCCAGACTGGGTGTCAGGGTCACGCGCGGTCGCTTGCCGGGTTCCAGAACGTTGAACGGGTTGATTGCCTCATCGAGAACAAAGCTTTGCATGCGCTGGCTCAGGCCAACGCCACTGTTGCCGGCGATAAAGGCCGGGATCCAGCCACCCGATGGCGTGACCGAAACCACCCAGCCCTCGGCATCGGCGGCCTGAATTGATGTGGTGCCGGCTAGAAAGCCTTCCTGGTGGCTCATGACGCCGGCCTGCTGGAAGCCTTCAACGCCCATGGCTTCGGCGTCCGGCGGGTTGGGGGTCCATTGCTGGCGCAGTTCCTCGAACGGGTTGGTCTGCCCCTGGAATGGATAGGGGTCACCCGGTCGGATATCCTCGATCATGCGGTCAAAGGAAATCAGTTTGCGCTGCTCGGCGGCATAGTCCTTGGACAACAGGCCCTCAATTGGCTCGGCCGGCGGAAAGTACGGGTCGCCATAGTAGAAGTCGCGATCGGCGAATGCCAGGCTCATGGCCTGGTACAGCGTGTGGACATAGCGGGTCGAGTTGTATCCCATGGCCTTGAGGTCAAAGCCTTCGAGAATGTTCAGGGCCTGCAGCATTACCGGTCCCTGGGTCCAGGTGGTCAGCTTGTAGACGTCGATGCCGCGATAGTTGACGGTGACTGGCTCTTCGATCAGCACTTGCCACTCGGCGAGGTCCTGGTGGGTGAACAAGCCGCCATGCTCGCGTGTGGCCCGCACGATCTCCTCGGCAATATCGCCACGGTAGAAGCGCTCATTGGCAGCATAGATTGCTTCTTTGCGGGTCTTGCCTTCAGCCAGTGCCTCGGCCTCGGCCTCGACCAATTTTTCCAGCATCGCTTTCAGATCAGGCTGGCGGAAGATCTCGCCCGGCGCCGGTGCAGCACGCTGCGAAGGATCATCCGGGTTGTAATGCGGCAGGAACACCCGACGCGAGTCCGGCCATTGTTCCAGGATCTCGCGCCGGTTCTCGATATTGGCCGATTGGGACGCCTCGATTGGATAGCCCTCGGCCAGTTGGATGGCCGGAGCCAGTACCTGGGCCAGGCTGAGCTTGCCATACTCGGCGACCATGACCATCAGCCCGCCCGGCGTGCCTGGAGTGGTCGCGGCCAGCGGGCCGAATTCGGGCGGATAGACCATGCCCTGATCACGGAAAAATTCCACCGTCGCGCCCGTCGGAGCCACGCCCAAGGCATTGATGCCGATCACCTCTTGTGTATGCGGATTATAGATCAGCGCTTGAGTCTCACCTCCCCAGCCCAGGACATCCCACATGGTGGCGGTGGCGGCCAGCATCGCCGCTGCCGAGTCAACCGCGTTGCCTTCCTGCTGAAACATCATCGCGCCAGCGGTCGCCCCCTGCGGCTTGCCGGTTACGGCAACCCAGTGGTTGCCGAGCAGAATGGGCCGGGTGGTATCCAGTGCTGACGTGTCGACCGAGACCGACAGGGTGAGGGCGGCGACAAGTCCGATCACTGCATGGGAGGCGAAACTACCAATGGCGGATTTAGGCATCGTGTTGTCCGTGAAGAGCAATATTGAAGAATAGCAGAGGCGTCGACAAGGGTTAGGAAAAGGCGACTAACCGCAAGGACGCAAAGACCGCTAAGTAAAAGCGAAAATCAAAAGCAAAATCGAAAAAAAATGGGGTTACCTTTCTTAGCGCTCTTTGCGTCTTCGCGGTTAGTCGCCTTTGACTTTGCTTTTATCTTCGCGGTCAGTGCTTTTGATGTTTGTCCGACGATTGAAAGATCGGGTGGCGGGGGCAGAGGGCGGAGTAGTCGGAATGGACGCCCCGAAGGTATTCCAGCATCGCCGCGGCCCTGGGGTTCGACGGGTTGTCTTGCAGTTCCTTTTCGGCAGCTTCTATGCGTGCCTTGATTTTCAACAAGAGCTCAGTTTTTATCATGTCGGCGCTCCACCGGATATTGATCCATTCTCCGGTTGACCGGTCTTTTGAGCGATCAGAGAAACACATTGGTTCAGGTGGGAAATTGACGTCGAAATACCTAGGAAATTTCTTGCAAGGACTAAGAAATAGCCTAGCTGGACAAAAAAAGGGCGCCGCGGCGCCCTTTACGTATGTACGTCTGGCAAAAGCCAATCAGGCTTTCCGGCTGGTGACCTCAAGCAGGTGATAGCCGAACTGGGTTTTGACCGGGCCCTGGACTTCATTGAGCGGCGCGCTGAAGACGACCTGATCGAATTCGGGCACCATCTGGCCGGGACCAAACGTGCCAAGGCTGCCGCCGTCACGCCCTGATGGACATTGGGAGTGTTCACGCGCGATGGCCGCGAAATCCTCGCCGTTGCTGATTTTTGATTTCAATTCATCGCATAGCGCCTGATCCTTGACCAGGATGTGTCTTGCTGAGGCTTCAGCCATTATTTTCTCCGTTCGTTTTAGTCAACTTCCCATTATACCGGTTGCCAGCGAGGTGCTGAGGACACGGTCCGTGCCTCTCATCAAACAGACTAAGCCCAATCGCGCAGAGACGCAGAGGATAACAGGGCTTTACGGGTTTTCCCCTCTGCGCCTCAGCGTCTCTGCGCGAGAGATTCTTAGTCGCAGGGTTGGCGAATGAACCAGCATTGGTGAATGCGTTGATTGCGCTGGAAGTCCTTCGGGATGGACCAGGCCGTTCGGTTCTCGATCAACAACTCGTCGTCCAGGTCGGCATCAAGGCGAAACCGCCGCAGATTAGTCGAGAACACCAATACACCGTCCGGGCTCAGGCAGCCGGCGGCGGCCCGGATCAGGTCGGCATGATCGCGTTGAATGTCCAGGCTGCCGTCCATGCGTTTGGAATTGGAAAAGCTGGGTGGGTCGAGGAAGATCAGGTCGTATGGATCCCTGCACCGGTCAAGCCATTCCCGGCAGTCGGCGTGGACAATTTGGTGATCAGGGCCGTGGCAACCGTTGAGCTCCAGGTTACGTCGCAGCCAGTCGAGGTAGGTTTTCGACAGATCGACGCTGGTCGTGCTGACCGCTCCGCCCACTGCCGCGTGCACCGTGGCCGCGCCGGTGTAGCAGAACAGGTTGAGCATGCGCTTGTTCCTGGCCTCCTCTCCAAGCCAGAGCCGCACCGTACGGTGGTCGAGAAACAGCCCGGTGTCGAGGTAGTCGGTCAGGTTGACCCGCAAACGACAGCGTCCTTCGTGTACGGTCAGGAACCTCGACTGGTCGCCGAAGCGCTCGTACTGTTCGCGACCGCGTTGGCGCCGGCGAACCTTGAATGCCATGTTTTGAGGCGGCACATTCAGCGCCCTTGGGATAACGCTCAGCGCGGCCTGAAGCCGTGCCTGGGCCCGACCCTGGTCGACGCTGGCGGGCGATTCGTATTCTTGTACGTGCAGCCATTGACCGTCGCTGGCGCCGTAAACGTCGATCGCCAGGGCGTATTCGGGGATATCGGCGTCGTAGATTCGGTAGCAACTGATATTTTCGCGCTTGAGCCAGCGTTTGAGCTGACGCTGATTCTTGTGCAGGCGATTGATCAGGTCCGGGGCTGGCTGACGATCGCTCGCGTCTGATTCAGGACTGATCTCGAACCGTTCCAGTCGGCAGATGATCGGGCCGTTATGAAGTTGCCAGGTTCGATCAGGACGCAAGCCGATCTGGCATCCGGCACCGTTGAGAATGATGGCAGCCCACCCGGAAAAATGGCGCCTCAGGGTATCGCCCAGGCGCAGGTACAGGGGAACCAGTTCGTGCTGTTCGCCGATCCGCTCGCCGTACGGCGGGTTTGCGGCCAACAGGCCGGTATCAACGTCGATTGGTGGTCGGGCCTCGCTGAGTTCGCGGCATTCGACCTGAATATGCCGACGCAAACCGGCGCGGGCGATATTGTCCCGCGCCAGGGCGACCGACCGCGGGTCATGATCGCTGGCAAGGATGGGCGGCAGGCGCGTCAGGCCCGCTTCCTGGCGTTCAATCGCCTCGTCCAGCAAGTTCTTCCAGACCTGATCGTCATGACCGCGCCAATTCAGAAAACCGAAATACGTCCGCACCAGGCCCGGTGCTGCGTCGCCGGCCATCCAGGCTGCTTCGATGGCCAGGGTGCCGGAGCCACACATGGGGTCGACGAAACCGCCGCCCGCCGCAGCGATTCCAGGCCACTCGGCGCGGACCAGCATCGCGGCCGCCACGTTTTCCTTCAATGGTGCCTGGGTAGCGGCCTCGCGGACGCCGCGGCGGTGCAGGCTGTCGCCGGAAAGATCAATCGACACGGTCACCTGGTCAGCCTGCATATGGACGTTGATTCGCACATCCGGTTGATCCGTATCGACCGAGGGGCGATTGCCGGTCTGCTCGCGCAGTTGGTCAACGACGGCATCCTTGACTCGTTGCTCGGCAAAGCGGCTGTGATTGATCGCAGCCTGGACACCGGTGAAAGTTACGGCCAGGGTGCTGTCGGGACCCAGATGATTGGCCCAATCCACCTCGCGCACCCCAGCGTACAGTTCTGAATCGTCGCCAGCGGTGAACTCGGTCAGCGGCAACAGGATCCGGTTGGCGATTCGCGACCAGAGGCAGGCCCGATAGGCTGTTGCGAGATCGCCGGAAAATGCGACTCCGCCCCGCACCACGCGCGCGTTCTCGCGGCCGAGGCCGCGAAGCTCGTCGGCCAGCATGTCCTCAAGGCCGCGCGGCGCGGTGGCAAACAAATGGTGTTGATCAGGCATCAGCCCGCCAGTCTATCCCATGTCACCCGGGCGCGGTGATTGTCATTGACAATACCGAGGACAAGGCTCGTTAGTCAGGCTGCGTCAAAAAGCGATCTGCAAATAGCGTCTTTCCCGATGGATGATGGCGCAAATGGTATGCCCCCCCGGCCAACGTTGGAATGAACTCAACCTCACCATCCGGCCAGATGATGGTGACGGCAGCAGATGCGTGCTCGCCGATGCCGAAATGCAAAACGGGCTGATGGCTTGCTCCTCTCGATTCCCCGGCACGCAACTCGCTCATCTGCATGGTCCCGGCCCCGGTGTCCACATAAACCCGCGTGCCAATGGCGTCGCGATTGACTTGACCATAACCGCGCAACTTCAGGCCTATCCAGTTCCCAGTATTTTTGGTGTCGTTGCGGTAAAGACGATAGCCGGGTGATTGATTCCAATGCCCAAGCACCAGGTCCATGCGTCCATCCATGTTGAAGTCGATCCGGGCGGCAGCTTGTGTGGCTCGGACCTGATCAAGGCCGCTGCCGTGAGTGACAGAAGTGAAAGTGCCATTGCGCTGGTTGAGAAACACTCGGTCCGTGTCCAGTTCAGTCGGGTTACTGCTGCTGCTGATGGCAAGGAGTGCATCGAGCCAGCCATCGTTGTCGAAATCGGCGAAGATGGTCCCCCAGCCAACGCCGGAAACATCAAGAACTGTTTCGGAGTCTTCAATGAAAGACAGGGGATCAATAGAGGCTCCGCGCAAAAGCACCTGTTCATCGATACTGGAAAAATACAGATCCCAGCGGCCGCTGCGGTCGATATCGCCTACTGCAATTCCCATTCCGAATCCCGGTCGTTCGGTGCCGGAGGCTGCGGCGATATCGGTGAAGCACCAGCCATCGCAGCCCGGGCCCTCATTGCGCCACAGGACGTTGCCCTGGAGCTTGTCATTGACCACGTAGATGTCGGGACGGCCGCTGAAGTTCAGATCCGATATCGCGACCGCCAGGGCTGGTCGAGCCAACCTGACTTTGTCTTCTGAGTTGAACGATGATGCGATATTGGTCCAGCTACCATCGCCGTTGTTCAGTACGATGCGATCAAGGTTGTCTGGGTTGGTGACATCGGGCTGTGCACTGCTCGGCAGAATTCCTATATACAGGTCCAGATAACCGTTGCCGGTCAAGTCCCCCCAGGCCACGGCATCGGTGCGAGCCGGACTAACGCCGGTGGCGGCATGGTCGAGTTCAGGCGTGATGATGTTTTCAAAGCCCTGGCCGGAAAGGTTTCGCAGCAACAGATTGCTTTGCCCGAGGCACCCGACATAAAGGTCGGGCCAACCGTCGTTGTCAAAATCGGCTGCCGCTGCAACACTGCAGCGCTGGCCGGCAATCATGCTGTTAATGTCGTCGTCTTCAATGAATTGGCCATTGCCCTGATTGAAAAATAGCCGGTTCAGTTGAAGGAAGCCGGTGACGAAAATGTCTGGAAAACCATTGCCATTGAAATCCGCCACGGCAATCCCGCCGGCGGGAATGTCGGCCTGATGAAGCGGCTCGAAGCCGGATGCGGCAGAAACATCGTTGAACGAAACAGCCAAGGACTGGGCGCTCAAGGCGGTTGTCGACAGGACGGTTGCAGCCAGAAAGTAAAGTCCCGTGAGGGGGGAGAGCCAATTGTGCAGCCCGCTTCCATTCAATTCGGATGCGCCGAGCGACCAAAGGCTTTGACCGCACCAGGTTCTCTCCGTATACTCAGACGGTACAGATTTCAAAGAAACAGTCTCCAGTTCGGGACAGATTACAAAACAAGGGCGGAGGGCTCCTCGCATAGGTGAGGCGTTCGACCGTTCGTGAAACCTTATAGAGGGTCTATAAATGAAATACAAGTGCAGGTTTTTTTCAGCCAACGGGCTAATGCTTATTGCGGCCACGTTGTTGCTGGCCGTGCTGGTTCCGGCTCACGCCGATCTGCAGGAGGGCGGGCTGGTCGACATGCAGGCCCAGCTCAGTCCGGCCGATGAGCAAGGGCGTTATGTCTATCTGGTCGAATTTTCCGACCCGGGTCTTTTGCAACGCCTGAATCGTGTCTCCGGCACGCGCCTGGACATCTCCGCGCCAGCTACACAGGCCGCGTTGAGCGAAGTCAGAAACCAGCAGGCTGCACACCTTCGGTCCGTGACCGATGCTCTTGGCCGAGCTGTGCAAGTCAGCCATCATTATCTGGTCACGCACAGCGGGGTGGCCATGCGCCTGACTCCGGAAGATGCGCGGGAACTGGCCAGACAGGATTTCGTCCGTTCGATCGAGCGGGAACGAGTCTACGAACTCTCCACATTCCGCGGTCCCGAGTTCATGGGCGCCAATCAAATTTGGAATGGATCAGCCGCGCCCGATGGTTTGGGACTGCAGGGTGAGAACATGGTCGCGGCCATCCTTGATACCGGAGTTGCCCCGAACCACCCGTCATTCGCCAATGATCCGGCCTGCGGGCACGGTGAAGGCGGGGCACCTGACAAGCTGATCAGCTTTCTGGACTGCCAGTCCACCGATGGCAATGGCTTGTGCAATGGCCCCTCGCCCCAGGACAACAACAGTCACGGCAGTCATGTGGCTTCCACCGTGGCCGGCAACCGTCTGGACAACAGCACTGTGCCTTCGCCCAATGTGCCGGCGCCATTCACTGAGATTTCAGGCGTCGCTCCCTGTGCGCACGTTCGTACCTACCATGTCTGTCAGCCCGGAGGATGCCCAGGCGCCGACGTTCAGGCCGGCATGAATAGCGTTCTGCTTCACGGCGATGTCGATGTCATGAATTTTTCCATCTCCGGCGGAACGTCGCCGTGGGCCGACAATGACCGGCGCAAGCTGGATCTGGTTGACGCCGGAATCTTTGTCGCCGCATCGGCCGGCAATACCACGGCGACGATCACCAACCCGGTTGGCCAGGTGAATCACCGTGGTCCCTGGGTGGCCAGCATTGCTGCGAGCACGCACGACGTCACCTCCGGCAACCAGCTCTCAGTTGTAGGTGGCCCTCAGGATGCGCTGGCCGTCCAAGGCTCTGGTCCGACCATGAGCGAGGATTTCACAGGTCAGTTGCGTTATGCCGGCGATGTTGATGCAACGAACGTCGAAGGCTGTGCCGCCTTCCCGAGCAATGCGTTCGACGGCGAGGCAGCCCTGATTTCGCGCGGCACGTGCAACTTCTCCGTCAAGGTCGATAATGCCGTCGCGGCCGGAGCCACTTTTGTGGTGGTGTTCAACAATGTACCGGGTGCGCCAACTGTCATGGGTGCCCTCGAAGCGACCACCGTGTCCTCGGTGATGGTGTCACAGGCGGTCGGCCAGAGCATCATTACCGTTCTTGACGGCGCTACTGCCGAAGTATTCGTGGACGCCGAAGTCGCGGCCCTGATTGAAGCGGCGCTTGGCGACAACCTGGCCAACTTCAGCCTCCGCGGCCCCACCCCGGCTCCCTTGCAGGATTTGCAGAAGCCGGATATCACCGCGCCAGGCGTGGGCATCTGGGCCGCCTCGATTCAGCCAGGTGGCTATCAGTTCATGAGCGGAACGTCCATGTCCGGGCCGCACGCGGCTGGCGCCGCCGTACTGGTGCGCCAGGCCAATCCGGACTGGACCCCATCGGAGGTCAAGTCGGCCTTGATGTTGACCGCCTTCAATGGCGGCCACAAGGAAAACGGTGTCACGTCGTGGGATCCGGACGATGTCGGCAGTGGCCGTGTCGATCTGACCCAGGCGGCCCTGGCCGGGCTGGTCATGGATGAGACATTCGCAAACTACCTGGCGGCCAATCCGGCCACCGGTGGCGATGTCAAGACCTTGAACCTGCCGGCAGTGCGCAATCTAAACTGCACGCCGCAGTGCAGCTTTACCCGCACACTCCGCAACACCCTTGATGTGGCGTCGAACTGGACGGTCACGCTGGGTGGCTTCACTCCAGACCTAGATGTTCAGGTGACCCCGTCAACGTTCTCGTTCACAGGTGACACCAACGAAACGGTCACATTGACCATTACAGCCATTCCGCAGGCCAATCTGACCGGAGGCATTGAATTCGGGCGGATCATGCTGAGCGAAGACTCAGACCTGGCGCCGGGTGCGCACCTGACTGCCGCCATTTCCGGCACCCAGTCGGAGCCCGCCGCTGCTGCGATCGACGAGACCGAATTCACGATCCTGTTGGAAGAAGGCAATTCGGGTTCAGCAACTTTCAATATCAGCAACGTCGGCACCGGTACTGCCGTGGATGACCTCCTCTACGACATTGAAGAATCCGCGCCCGCGGCAGTCGTCCTCGGAGGCCAGCGTGAAGCAAACCCGCCGCAGGATATTTCCCTGGTGATCGACGCTGGCATTGCCACCATCATTGGCGTGGATAACCAGGAGATCCTGTGGTTCAACCGGTTCACGCCGGGGCCGCTGGATATTCCGTTCACACTGGAGGAAGTGTCGATCGGCTTCGCGCCCGGGAATGCCGGGGTTGTGGCTGGCGATCTGTTCGATGTGCATGTCTGGTTCGATCCGGACGGTGACCCCACCACGGGCGCGAACCACGTTGCCTCGGTGCTGAATCAGACCATTACCGCGGGCGTGAATTTCCAGACCGTCACACTGCCGCCGGGGATCAATATCGATTCCGACAGCGGTGATGTGCTGATTGGCGTGGTCAACAGAACGACCGGCGAACTCTACCGACCGGCTGTTGCCGACGCCCCGGGCACTTCGCAGCAACGTTCCTGGATCGCATTCAATTTCCCGGGCGGTGTGGCTGGCGATCCGCCGGTGTTTTCCGAGGCGGTTAGCTTTGCGCTGATCGACAATCTGTTGGCCGGTCGTAACTGGACCATTCGAGGTTTCGGTACCGGTGGCTCGGCCTGCCTTACGCCGAGTGATGTGCCCTGGCTGACCGTCACGCCAACATCGGGCGCGGTGGCAGTCAATACCGCTGAAACGGTTCAGATCGATGTCGACTCGACCGGCCTGGCCCCGGGCAGCTATGAAGCCCGGATCTGCGTCAACACCAGTGATACATCCAACCCGGTGTTCGTCCTGCCGGTGACGATGGAAGTCACCGTAGCCGGCGGCCTGCCAACCATTGAAGTCAATCCGGGGTCTCTGGGTTTCGAAGTCGATGTGCTTGATACCGCCAGCAGTCAGATTATCGACATTGCCAACACCGGTAACGATTTGGCACTGGACTGGTTCATCGAGCAAGCCGAAGGCGTGGCCAGCGCGTTTGTTGCGGCAATTCCTGATAATCAGCAGCGCGAAACAGGTTCGGGGCCGATCATGGGTACCCTGGACGGCCGAGTCAGTGTTTATGCATCTGAACTTGCGGCTTCCAGTTTGCCTGCCGGTTTCGGCGGCCCAACACTTTCGGTCGACGGCAAGGTCTCCGTCGCAGCGTTTGGAAGCCCACTGAATTCCTCCATGACGCTTGACATTGGTGTCGGCAACGAACTGATCGGCCTCGGCTGGGAAGTGACCATTGAGACGTTCGAGGGCAGTTGGCTCAGTGAGTCTCGGCTTGCCATAGTCCCCAACCCGGGTGATCAGACCGGTCTGTTCCTTCGCCCTGGTGTCGGTGACAACGCTTCCGGAATTGCGACCTATTCCTCGAATGGCATTCTGGACTTTGCCGGCGCCGGCATCGATCCGATCGCGGCCAATGCCAGCGGTGAGATCTATCTGGAATGGCATGAGACGTTCGTTGATTCTGCCGAGCTTCCTGATGCCGAATGGAGCGATCCGGCAACCGGTCAGTCATTGCCGCCCGGTCTGACGCTGGTTTGTACCGATCAGGCTGCCTGTGACGCAGCGCTCGGTGGCGGACCACCGCCGAATGTGTGTGATGCGCCGAGCGATATCAGCTGGCTGGATGTCAGCCCGAGCGCCGGGTCGACAGCTTCAGGTGACACATCACCGGTCAGCGTCAGTGTCGATGCCAGCGACCTGGAACCGGGAAGCTACACCGCAACCCTGTGTGTCCACAGCAATGACCCAGCCACCCCGCTGGTCGAAGTTCCGGTCAGCCTGGAGGTGTCCGCTCCTGCCAACGCTGCGCGGATCGAAGGCACGGTGCAGGGCTTGGGTTATTGCCAGGCCAATCCGATTCTTGCTGCAGGCGCCGGTGTCGAAATCGTCGGTGCGCAGGAAACCTTCAATCTGACAGCCGATGCCAACGGCTTCTACAGCCTGTTCCTGGATGCGGCGAACAGCCCGATCGATATCACGGTCTCGGCTCCGAACCACATCGCGGACAGTCAGTCCGGCGTGGTAATTTCCGGTCAGACGACTGCTGTTGCCGACTTTGAGCTGGTTCTCGAAGCAGCCTGTGCCCAGGTTACGCCAGCGGCGTTCAGTGAAGTATTCGGACCGGGTAATAGCGGCGGCAACTTCGCGATGACGATCGACAATGCGCTTGGTGGCGCCGAGTTGGTCTGGAATATCCAGGAAGCGGAACCTTCGGTGGTGAACTACACCTACGGTCTGGACGGCGCCGGAGAGCTGATCAGCGCCATGGGCGGTTCACGCGGTGGCGAAACGGTTGCCAGTGAACCACTCGAAGGTCAGACGCCGGTGGTCAATGCCGGTATCCAGGGTGGGCCGATTTCCTCGAACTTCGGGGAAGGCTTCGATGACATCACCCTGCTGCCGGGTGCCGGCTGGTTCTTGCAGAACCTGAGCGATCCGTTGGGTACGTCCAACTGGTTCCAGGGTAACCCGACAGTATTCGCTGCTCACGAAGGCGAGCCGAATTCCTATATCGGCGCCAACTTCAACAATACCGCCGGCGGAACGGGCATCATCAGCAATTGGCTGATGACACCGGAGGTTCAGTTGTTCAATGGTACTGAGTTGCGGTTCTGGACTCGAGTTGGTACGGGTGGTAATGCATTCCCCGATCGCCTGGAAGTTCGCCTCAGCAGCAGTGGTTCAAGCACCTTTGCCGGTTCCGCGGCCACTGATGTCGGCGACTTCGATACCCTGTTGTTGTCAGTCAACGAAAACCTGGGTAGCAACTATCCGGAAGTCTGGACTGAGTTCGTAGTCGAGGTCAGCGGTCTGGCCGAGCCGACTTCAGGCCGATTCGCCTTCCGCTACTTCGTGACGGATGCCGGCCCGGCTGGAGACAACAGCAACTTCATCGGCATTGACACGGTCAGCGTCGCACAACCGAACTTCTGTCAGGCTCCTTCGGATGTGCCGTGGTTGTCAGTATCTCCAATCCTGGGTACAACGGCTGCAGGTGATTCGAGTGTCGTCAATGTGGCGGTCGATTCCACCGGCCTGGCTGCAGGTAGCCATGATGCGTTCATCTGTGTCAGCAGCAATGACACCGAGAATGATCTTATCCAGGTGCCATTCAGCATCGAAGTGCTCGGAGATGAAGTCTTCCGGGATCGCTTCGAAGGCTGAATCTGACCAGATAACAATCAAGTTCGACAACTTGAGCCCGGCCAGCAATGGCCGGGCTTTTTTTTGTGCGCCAGACATGGCGCGAAGCGCATTGATGTGGCCTATCAATCAGGAAGGGAATCCCTAATCGGGAAGTGGCCTGGGAGTGGAAGCCTGCCAGGGATGCGCCTGGTCAATAATGGCTTCGGCGTCAGGCGATGGGTCCGAGCAGGATCAGAGCCAGGAAGAAAGTGGCGCAGGCCAGCAGCACAGGAATGGCGCGCCAGGCACTGACCTGACGCAGGTCAGGGTCAGCAGCCAGTTCAACTCGGCCGTGTCCGAGCATGGGGCCGATGCGGTCTTCGCGCTTGCCGATCAGGTAGAACACGACAGCTACCACATGCAGGCCGGCCAGAACATACAGCGGCCAGCGCAACAATCCATGCCAATCGGCCATCAGGATGGTAGTGGACCGGTCCACGCGCTCGGCAAGCGGCCCGCGATATTCTGCCCAGGTTTCGATGAACAGCCCGGTCAAGCCCGATAGCAGCAGCAGGAGCAGTAACAAGAAACTTGATAAGGCGCCAATCGGGTTGTGTCCGGGATAGCGTGTTGGTTGGCGTGAAAAAAGGTCCGGCAGATAAGCGCGAATGGCGCGGGGGCTCGGCACCAGCTTGCCGAGACGGGCGCTTTCGCTGCCGACCAGCCCCCAGACCAGGCGAAACGACAGCGCCAGCAACAGGAGATAGCCACCCCACAAGTGTATCCAGGTTGGCAGTAGGCTGGTTTCCGCTGAAACAATCTGAATAGCGAACAACACAAGAATGGACCAGTGACTGATGCGCGTCGGCATGTCCCAGACTGGATAAGGCTTCATTCCGTCCGTGGTGCCTTGCAAATTGCGCGGCAGGTTACGCCGCGATCGGCGCCTTGTATTACTCATTGGTTCGGCTGTCCTGGATAGCGAGGGTATACTCGCAGGGTATCCATTTCCCTACAAGCATGCCATGGCATCCACCCTGAATCGCTGGTTGACAGGCCTGGTTCTGACTGCGGCTGTGCTGTGGCTGTGCTGGCAGATGAATTCGGGTTGGCAGGTCATGGTGGCTGAATTCGACCCGGAACAGGGCGCGTTTGCTGGCTCGGTGGCCTGCGCCGACTGTCATGTCGATCGCCAGCGAAGCTGGTACAACACCTATCACAGAACAATGACTCAGGAAGCCGGCCCTGGCAGTGTGCAGGGACGGTTTGAGGAGCAGACGCTCGACTACTACGATATGCGGGTGCGGCCGGTTCGGGAAAGCGGCAAGTACTACTTTGACTATTACGACCTCGATAGTGGCGAGAGGCTGAACCGCATCAACATCGATCGCACGGTGGGCTCCAATCGCTACCAACAGTACCTGACCTATCTTCCACAGGACGGCAGCTACGTGCGGCTGCACTATCTGTGGCACAACCGTGACCAGCGCTGGGTGCATATGAACGCGGCTTTTCTGGGGCCGGACGGGCGCCACTTCGATGAACACATTGGGGTGTGGAATCAGAACTGCATTTTCTGCCACAACACCGGCCCCCAGCCGCGAATGACCAACTACGATCAAATGGTTGAAAGTGCGGCGCGGGGCGAGTCAGTCGATGTCAGTCGGGATGGACGCTATGACTCGGTTGTTGCCGAACTGGGTATCGCCTGCGAAAGCTGCCATGGGCCAGGTGCCGAGCACGCAGAAAGAGCTCGTGGTTTCTGGACCCGTATGGCCATGCGAATGGCGCCCGGACGGGATCCCAGTATTGTCAACCCAGTCCGGCTTAATGCCGAACACGCCACCCATGTTTGTGCCCAATGCCACGCGCAGCGCATGCCGCTGGATGCTGGTTCATTGCGTCAGTGGATGGAAAAAGGTCCAAGCTTTCGACCGGGCATGAATCTGCTTGATCATGTCGAGCCTGTCTTTCGCGATTCCCGCGCTCCCGTCGCCGGGCAGGAAGACCTGTTCGAGAACCGGTTTTGGGCCGATGGCACCCCGCGTCTGACAGCTTATGAGTACCAGGGTTTGTATCAGTCACCCTGCTACCAGGAAGCCGAGCTTTCCTGCATGGATTGTCACAGCATGCATGGCGGGGATCCGGCCGGACAGATCACCGAGCGCAATCGATCCAATGTCCCGTGTCTGCGCTGTCACCAGGAATTTCGCCAGTCCAGTGCGTTGGCCGATCACAGCCGACATCGGGCCGATAGCACGGGCTCCCTGTGTTACAACTGCCACATGCCGCAAATCAATTACGGTGTGATGGCGATACATCGAAGCCATCGAATCGAGATACCGGATGCCCAACGCGATGCGACTGCCGGTCGACCCAATGCCTGCCTCAACTGTCACCTTGATCAAGGCACAGACTGGGCTGACCGGGCGCTGGCCGAATGGCCAGGCCACGCATCTGCGACCTCGACCGAGCGGGCCGATGGAAATAGTGGCCGACGCAGTGAATTGAGTACGGTGTTGGCCGGTGATCCTGCGCAAAAGGCCGTGATCGCCTGGCGGGCTGGTCAATCTGACGGCGCGCATCTTGGTCTGGAGAGAGCCTGGATGCTGCCTTATCTGCTGGCAGCCATGAATGACATTTACCCGGCGGTTCGACGTTTCTCCTGGCATGCGGCCCTGGCCATTCTGAATGACTGGCCGGATGGGCAAATGCTTCACATCCATCAACAGTTGGAGCAATTTGACTTTATTGCAGATCATTCTGATCGCGAAGCCCTCTTGCGGCAAGTCCTGGCTGCCTGGAACAGCCTGGATAAAAGCCATTGGCCGCTTCCTCCCCCGAGTTCCGATTTACAGCCGGATTTCACTTGGCCAGCCGGGCTCAGAGAGCAATTGATCGAACTGGGTCGACGACAGGACAAGCAGATTTCCATTGGTGAATAAGAGCGATCGCGGCCAGAGGGCGGCTCCCGCAATTGTTTGCTCCGCGACAGCGGGACTCGTGCACTCTCATGGAACAAAAAAACAGATTAACCACGGAGGCACAGAGTACACAGAGAAATAGATTGAAAAAACAATACGTTATTATGCTTTTCTCTGTGACCTCCGTGCCTCTGTGGTGAGCTTTTCTTGTTCCTTTCGCGACAGCGGGTTCGGGGACGGACTCGGACACTCCGTGGTTGCTGACCGGCTACAGGTTGCGCAGTCGCTGGGCCAGTTCCTCGTAGTCGGCGGTGATCAGCTCAGCCCGGCTGCTGCGCGCCAGCAGCGAAGCGAGGGCTGTCGGTGGTTCGATCCTGATGCCTAGCAGGGGCTCGACGACCTGCTCGAACTTGGCCGGATGAGCGGTCGCGGCCACCAGATGAGGCCGGTTGCTGCCGGCTGCACGCCTTGATGCCAGGGCTTCCATGCCACATGCAGTATGTGGACAGATGACCATTTCCGACTCTTCATAGACCCGCTGGATACAACCGCGAATGGTCTCATCGTCGATGCTGACCGCGTTGATGCCGGACTGGCGCAGATCCCTGTCACGGTAAAACCAGGCCAGGCGCTCGAAGTTACTCGGGTTGCCCACATCCATCGCATTGGCCAGTGTGGTGAGTCCAGAACGCCCGCGGTAGTCCTCGCCGGAGAAAAAATCAGCCAGCGCACGGTTGGCGTTGGTTGCCAGAACCACCTCACCTATGGGCAGCCCCATGTCGCGGGCCAGGATGCAGGCCAGCGCATTGCCCAGGTTGCCGGTGGGGACCACAACATCGATCGGCAGGCTGGTTTGACGCTGCAGTTGGGTGATGGCATGAACGTAGTAGCTGATCTGCGGCAACAGGCGGCCAATGGAAATGCTGTTGGCAGAAGTCAGCGAGAGGTGGCGGGCCAGGGGTTGGTCATTGAGCGCCTGTTTGACCAGGCGTTGACAGTCATCGAAGTCGCCCTGGACGCGGTAGGTGAAGATGTTGTCGCCGAAGGCGCCCAGTTGATGAGCCTGACGGGCGGAAACTTTGCCATCCGGGTAGAGAATCACGACGCGGAAACCAGGGCGGCGATGAAATGCGGCAGCCACCGCGCCACCGGTATCGCCCGAAGTGGCGACCAGGACGGTTTGAATCGGATCCGTCCGGTCGCGTAGCTGGCCCAGACAGGCCGCGAGGAAGCGGGCGGCGAAATCCTTGAAGGCGGCGGTGGGGCCGTGGTACAGCTCCAGCAGCCATGACTGACCGGGCTCGAATTCGCGCAGCGGGAGCGGCAGGTCGAGAGCCTGCTGGCAGATGCTGGCCATACTGTCAGCCAGTTCACTGCCGGCAAAGAAGGGTGCAAGGGCCTGGGTCGCGATTTCGGGCAGGGTTTCGTTGTGCACAAACGCATCGGGCTGAAAGCCTGGCAAGGACTCTGGCACATACAGCCCACCGTCGGGGGCCAGACCTGCAAGCAGGGCGCCGGACAGGTCGGTGGGGCGGGCTTGTCCGGCTGTGCTCAGATATTTCATGATGGCTGGAAACTCGGAATGGCCAATGGTCAGGTAATGGTCAGGTCTTTATTCGTCAAGCAGGCGCGCGCCCTCAGCTTTGACCGGGCTGGTCCAGGATTGTGCGTTCAAACCGTGGTTGCCGAACGCCCGGACCATCGCCACGGCGGCCGTTTCGGCGCGCTGGCGGCTGTCGAACCACCCGAATACGGCCGGACCTGCGCCGGAAATTGAAGCGCCGAAGGCGCCATGATCCAGGGCGGCCTGTTTGACTTCGGCAAATCCCGGGATCAGCGCGGCGCGGCGCGGTTCGACCAGGAGGTCGGCAAGGCCCTGTGCGATCAGGTCGAGGTCATTGGTGTAGCAGGCGACCAGGGTCCGGGCCAGGTTGGCTTGCTGGGCGACGATGGTCTGGATGCCGAATGGCTGTTGCAGCGTCTGGCGCGCCAGTCGGGTTTCCACGATATGGTCCGGGTGGACGACCGCGACAAACAGCCCGTCGGGTATCGGCAGGCTGATCAGGCGGTCGGGCAGGGCAAGGACCAGGCCGCCAAGTAGTTGGGCGCCGACATTGTCGCCGTGGCGCGAGCCGCTGGCGACCGCTTCACCGGCCAGGGCGAATGGATATAGCCGGACCTGCTCAAGCGGTTCTGGCAGCAGGGCATTGGCGGCGACCACGGCTGCGGTGGCCGAGGCGGCCGAACCGCCAAGGCCGGAGCCCAGGGGAATGCCTTTTTCAATGTTGAGTTTGATGCCAAAACCCGGTCGTTGAGCGGCCAGCAGGGCGAGGACGGCCTGGCCGGCGGTATTGCGTTCGGCCGTCAGCGGCAGGTTGCTGACCAGGCCGGTGATGGCCTCAATGACCACGCCGGCCTGATCCTGTCGGGTTGCAGTGACCTGATCACCCGGACCTTCAATGACATGGCCAAGCAGATCGTAGCCGACGGCGACATTGCCGACACTGGCTGGAGCAAAGGCCGTGGCTTGCCGTCTGGCGCTCACAGTTTTGCACCCAGGGCGCTGGCGACACGCAAAAGGTCGGCAAAAACACCGGCTGCGGTCACCTCGGGGCCGGCACCGGGGCCCTGAACGATCAGCGGGTTGTCGCGGTAGCGTTCGGTGGTGAAGGCGACGACATTGTCGGTCAACGCCAGGTTGGCAAAAGGATGATCATTCGGAAGGGATTCCAGTGCTACGGCCGCACGCCCTTTTTGGTCCAGAGAGGCGACGTAGCGCAACACCTGGTTGTTCTCGTGCGCACGGGCCAGCCGGGCGCTCATGGTCTCATCCATTTGATCAAGGCCGGCCAGGAACTCGTCGATTGATTGCTCGTCTGTGCCAGAGGGGACCAGTGATTCCACGCTGACCTGAGCAAGCTCGATCTCCAGGCCCATTTCTCGAGCGAGGATGACCAGCTTGCGCGCCACATCCGTGCCCGATAGATCATCGCGCGGGTCGGGCTCGGTGTAACCGTTCTGACGCGCCTCCCGCACCAGTTTGGCAAACGACATACCCTGCGAATAGCGGTTGAACAGGTAGGCCAGGGTGCCCGAAAGAATGCCGTCGATGCGCAACACCTGATCGCCGGTGTCGATCAGGTCGCGCAGAGTCTGGATGACCGGCAGGCCGGCGCCAACCGTGGCTTCGTAGCGCCAGCGGGCGCTGGTTTTCTCCAGCTCCTGGCGAATTCCGCGGTAGCGGCTGATCGGGCCGCTGCCGGCATGCTTGTTGGGGGTGATCATGTGGATGCCGCGGGCCAGCCAGTCCGGATAACGCTCAGCGATGGTGTCGCTGGCGGTGCAGTCGATCAGCACGGCATGGGGCAAGTGATCGTCGTCGATAAAATTGACGAAGCGGTCCAGATCGAGGGTTTCGTCGTCGTCGGCCAAGCCGCAGGAGACGTTGAAATCGGCCAGATTCTGATCCGTCAGGCGCATGCGACGCGAGCTTGCCACGCCGCGCAGGCGCAGGTCGAGTTGCGCGTCGCGCATGAGCCTGGTGCGTGCCTCTTCGAGCTGGCGAGCCAGCGCCTGGCCAACGTGGCCCGGCCCGATCAGGCCGATCGACAGGGTCTGCTCGGACAGGTAGAAGCCGGCATGAATGGCCTTGATGGCGCGATCAGCTTCAGCCTCGTCAATCGCCACCGAGAGATTGCGTTCCGAGGCTCCCTGGGCGATCGCGCGGACATTGACGCCGGCCCGGGCCAGGGCATTGAACAGGCTTGCGGCAATGCCCGGCGTGCCAGCCATACCGTCGCCGACAACGGCGAGGACGCGAATGTCGGGCAGGCAGGCAATGCGCTGGATCTGACCATGACGCAATTCGCGCTCGAAGGCGTCTTCCAGAACCTCGCAGGCCTGGCCGCTTGAAGCCCCGGGGACGACCAGGCAGATAGAGTGCTCAGAGGAGCCTTGTGAAATCATCGAGACCGAAACATTGGCCTGGCGCAGAGCGGAAAAAACGCGCTCGGCGGTGCCTGGCACGCCGATCATGCCGGCCCCCTCGATATTGATTAGCGCCATCCCGCCCATGCCGGAAATTCCCTTGACCGGGGGTTCGGTGTTGCCTGTGGCGTCGATCCGTGTGCCTGGGCAGTCGGGCTTGAAGGTGTTGCGGATAAAGACCGGGATGCCGGCCTCTAGCGCTGGCGTCAGGGTTTGCGGGTGAATGACCCGGGTGCCGAAATAGGCGAGCTCGAATGCTTCGCGATAAGACAGGTGATCAAGCAGAATGGCCTGGGGCACTGCTGCCGGGTCGGCCGACAGCAGGCCGTCGACATTGGTCCAGATATGGATCTCGTCGGACTCGAACAGTCGGGCGAAAATGCTCGCCGAATAATCCGAGCCATTGCGTCCCAGGGTGGAAATACGACCGTCGGCCTGGCGGCAGACAAAGCCGGTCACGACGTAGCGCCGGGACGGGTGCTGCTGACGAAACCGCGAAAGCAATTCGGCACTGATCGGCCAGTCCACCGCAACCATCAGCGCAGTCGGCCGGGTTCTCAAGGTTTCGCGCGCATCCAGAAAAACCGCTTCATTACCCCTGGCGCGCAGGGTGGCACTGAGCAGTATTGCCGAGTACACCTCTCCGAGGCCGGAAACCAGTTCAACCACCTCCATCGGTGCCGTGCCCATCAGGGCAAGACTGGAGACCAGTTGATTCAAATTGACGAACCTGGCCTTCAGGGCGTCCACCAGGGGTTCGTGCTGGTCAGTGCCTTTGGTGAGCGATTCGGCGGCCTTCAGATGACGTTGTTCCAGGCTCGCCAGGCGAGCCTGCCAGCCGAGGCTATCCGTGGCCGCGTCCCGAGTCAGGGCGATCAACTCGTTGGTTACCCCGGCCATGGCTGAGACGACGACGACCTGGCTGTCGTCTTCTCGGGCCAGCAGGAGATTGGCGACCTGGGCGATACATTCGGCGTCGGCCAGGCTGCTGCCGCCGAACTTGTGGGTTTTTGATCGCATTGGATGCAAGTTCTATCAGATTGACCCAAAGTGTAGCCTGTGTCGAAGATCGGATTTGAATGAAACAAGGGGCTAAACGCTCTATGGGGTGTAAAAGTCGGCTCGCGCGTGCCGAACACGGGTAAACTCACGCGCTGCACCTCCTTTCGGGTAGAAAAGTGACGACCGTTCTGCCTGAGCCGCGCCTGATTATTCTTTTTATAAGTCTTCCAAGGAAACTGTTTCATGCTGCATGTGGATATACCGACCCAGCCGGAGCTGAGCTGCCCGTCCAATCATGGATGAGCGCCACCAGAAGTCGATTGTCTCGTTTACAGAATTCTACGTCGCGCGCGAAAAGGAAGGCCGGGCAACCTCCGACATTGCCCAGGCAGCCCGGGCAGCAACCTTTGGTGCTGTCGACAGCCTGCTGATCGATATCGACGAGGTGGTACCTGGCACCATAGATGAGGAGACCGGTGCGGTCAGCTTTGCCGATTCCGATAGCGCTGACAGCTATGGCGTGGTCGCCGAGATTGCCGGCCGGACGCTGGCCATGGGCGGCCAGGTCATTGGGGTTCGCAAGGATGATATTCCCGATGGCATGCCTCTGGCGGCGATATTGCGTTACGCCGTCTGATGCAATCGCCGTTCAACTGATGATTTTGTCGTGGGCTGTGCCTCAGCCCACGACTTCTCCGGTCTCATTTACCCAGCCAGAACAACGACCAACCCAGCATGACGCCCGCGGCGATGACGGCGATCAGCGCAGGCTTCCAGCCCAGTGCCTTGAAGTCCTTGAAGCGGATGTTCATGGCCAGGGCGGCCATGGCCATGGTGAAGCCGAACAGGCTCAGATGGCCGGCCCACTCAATGATGATTTGCCATACGGCGTGGTCGTGACCCAGCCAGTGATCGACCGCGGTACGAAAACCGGATAGCGCCAGGAAGGCGACAATGAAAAACGGCAGGGGCGGGAAGCTGCGCTCGCTCGTTTCCGTTCGGGTAAATGACCACACGATGATTGGGATCACGATCAGCATGCCCATGTTCCGAAGCAATTTGGAAACCGTGGCGGCCGTGACGGTGGATTCGGCATGCCAGGTTTGTTCGTGGAAAACAGCGGCGGCCGTCACCTGGGCGGTGTCATGGATGGCTGCACCAAGAGCCAAGCCTACCAGGGTGCTGTCTTCTAGAACCTTCTGCAACAACGCCGGATAAAGCAGGGTGGCCGCCAGCCCGATCAGGGCGACGCAGGCGATGGCGTAACAGACCTCCTCGCTTTTGGCACGCAGGCCGGGGGCGGCTGCCGCAATTGCAGATGCACCGCAAATGGCCGTCCCAATCGCCAGCAATGCCGCCAGTCTGCCCGGTGTGCCAAGGAGCCGGGCCAGGACCAGCACCACGGTCAGGCCAAGTGTGATCGCGCCGAGGACCAGGGGGAGGGCCTGCCAGCCCAGTAATCCGACCTCGACCAGGCTCAATCGCAGGCCGATCAGGGCGACTGCGATCCTCAGGATTGGCTTGCGGGCCAATTCGAGTCCCGGTTGCCAATGAGGCTTCGTCGTGGCGAGGGGCGCCAGGGCCAGCCCGGCCAGGATGCCGATCAGCATGATGCTGATCGGTAAATTGCCCCAGGGCTCAGGCAGTTGGCTCATCAACCAGACAAACAGCCAGGCTGCAATGACGATCACAGCCGTAACGACCAGCCCCGCCGATAGGCCGGATTGGGATAAACTTTTGTCGTTGACTGCGGTCATGATTTATTCTGTTCTTGGCAGCAGGGGTTGAAGTGCGCCATGATACTGGACTGTAAGGATTCAACCCCACTATCTGGGATTCAACCCAACTAATGGCACAGGCCCATTCACGCCGCCTGCGGCATGATGGTGATTGCAACTTTTCAAAAAGACTTTCCTATGAACCGGATACTGATTTCGTGGGCCGTTGCCGGCCTGCTGGCTAGTGGAGCTGCGATGAGTGAAGAGGACCCGTTCCTGTGGCTTGAACAGGTAGAGGCCGAAGAAGCGCTGGACTGGGCCCGGGAGCATAACGAGCGCTCCGAGGACTTCCTTCGCGCCCATGCCCTGTTCGAGCCCATTCATGAGCGCAACCTTGAAATTCTGACTTCGGAGGACCGGATCGCCTACCCCTCGCTGATGGGCGGTCGAATCTACAACTTCTGGCGCGATGCCAATCATGTTCGCGGCATCTGGCGCACCTCCACGCGTGCGGGCTACAGTAGCGAACGGCCGAGTTGGGATGTCATCATTGATGTGGACAAGCTGGCCGAGGCTGAAGATGAAAACTGGGTCTGGGCCGGATCCAGTTGCCGCTATCCGGACTACGACCGCTGTCTGGTCGGGCTGTCCAGAGGGGGTGCCGACGCTGCCGTGCGGCGTGAATTCGATCTGGAAAAGCGCGATTTCGTAAATGACGGATTTGTGCTGGCCGAATCCAAGAGCTTCATTTCCTGGCGGGACCGCGACAGCGTCTTCCTCGCCCCGGCGTTCGAGCCGGAACAGATGACCACGTCCGAATATCCCCGCCAGATCCATATCTGGCAGCGTGGCACGCCGCAAAGCGAAGCCGAACTGGTTTTTGAAGGCAAGACCAGCGATGTGCTGGTCACCGCCATGCGGCTGTGGGACAAGGACACGCCCTATGACGTCTTTGTCCGCCTGCCGACGTTCTTTACCCGTGAATATCATATCTACCGCGATGGCGAAGCCCATCGCATCGATGTGCCCGGTGACGCCAATCTGGCCGGTGTGCTCGATGGGCAATTGCTGGTGGAACTGAAGTCCGACTGGCAAATGGGCGAGGTGACCTATCGTCAGGGGGCCTTGCTGGCCGCCGACATCGAAGCGGTGCTGGCCGGTAACCCTGATTTTGAGATCCTGTTTCAGCCGGGTTCTCGCCAGGCGGTCAACGGCATATCGACCACTGAAAACACCATCCTGGTCAACGTTCTGGACAACGTGATCGGGCAGATGCTGCGCATCACCCGTAACGATGACGGCTGGCAGCGCGAGACCCTGAGCGTGCCGGAGATGGGTACCCTGAACGTGGTCTCGACCGACGACAAGTCCGACAGCTTCTACTACAACTTCACCGGATTCCTTACTCCATCGCGGTTGTATGAAAGCGACGCTGTCGCCGATAGCCATACCGCAATTCGCTCCGAGCCGTCCTGGTTTGATGCCGAAGGCATGGCGGTGGAGCAGTACGAGGCCACATCAGCCGACGGTGAGAAGATTCCCTACTTCGTGGTCAAGCCGCGCGGTTTTGAAGCCAACGGCGCCAATCCCACCCTGCTGGCAGCCTACGGCGGATTCGAGATTGCCCGCACGCCGTTCTATTCCGGCCTGGTCGGAACTGCCTGGCTAGAGCGCGGTGGTGTTTATGTTCTGGCCAATATTCGTGGTGGCGGGGAGTTCGGTCCGCGCTGGCACCAGGCGGCGCTGAAGGAAAATCGGCAACGAGCCTTCGATGACCTGATTGCCGTGTCGGAGGATCTGATTGCCCGCAATATCACCTCGCCGGCTCACCTGGGTATCCAGGGTGGTTCCAATGGCGGTCTGCTGGTCGGGGCGGTCATGGTCCAGCGCCCGGACCTGTACAACGCCGTCGTTTGCCAGGTACCGCTGCTGGACATGAAGCGCTATCACAAACTGCTGGCCGGCGCGAGCTGGATGGCCGAATACGGTGATCCGGACGACCCGGAGCAATGGGCCTACATCAGCGAGTATTCGCCCTACCAGAACCTGTCGGCCGACGCCGAGTATCCGAAGATGTTTGTCACCACATCAACCCGCGATGATCGCGTTCATCCCGGCCACGCGCGCAAGATGGTGGCCAGAATGATGGAGCAGGGCCACGACGTGCTGTATTACGAAAATATCGAAGGTGGTCACGGCGGCGCGGCAAACCTCAAGCAAAGCGCCTACATCAGTGCCCTGACCTACACTTATCTCCATGATCGACTGTCGCCTGGCCTGGCCGCTTCAGGGCTGGATCATGCGGCATCCGATGGTCTTTTGAACTAGGTCGGAGGAACAGGGTCGAATCGCTCAGGGTTGTAAAATCGGACCAAAGTATCCCTGTTTCGCTTGGCTGGGAGAGTTTTTGGCTGATATAATGAACGGTTAGATTCAAAGGAGAATTGCATGGGCAATCATCTCGTTC
Source organism: Wenzhouxiangella sp. (assembly GCA_041744195.1). Lineage (GTDB taxonomy): Bacteria > Pseudomonadota > Gammaproteobacteria > Xanthomonadales > Wenzhouxiangellaceae > Wenzhouxiangella. Next base: position 66 of record JBGTLI010000135.1, on the reverse strand, counting down.
CAAGCCACTTGATGGCGCCGGCGGGCACCGGATCGCTGGACTCCTATATCCAGGAGGTCAACAAGA
>JBGTLI010000134.1:0-5345 GCA_041744195.1 Wenzhouxiangella sp. | reverse complement strand
CACGGCCGGCGCGGACGATATCTACCTGCATAGCGGCTGGGTCGAAGGCTTTGTGGCTGAGATTGGCTATTCAAGAAGCCGCCAGACCGGCCTGGTCGTCCTGCTCAACGCAGAATCTTCCGCGCTGAACCAGATCACCACCATGTTCTGGCGCCAAACCCTGGCCGAGCCGGCAACCGCTATCTCGCTCGACCAGGCGCCGCTTATCGTCGGCGATGGTGGACGGCCAGCCGTGGGCGAATAGACCTCAGGCTGGAAGTCGGGCTCGGGCAGAATGCGGCGACTCAGGCCCGATGCGGCAGAGTCAGATAGTCATGGCTTTGCATTTCGATCAGGCGGGATCGGGTGCGTTCGAACAATTCGGCCAGTCGTTTGCCGGTATAGAGTTGATCCGGAGGCGCCTCGGCGGCGATGATGAGTTTGACGGCGCGGTCATAACACTCGTCGACCAGATGAATAAGGCGGCGTGTCGCATCGTTGTCTGATTCGGTCAGTTGAGGGACTTCGCTGATGATCAAGGTGCCGAAGCGCCGCGTGAGCTCGATGTAGTCGGCGCTGGCGCGCGGGCCTTCACACAGGGTGCTGAAGTCGAACCAGGCCACTGAACCTGCTTTTCGCAGCGGTCGAAGCTGATGACCGCGGATGTCCAGTGGGTCGCTGCTGACCTGTTCACCCGCAGCCAGCGCCCTGAACTCTCCGGCGAGGCCTGCGCGGGCGCGATCATCATCCGGCCAGTAATAAATCGGGTGGCGGACCAGTTCGCGCAAGCGGTAATCTTCGTCAGCATCAAGCTGAACAACCCGGCAATGGCGCTTGATGGCCTCGATCGCTGGAACAAAGCGCGCTCGCTGCAGGCCGTCGGCGTAAAGCAGGTCAGGCTCGGTGTTGCTGGTGGCAATCAGAGTCACCCCACGCTCGAATAGCGCTTTAAGCAACTCAGCCATTATCATCGCATCGCCGATATCGCCGACGTGAAACTCGTCGAAGCACAACACCTGAGCCCGGACGGCAATGTCGTCAGCCACGGTTTTCAATGGATCGCGCGTGCCATCGAATCGGTGAAGCTGATTGTGAACATGGTCCATGAAACGGTGAAAATGGATTCGCCAGACCGGCCGCTCACGCTCGGCCAGGGCCGTGGCGCACAGGTTCATCAGCATGGTCTTGCCGCGTCCAACCCGGCCATGCAGGTAGAGACCCTGAACCGGTTTGTTCGGCCCAATCGATTGGTACAACTTTCGGTCCAACGCCTGTGGCAACAAATGACGTGACCAGCGCTGCCAGCCACCAACGCGCCGGGCGACAAGCACATCGAAACGCTCCTGCAGCAGTCTGACAATGCGTTCCTGGCCGGGGTCGGCCAGGATCTGGCCGCTGGCGACCAGTGACCTGTAGCGCTCGAGCGGTCCCGGGGCGGATGCGGCCATGGCTGGAAATCAGGAGAGGTTGGGCTGGACGTTGTTCTTGATCAGGCCGCGCAAATCCATCAGCCGACGATGGAAAAAATGACCCGTGCCTTCCATTATCACCAGGTTGGGTTTGGCATCCAGGCCATGGACCCAGTCCTGAACTGCCTCCGGAGAAACCACATCATCTTCATCGCCCTGGACTACCAGCCAGGGGCAATTGGGCGGCAGAAACTCATTGAAACCGTAGCGCTCGACCGGTGGCGCGATCGAAATCAACTGCCGTACCGGCAAATCCTGCGCGGCCTTGACCGTGATGTAGGCGCCGAATGAAAAGCCACCCAGCCAAAGGTCGGCCTCCGGGCGCACCGAACGCACCCACTCAACGACCCGGAGCAGGTCCTGGGTTTCGCCATCGCCGTCGTCGAATGTGCCCTCGCTTTCACCCACGCCCCGATAATTGAACCGCACGGTCGCCAGCCCCAACTCACGCAGTGCACGATCCATAATGGTCACCACCTTGTTGCGCATGGTGCCGCCGTGGCTGGGGTGCGGATGACACAGGACGGCAATTGCGGATCGGGCCACATCAGGTTCGGGAACATCGCTGAGGCACTCCAGCCTGCCAGCGGGGCCGGTCAACATGAACTCGGCAGTTTCTGTTGGGAAATGATCAGGATCCAGCACGTTGGAGCTTCCTTGGTGGTTGCCTGTGCCCCTGATTGGGGGGCATCATCATACCTCACCACCGCCTTGTGATGCAGTGACATGAATCATCTCGCCCATGTGGTTCTGGCTGGCCCTGAAGAAGGTCTTCGCGTGGGCGCATTTCTTGGCGACCACATCAAGGGACGTCAAGCGCTTCAGGTATTGCCGAAAACATGGGCAGAGGGCGTTATCCTGCACCGCAGGATCGACAGTTTCTGCGACCAGCATTCGGCCGTCCGCGGCTTCCTGGCCGATCTGGACCCGCCATGGCGTCGTTACGGCGGTATCATGCTCGATGTCTTGTTCGACCATATGCTGACCCGCCACTGGGGTCGATTTGGCAGCGGTGGCCTGCACGGCTTTTCCGCTGACATCAACACGCTTCTGGCGAGCCATGCCAGTGATTTGCCGGACCGCTTGCGCCTGTTCAGTCTCTGGGCGCAGCAGCGCAACCTGTGGTGCCGATACGGTGAGCGGGAGATGTTGAACGAGATTTTTTATCGCCTCGCCCGGCGTCATGGCCGACCCAGCCCGCTGGCACAAGGCCTCGAGTTGCTGGATCGGCATGAGAAAAGAATCGAGGCGGTTTTTGTCGAGCTGTTCAGCGACCTGGTGGTGCAGGCCGCCGACTGGCGGGATCGTCAATCCAGCCGATCAAGCATGTAGGCGACCGAGACTTCGATCTGCTCATCACTCAGGTCACGACGGCCACCGCGCGGCGGCATGGCGCCGATTCCGGTGATCGCGTTGGCCACCAGTGTGTCCATGCCCTTTTCCAGGCGCCCGGCCCATTCGTCGGCGACCAATCTCGGCGCGCCCGCGGCGCCCGTGACATGACAACTGGCGCAGGCTTGATCGTATATCAGGCTGCCGTCGAGCGAACCATCGAATGCGACCCGCGGCTCGGCGGCGGTGACGGCTTCAGCGGCGGCGGCAGCAGCAGCCCGGCCCGTTTCTCCGGCGTAGACGCCAGCAACCGGTTGCAGCCGTTGCTCCTTGGCGATCTGTCTGGCCGGGTTTTCGCTCGGTTCCAGTTGGCCGTGAATGATGATCGCGACCACGATAATCGCCACGGTGAAAATCATCAGACCAATCAGGATCAGGCTGAATTGCTTGATAAAAATTCGATCATGTTCCGCAGACACGCCGGGTCAACCTCGCGTTCAAGAACCAAAAAAATGCATCCACACGGGGCGGACGCGCAATCAGTGATTATATCGCAGGCGACCGCCAGCGGGGAATGACTTGGCCAACCCGCATCACGCGGCCACCATTTTCGCCAATCGGCTGCCGGCCAGGGTTCCGCCAATGCATGCAAGAATTGCCAAGGAGACAGCCAGGTCGCTCAGGCCGCCCAGCCCGGCAACCAGTAACGCCGGCACACACCACAGCGCACCCGCTACCCAGCCGGCCAGGCTGAGCCTGGCAACCGCCGCCGCCATCGCAGCGCTTGCCGTGGCCGCAAGCGCCCAGAAACCTGTCAGTATCGCGGCCGGCAGGCTTTCCAATCCGTTCCCCTTAGCCAGGCTGGCATCAACATCGATCTCCAGCGTCAACCACTGCAGAGCGGCCAGCATGGCCTCGAACAGAACAACACCGACCAGAAGCCCGGCGACCAGGCCGGCCAAAAACCGCACAAGCATGAACTGAACCTCCTGGGAGGGTTGGCTTGAATGGCGACTCAGTCTACCTCAACGGTGTATGAAGTTTCGGATTCAGAAGACCGGAAAAGCGCATCTTTCGGGCGGCGTTGCACTGGGATAGCTGCCTCAATTGTCTCGGGCCCAGGCCAGGGCGTCATGGCCGGTCAACGGCCTGGCGATGTAGTAGCCCTGGGCTAGATCACAGCGCAGTTGCTTGAGCAAGTCCAGAGTTGGCGCATCTTCCACGCCTTCAGCTACAGTCCGCAAACCAAGGCTCTGGCCCAGTTCAATCACCGAGCGGATGACCGCACGCGATTCTCCAGAGCGCATGGCGGACATGACAAAGGAACGGTCAACCTTGATCTCGGAAAATGGCAAGCGCACGAGTTGCAACATTGACGAGTAGCCGGTTCCGAAGTCATCAATCGAAAGTTGAAAACCCTTCATGCGTAGGCGCGTCAGCAGGTCGAGCGATGCGACCGGGTCTTCCATCGCGCTGGTTTCGGTTAATTCAATAATCAGTCGGTCCGGGGCGATATCGAGTTTCTCGCAGCGCTGGCTGACCTGGTCGATCAACTGTCCGTCGCCAAGGGTTCGGGCCGACAAATTGACCGACAGCGTCAAGGGGGATTCTCCATCCTGGCCGCATTCGGAGAAGCCTTCTGCAAACCAGTCCAGCGCCATATCGATGACCTGTTGTGTCAAGGCGTCGATCAGGCCACTGGTCTCGGCCAGCGGGATGAAGTCACCCGGCATGACCATGCCGCGGCGCGGGCTGCGCCACCGGGCCAGCGCCTCGAAGCCCGCAAGCAGGCCGCTGGTGCAATAAACCTTGGGTTGAAACGCGAGTTCCAATTCCTGGTTGAGGAGCGCTTCCGACAGCTCCTCAACGCTAATCGGATCGGACTGATCAGATGAGTTGTCTGAACTGATTCGGTCAGGGTGCCCGTCAGGTCTGGCTATCAGAAGCTGGCGCAAGGCCGCGGGCGAAAATGGCTTTGACAGGATTCCGAGGATATTCAGGCCATGTTCGGCGGCGGATCGTCGCGCAGCGTCCAGGACCCGCGCGCCGACGCCGCTGGTGATGATGATCTGGGCGCGACAGTTCAAGCGGGCCAGTTCGACCAGCACCTCGACTCCGTCCATGTCCGGCATGACCAGATCAATCGCGATCCGGTCGGGCTGCCACTTGTCGACCTGGTTGAAGAAGTCACCGGCCGTGGTTGTCGTGTACGCGTCCACGCCCATGGACCGGGCGATATACGCCATGGTCTGCCCGATCATTGGGTCGTCGTCGAGAATCAGCAGACGGTTCTGAATCATGGTGAAACCTGCGCGGCCCCGACTAGAACCGTGCGGACGGTGCGCTGGGACGATTGCGTCGAAGATGCAGACAAGACCATATCGGCCATCGAACAGTATCCTCAGTAATCAAGATTTGATATGATCTATTCGACGACAATTACTTTGGCCGGTTGACGACAACTATTTTGTCCGGTTGCCACTAAGCTTGCCGCTTGCTCATTCCCGGGAAGGGATTTTGAATGGCGGCCACTCAGCAACAGGTCAAAGTCTTTATGGATCAACG
>JBGTLI010000133.1:0-3882 GCA_041744195.1 Wenzhouxiangella sp. | reverse complement strand
CGTTGATCCATAAAGACTTTGACCTGTTGCTGAGTGGCCGCCATTCAAAATCCCTTCCCGGGAATGAGCAAGCGGCAAGCTTAGTGGCAACCGGACAAAATAGTTGTCGTCAACCGGCCAAAGTAATTGTCGTCGAATAGCTCAGGCCAGTCAGCCGGATGCGGGGGTAATAGGACACATTGCCATACACCAGATGCAACAACTGGCCAACCTGGCCGCTGGCAAGTTCGGTCGGGTAGCCAATGGTCAATTCATGCCGGTCGTCGTCAACCTGGCTCACCGAGATGACGCGACCCAGGTAGCGCTCGGCGATCGCGTCAGGAATCAGTTCGCGAAGCAGTTCAAGACTTTGTTCGCGCGCGATGTTTTCAGCCAGGATGGCCGGAGCACGATCAGGGCGGGTTGCCAGGTAAGTTGCTCGGATCAAATCCACGGGGCGCCTCCAGAATACAGGCGCCCACAATAACCGCTTTTGTCAAAAAATCGCCAAGGGTTCTATTTTCCGAATAGAAAAATGCCCCACGCCAGGTCGCCGCGCTTGCCGCCATCGACCCAGTGCTGAAGACCGGTCTGCATGCGCTTGATGTATTCCTCACTGACGCCGTGAGCGCGCAGGTCATCCGCGTTGTTGATCAGCTCCTGGCGCACTCTTGCATAATGCCGCGGCAATTGCTCGCTGTGATCTTCGAACTTGCATGCTTTCAGACCCAGCTCGCCGAGCACCTTGCGGTAAAAGCCGGGTGACCCCAGCGAATCAAGATGAATTCGGTCGTAGATCGCCTGGAGTCGCTCTGGTCTCGCCTGGTCGGATTGCATCGGGTCGGTAAAGATCAACCGCCCTCCCGGCTTGAGTACGCGCGCAGCCTCGGCGCAAACGCGCGCGCGGTCCTCCGAATGGAGGATGGCATCCTGCGACCAGACCACATCGAATTCATCGGCCTCGAAGGGCAGATTGGTGAAGTCGCCATCGACAACCCTGATCAGCCCGTCGAGGTCCTGATCCCGGTTCATCTGCCGGCTGCGCTCGTTTTCGACTTCGCTCAGGTTGAGTGCAACACACTGGCAACCGAAGCGCTTTGCCAGGTAGCGCATGGATCCGCCGTAGCCTGCGCCCAGGTCCAGAACACGCTGATCGGGCCCGAGTTCGCCCAAAAGCTCGGTCATGTGAGCGACGGTGCGGCGACTGGCCGCGGCGATCGATTCGCCATCGGATCGGTACAGGCCGATATGGATATCCTCGCCGCCCCAGACATGAAAGTAGAAGTTGTCGGCGTCTTCGCTGTTGTAATAGTTGCGAGCGGTGGCGACGACGTTGGAGTAAGAGGTGCTGGCGCTCATGCTGCCCCCTTCTGACGTTGGATATCCGGAGATTCTGCGGCCAGTTCGGCGTCATTCATGTATTTTTTCTCGGCCACATGGACGAAGAAGTCAGGTTCCTTGTCAGCGGACGCGACATCATCCTGTTCAAAATCGGCATAGGTGGTGATCTTCTGGAATCCGACTTCCCGCATCAGGCGGCGGGTGTAGTCCCGTCGCAGCGGATACATGTTGAGGTGATAAACCGAATTGTCAGGGAAGGTATAGCGGAATCGGGCCAGACCGTCATCAACATGTTCCGGCTCGGCGCTGACCCGCTTGCCGCAGTAGTAATACTTGTGCTGCGAAGAAAACCCTGAGTCGAGGATGGCGTCGTAGTTGCGCTGATCGAGAAGCAGGCAGCCATCATGGCGCAGGGTGGCGTAGAACTCGGCCAGCGCCTTGCGGCGATCGTTTTCACTGAAAAGGTGTGTGAATGAGTTGCCCAGGCAAATCACTGCGTCATAGGTGGCATGGACATCCCGGTTCAGCCAGCGCCAGTCGGCCTGGATGGTGCGCAGCACGTGGTCCCGATTACGTCCGTTCTGGAAAGCCTTGGCCAGCATTTCGGCCGAACCGTCAACGCTGCATACCTCGAATCCGGCCTCCAGCAGACGTACCGAGTGGAAGCCGGTTCCGGTCGCCACATCAAGGATGCGCTTGGCGCCACGCTCCTTGAGCAGGCGAATGAAGAAATCTCCTTCACTCTTGTACCGCGCATCCCAGTCGATCAGTTCGTCCCACTTGTCAACGAAGCGATGGACGTATTCCTTCTGGTAATGGTTTGTATCCCGGACCCTGACTGGATCGGTCCCGAAATCCTGTTTTCCTGGTTCCATGACAGTGCTGATAGCAAAATCCCTCCTAAGTATCCGTTGTTGAGATAAGTCTCCTGCAGACATAGAAATGCCTGCAAGTCGAGTCAAGGTTTTTTCACAGCAATGCCAAAAAATGACCCGCGCCTTGGGGTCAAGTAACTTCGCTGCTAATCCCATAGACTAACGCGCCGACGAATTGGTTGCACGGTAATGGGCCAATTGAGGTGAATTCGGCTCGCATCTGTCCGGTCGCGAACCTAAAACCCGGACGACGGCGTTGCGGTCAACGGTACAATGGGCTAAACAACTATCAACTTGGACTGGAATCTGGACATGACGGGCAAGAAACGCATTCTGACGGGCATCACGACGAGCGGTACTCCGCATCTCGGCAATTACGTCGGGGCGATCAAGCCGGCCATTGCCGCCAGTCGCGACACAAAGCTCGATACGTTCTACTTTCTGGCCGACTACCATGCCCTGGTCAAGTGCGAGGAGCCGGAAAGGGTCCAGCGCTCGACCCTGGAGATCGCGGCCACCTGGCTTGCGCTGGGGCTGGACACCAGCCGTTCGGTGTTCTATCGCCAGTCCGACATCCCGGAAATTCCTGAGCTGACCTGGCTGCTGACCTGTGTGACCGCCAAGGGGCTGATGAATCGGGCCCATGCCTACAAGGCTTGCGTCGACGAAAATCGCGAAGCCGGCGAGGATCCGGACCACGCCATCACCATGGGCCTGTTTTCCTATCCTGTGCTGATGGCGGCCGATATCCTGATGTTCAATGCCCACCGCGTGCCGGTCGGCAAGGACCAGATCCAGCATCTCGAAATGGCACGCGACATCGCCCAGCGGTTCAATCATCGCTACGGCGAGCACTTCGTCCTTCCTGAGGCCGAGACGGACGAACACGTCGCCACGCTGCCAGGGACAGATGGACGCAAGATGTCCAAGAGCTACGACAACACCATTCCCTTATGGCTGCCTGAGAAGCAGTTGCGCAAGGCGATCATGAAGATCAAGACCAATTCCCAGGAGCCCGGCGAGCCGAAGGATCCGGACGAGGCGGCGGTCTATTCGGTTTACGCCGCTTTTGCCAGTGCGAAGCAGCGGGCCGATATGCGCGCAGCCTTTGCCGACGGCATCGCCTGGGGCGAGGTGAAGCAGGCCCTGTTCGAACTGGTCAACGGCGAACTCGAATCGCCGCGTGAGCGCTACGAGGCATTGATCCACGATCCGGCCAAAGTCGAGCGTGAACTCAAACGTGGGGCCGAACGCGCCCGTGAATTGAGTCGTCCCTTCATGGATCGCCTGCGCCACGCGATTGGTATCCGCAGCGTGGGATGAGCGACCGGTTACCGCAATGGCAACCGCCGACGGTCGGCATAGCCGGTGGCGGGGCCTATCCGGTACGCCATGTCTGGTGCGTAGGGCGTAATTATGCCGAACACGCGCGCGAAATGGGCGCCAACCCGGACAGCGATCCGATTTTCTTCAGCAAGCCGGCCCAGGCGGTCGTCAATTTTCCGCGCCTGGCCTGGCCGGCACGAACCAAGGATCTGCATCACGAGGTCGAACTGGTGGTTTTTCTGGCCGACGGTGGCCGTGATGTGCCCGCACCGGATTGGCCGGACAAGGTTTTCGGCTATGCCGTAGGCGTGGACCTGACCCGTCGCGACGTCCAGGCGAGCCTGAAAAAAGCAGGCCAGCC
>JBGTLI010000132.1:0-21800 GCA_041744195.1 Wenzhouxiangella sp. | reverse complement strand
CGTTGATCCATAAAGACTTTGACCTGTTGCTGAGTGGCCGCCATTCAAAATCCCTTCCCGGGAATGAGCAAGCGGCAAGCTTAGTGGCAACCGGACAAAATAGTTGTCGTCAACCGGCCAAAGTAATTGTCGTCGAATAGTCCGGCGACCGCCAGATGCGGTTGGGATTAACCCCAAAGACGGCACACGGGCTGATGAGCTACTGAGTCGCCCTGACGCGTTCCAAGTCGTCCCAACCCCGGTCGATACTGCTTTGCCCGAGGTTGTTACATAGAAAAAAGTCGCGAAGTGTTGGAAAAGTGTTGACACGTTCCGCACCGGCTACAACTCAAAGGCGAATCGATGCGGAAGAAGCAAGCCGATTTGACCCAACGTGAACACTTGAGCTAAAAAGAACCCTTAGTGATGCGTTGCGAAAACAGGTGTTCACGTTCGGCCGGAATAGGTGTTCACGTTCACCGGAATACGCAGATGACAAACCGTGATCTTCCAGAAGTTCAGAACCTGTCATTAGGCGATATGACTTCGCTAAAGTTGCCGCATCTACATTAGTCAGTTCTTGCGCATATCTCGATATGTCAGTGACAGTTGTGCCGAGCGCTAGATCGTGAAGATGCTCAATTCGATCCGCTTCTATCTCTCTCCAGGCCTCGGTGCCAGGGTTTACATTGGATATGGCGTCGACTGCATTCTTTACAATATCCGCCGCCCTCACGTACGCGGGAAAGGTATCTAGCCCTAGGAGCTGGCGACGGAGTTTTTCGTATTCATCCATATCGGCTAATGACGGTGCAAGTCGGCGCTGGGGGAACCAGCGCCTGTGTTGAACGATTCGTTTCCTTCGGTTTGCATATGAATTGTACGCATCGACTCAGAATCTACCGAAACCATTCCTGGCAACTGCTTTGTCGCTCAAACATATCGGGACTCCGGCTATCTTTCCCCGTAAAGCCGACACTTTCACAAACTGCTTTTATTCTTCGACCTAAAGCCGAATGAAGTTCATTAAACGGTGTGTCAGTATCAAGCGCAGCTAGAGCATCAACGTATCGACGTTGGTTCCGGTGGGACAGTTCCCGAATCACCATATGGGAATCAAACGGCACAGATAGTCTTTCGACTACTTCGGTGATCTCAGCATCCCAATCTTTCATATTCTTACCCTTGTTGAGGAGGTCTCATTATTTCGGTGATTGTCAATGTTCAGACATGAGCCCAGCAGCTGTTTTGCATAGCCAGGTACTCTTGACAGATCAGCCACGTTTTCAGCAATTCAGCCAGAATTCCCGGGGATGTTGCGAAGGTACAAATCGAAAGGTCCCCCAAAAGTCTCATGTGAGGCGAATTCTATTGTCGATCATAGCCAATCTTGGAGCGATGCGCAATTCGTGCCGAAAGGAGCGGCAGCCATTAACTGTTCTCGCTTTTTCTTACCGTCTTAGCCCAGGCAACGAAGGGCGGGCGGTTTGCGTTTGAGCGCATGAAGCGCGGCCGCAGTGCCATGAAGGGCGTGTTTTGGCGAGAGAAAGCTTTAAAATCTCTTTCAACGCCAGGAAGCAACGATGGGCCTGTCAATCCAGCGCGAAACCCTGATGCTCGAACACGTCCAGACCCTCGCCCGGCCGCCCTACAAAATCGCGATCTAGAGCTTTTATCACAGAGTGTCCGAGCCGATTCCAGGCTCGCTGTCGCGAAAGGAACAGGAAAGGCTCACCACAGAGTCACGGAGGTCACAGAGGTCACAGAGAGAAGCAGGATAAATTATTGTTTTCAAGTATTGCTTGTTTTATTTTATTTCTCTGTGTGCTCTGTGCCTCTCATGGAACAAAAAAACAGAATTACCACGGAGGCACAGAGAAAACAGAGGAAAAAGCTATAAAAACTTTTTTCTTTCTTTTCTCAGTGACCTCCGTGCCTCTGTGGTGAGATTGTCTTGTTCCTTTCGCGACAGCGGGCCTTAAACCAGGCTCGTACACTCTGTGGTGAACCTGATTTTCTGTTCCTTGAGAGTCACAGAGGGTAAGGAGGAAATAGACAATCCTTCTGTGTGTTTCTGCGTTAAAACAGCTTTCAGCCTTTTTTCTTTTCCTTCCCTCGCGTCTTCGCGGTTAGTCCGCTTTTGCTTTCAGCTTTTGCTCTGTCTCTTTTTTGCTTGCCCAGGGGCCAAGGTGTTGGGCGCGCAGGGCGGTCAGGCCGCGGCGGATCAGGTCGTAGAGCACCATTTCGTTTGCTCTGGGGCGGTCGACAAACCAGCGGTTGCAGGTCATGTGAACAAAGCTGGGCAGCAGGCTTTCGACCGTGCCGTGGAGCGCGTTATGGGTCGAGAGCTGGCGCAGTTGATCGCCTATCTGGCGGCGTGTCTGAGTGCCGTCATCGAGAATGGCTCTGATTTGCTCGGGGTCGGGAAGATCAGCGGGCAGTTCGCCGCGGCAGGCAGCGCAGACTTCGGCGGTGAGGGCGCGATACTTGCTGCCGAGGCTTGCCAGGCGGCCTTTTTCCATTTGGAATTCGCGACGGAACCCGGCTGCCACTGCTTCAAACAAGGCCAGCAGATCATCGGGCGCCAGGCCGAAATCGGTGAGATCTCCCACCAGGCCCGCCATGGCCAGTTGCCATCGCCAACGGGGGTTGCCGTGGCGCGTGTGCTTCAGCAGGGCGCAGATGCGCTGGCTTTCCTGGGCGAACCACTGCTCACAAAGGGCAATGGCCTCGGGCCCGCCGTAGCGCTCCAGCTCCCGGTGATAGGTCGCGATCTCGATATTGTGGATGAGCCGTTCCTGAACCAGGCCCGCAACCATTTGATGCATGGCGGGCATGACCTTGCTCAGCAGCAGCTCCGGCCGGCCCTGAAACCGGATACGCAGGTGCGGTGAGGGGTCATGGTAGCGAATGAAGAACCAATGCTGGATCCAACCCTGTTCGCGCCATTGATCGGCCTGTGCGCCGATCCGCTCGGCCAGGATCCGGTCGAGCATGGCGGGGCCGCCGAACAGACGATAGCTCAGCCACTCCGAGCCGGGCAGTCGATGGCGTTTGGACTCGGCCTCGTCGGTCCAGTCCCTGCCGGAAGGTGAAAGGAACCGGTTGCTGTTTTCCTGTCTGGCCAGCGACTTTTCTGACGTTGTCTGCGGAGGGGGACGGTTGCGGATCAATGGCAGCACGAGTTCATGAACAAAGCGGTTCGTTGCGCGCCCGACACAGAGTTGATCGTCTCCTAGATACAACTCCACCAGGTGCAGGCGCTCGGTCTTGTTGAATTCGGCAACCAGGATGTCTGCGGCCATCGGGCTGTGCAGATCCAGGGCCAGTACATTGTCGCCGTCGGCGATGCCAACCCATCGCGGCAGGCCAAGTGATTCGCGTAAGTTCTCAAGCGCGCCAAGCCGACGGTCCACATTCGCCTCGATCAGCGGTTTGGCCCGATCACGGCCAAGGTGCCAGCGTGCCGGAAACAGGATCACCCGGCCGCAGCGGATTCTCGGCACCCGCTCAAGGCCGATCAGAAGCGAGGCGACATCAGTGTTGCCTGCGACACGATTGTGCTGCTGCAGACGACACAGAAATCGATAGATTCCGAGCGTGTTGCCTTCGTAGTTGTGGGCCGCGCTCATGCGCGGTATGACCCGCTTTTGCAGGCGATTCGACCACAACATGACTTCGGTGCCGCGAACCTCGATTTCGAGTTCACTCAAGGATATTTGCCGTTCGATTGGCGCACCGGAACGACCGAGCAGCGGAATTTCATAGGATCTCAGCAGCGGCCGCGAGACCAGATTGCCGTATTTTTCCTGTGGCAGGTGGACGACTTCAGCAAACACCGCATCAGGATCAAGTTGCGCTTCGCGCGCCAGGCCCGCTTTGACATGGGCCGAGAGTTTCGGGTCGCCCTGACAGAACCGACCAGTCATGTGCGCCGCCACCGATCCCATCGATCCCTGCAGCCAGATCATCCCCTCGCCCTGTTCAACCGCATCAACAGAGTCACCGACCAGGGTGGCCACCGCGGCCATGACGTCCGGCAGCAGATCAGACCGCGCCGGGTCCAGGTCTGGAATCAGCTCCGGGTCCAGGTTGATCTCGCGACAATAGCTTCCGTCTGTTTTAAGGCTTGCAGCCATCAACTGTGCCTCGATCTCACTGCGCGGTCGGGCCGGACCGCCTCCGAGCCCAACACCGTCGAGCAACTCACTGGTCACATCGGTCGACCGGCCTTCACCAATTCCGGTTTCCTCATCTAGCACTTCGAGCAACGGCACACGCCGCCCCTCGTAACGCTGCTGGAACTTCTGACAGAATTCATCCAGGTCGCCATTGCGTCGCGCCAACAGTCGCAAGCGCAACTCGGCGGCCTGAGCAATCTCGGTGGCCAGTTCGGACGAGATGCACAACTGATCGTTATTTCGATGCAAGTCGACCTGAAACAGCCGCTGCCGATCCACCGGGGCGCCCAGGGAGCGAACTTCCTGCTCGATCTGCGCGTAGTCGCTCAATGGGGCACCCGGTCCGCGGCCATCCAGCGAGCACAATGACTGCTGCGTTCGTTCCAGAATGCCGACCGCTTCCAGTTCGGGGTCGGTGGCCTGCAACTGGGCCAGCATGGCCGGAAGCCGACACTCACCCGTCAACCGTGGCTCCAGCGACAACAAGAGGATGTCATTGTCAATCAGTGTTGAAACAAACGCTTCGACCGCATCGCGACTGAATTCGGGCTGCATGTCGCAGAACCGGTCCACCAGCTCGACAAACGAACAGCCTGAGCCGCCGACCAGGGTGAGTATCTGTTGCAGTGGCTCGCTCAGCTCCACGCTACTGAGCGCGTAGGTCCTGGCTCCCATCGCTTGCGACCACTCCACGTAATGCCAGCGGGATCCATTGGCATAACCGCAGTCGTTAAGGCGCAAATTGAGTTTTCTGCGCAACGCAGGGTCTGCTGCCAGATGGCAGGCTATGGCGCTCAGAGCCGTAACATCGATCTGGGTGTGGCGATGCAATACCTCGTTTGCCCCGGTCAACTCGAGATTGCTGTGATCGCGAACCTCGCCGGTGCTGCTTGCCGAGAATAATCCAAATGGCGTGGGCCGGGTACACATTCGGCTGAAGTAGTTGTAGAAGGCGCGAAGCAGCTTGCGATCTTTCTGACTGGTGATTCGCCACGACCAGTCATTAAGCCGGCGATGCAACGACGGCGAGGCCAGGTAGATGGCGTCAGAGACCCATGGATCTTCCCACTCGTGTTGTAGCCGCTGCACCAGGCTCTCTTCATTCCAGCAACTGTCGAGAAGCCACTGCAGGCGATGAACAGGAAAGGCAGGGGTACGCAGGACGAAATAGGGTTCCGGTCGATACAGTCGTTCTCTTGCCACGCCGGGCACCGGCAAGGGTTCAGTATTGGTGAATCGCCCGCTGGCTTTCATCGGCACACCCGGTTCGACCGGTGGATATCGGTCATCAGGGGGGCATCCCAGCGAGAGTTCAGTTCATCGAGGCAGGTCATCAGGGTCAGGCCGACACCGGCAAGCCCGGTCAGCCGGTTGAGCGAACGCGTTCTTGAAACGTCCGATCCATTGTCCTGGCAAATGAATACGCCCGCCGATTGCTCAAACTGCGGGTCAACCAGCGACAGGATGCGATTCATCCAGCCATCGCGTGCATGGCGGAAAACCTCGTCGTTGCTGACCTGCCAGAAGCGGTGGAAGACCAGTGCGGCACCGGCGGCGCCGTGACACAAGCCGGCATCAACCACGCTGGCTGAATTGAAGTCACGCTGCGTCGAGTCGCGGGCAACCGTAATCGCCAATTGACGCAGTGAGTCCGAACTCAGTGTCTGGCCGACCCGAAACAGGGCCAGGCTGACACCCAGATCACCGTAGCACCATGCCAGGGGGCGTGACTCACTTTGCTCTTCGACGACATTTCGAAAATGGTATCCGCTACGAGCAGGGTCCTGTTCGCGCTGGGCGACAAGCCACTGGATACCGCCTTGCAGAAGTTCAACCGCACGGTTGCCGCCTGTGCCTCGCTCAACACTTCGGGCCAGAAAGGCCAGCACTCCCGGAACGCCATGGGCCAATCCCAGGTTGTGGCATCCATCGGGAAGGCGTTCACGCTGCTTCAGGGGCAGCAGGTTCGGCGGGGTGCGCCAGGTATATCCTTCCGCTCCAGTGCTGGCCAACTGCGAAAGATGCCGGACCACGGCGTCGGCCATTCGGGCGCCACGGTCCGGATCCGGATGCTCCAGTCCGTAGACACCGTATCCGTTCAGCCCGCAAATCAGATCGAATTGTCCATACCAGCGAGCCTCATTCAGCATTGCCTCGATCACCTCATCAACCGCATCGCTGAACTGAATCTCACGAGCTGCCGGTAGCACTGAATCCCGCAGGCTCCAGGTGATGCCACAGAAGCCGCCAATCCAGTGCGGCGGCAATGCCTGTTCACCAAGCAGGGCGACGGCCTTGTTGGCCAGCACATCGGCTGCGGCCAGGGCTTGTTGATCGCCGCGCTGCCGACCCCAGCAAGATAGAAATTGAGCCAGATCGGCCAGGCCGACGGCGTTGCCATCATCAGGTGGATCCGAAGCCCGAGCCATCGCGACGGAGGCGCACTGATCAAGCAGGCCGTCCAACTGGCCATTGACATTAAAGGACGAATCCCGACCAGAGCCGACCTGATCTGTTGAGAATGTGTTCATGGCAAGCATTCCATAACAACAAAAGTCTGCCCCGGTTGCCCGGGGCAGAACAATCAGCCAAATCGGCTGTTAGCGCTCCGGGCAAGCCTTGAACGTGCTGCAACCGGTGCTGCCAGCGCAATACGAGAAGGTGCCGTCATCCTGACCACCACCAACCAGCTCAACTTCCTCCGGTGTCATCGGGCGGGTGTTGAGGGTGCGGAGGGTTTCTTTGGACAGTGCCAATTTTGTATCTGATTTCATAACTTTCTCCTTGGAAAGGGGATAGATAACCCGACTTGAAGACCCGTCGGGCCAGGGCCATGGGCAGACAGTTCCGCCCAATTCGAAATCTTTTCCATCTGGTTCATTTCACGTTGACCGACGGCATTGATGCGGTCAGCTCACCACCGGAGACCTCACGGATCCGCCCGTTCTCGAGCGCAATGATCCGATCGGCGCTGGCGATGGTTTGCGGGCGATGGGCGATGTTGATTCGCGTGATGCCCATCAATCGAATTCGGTCACTGATGAACCGTTCGCGCTCCAGATCCAGGTGGCTGGTAGCCTCGTCCAGAAGCAGGATGGAGGGCTTCCGATACAATGCTCGCGCCAGCAGGACCCGTTGCATCTGGCCGCCGGAAAGCGACGATCCCATGTCGCCAACCAACGTTTCATAACCCATTGGCATTGCCATGACCTCGTCATGGATGCCGGCAGCGCGTGCCGCCTGTTCGATGTTTTCAAGGGTGCTGGCCGAATCAAAGAAGGCGATGTTGTTGGCGATCGAGCCGGACAGAAGCTGATCGTTCTGCATCACGCTGGCAAACAGTTCGCGGTAGGCTCCCAGGCCGAAACGGCGAATATCGACACCGCCGATCAGAATTTCACCTTCATTGGGTTCAAGCAGGCCAAGAAGAAGCTTGGCAAGCGTTGACTTGCCGCAACCTGATGGACCAACGATCGCGATACTTTCACCGGCCCCAATCGTGAATGAGCAATCGCGCAGGATCCAGCTATCGCCAGCCGAATAACGAAAACCCAGGCCACGAACAGATATCGACAGGTCGTCGAGCGAACCGCTGAAACCCGTGTCCAGATGAGATTCCGGGGGTTCCAGTGCAATATCGGAGATTCGCTCGGCATGGACGCCAAGCAACTTGAACTCCACAATCGAGTCGACCAGAAGGCCGGCCCGAGTCGAGAACATTTCGGCATAGGCCAGAAACACCACCAGCATGCCGACAGTCCATTGGCCTTGCATGACCAGCCGCGCTCCGATCCAGATCAAGCCGACTCGAAGCACCCCGAACACCAGCATGTTGAAAGCACGGAAGTTGCTGGACAGACGCTCGATGCGTGCCTGCCGATTGGCCATCTCCACGGTGACGTTGGCAACCTGCCCGCGGCGCTCCCCCTGTTTGTTGGCGAGCTTGATGGCCTGCATGGCGCGCACCGATTCGATCATCCGGGACTGCTGACTTGCGCCAAGAATCAACTGCTCTTCGTTGAGCCGCCGGATCCGCCCATAGGCAAGCCAGCGGGAAATGGAATAGATTCCCACCGCGGCCACCACCAGCAAGGTCAGCATCGGGTTGTAGACAAGCAGCAACGCGAGCACAAGGACTGCCGTAAGCCCGTTGAGCAGCGTCTCGATGAAGCCGCCCGTGACGGTCTGCTGAATGCTGGACAGTGAGCCGAACCGCGAGATGATGCCCCCGATATGGCGCTTTTCGAAATACGTCAGCGGCAGCCGCATCAAGTGGGCGAACAGATTGCTGACCCATTGGGCGCTCATGGAGGCGCTCAATGCAGAGACCACCCAACCTCTTACCGCAACCGTCATGGCCTGGAACGCAACAATGCATACAAAGCCGATACCGAGCAGGTGAAGGAAGTCGATCTCCGCCGTCACCAGCACATGATCGATTACCAGCTTCATCAGCAAGGGAAGAATCAGAGTGAAGGCTTCCAGTACCAGAGCCAGGATCAGGACCAGACCCATGGCCCGGGCGATGCCGCGGACCTGCCCGAAAAGCGCTCGGAGCGAAAGCTTTCGGCGCGCCTTGATTGGCGTGAAATCGACGCCAGGCTCGATCTCCAGGGCCACGCCGGTGAAATGCTGGCTCGCCTCTTTATGGGAAAGCTTTCGCTCGCCCCGTGCCGGATCGAGGATGACGATCCCTTTTGATGAAACCGACTTCAGGACCACGAAGTGATTCAGGTTCCAGTGGAGAATGCACGGCAACTTCAGGTAGGTCAGGGCGTCCAGATCGATGCGAAGTGGTCGGGTTGAAAACCCCAACAGTTCCGCATCAGCTATCAGGCGGGAGAGCGAAGCACCCTGAATCGACAGACTGTAGCGTCGACGCAATCCGGCAAGGTCAATGTCGTGCCCATGGTATCGGCCCACCATGGCCAGACAGGCCAGCGCACATTCAGCCAGCTCGGTTTGCTGGATCAGCGGCAGGTGACGGGAACCCGGCAGAAACGACATCAGCCGTCACTCCTGTTTGCCGGGACTGTCCGGTCGTCCCGATTGTCAGCCGCCAGCGTCAACCCCAATAGCTCGCTCAGCCGTCGTCGGTCCAGGCGCAAGGCAGCTTGCAAGGTCATGTTGCTGCGCAGCAGGCGTCGTTGCGGTCCATCAAGGACATGCTGGTAATCCAGATCAGCGATGACCCGATAGACCGGTTCGCCGATGGCCAGGCCAGCCAGGTCCCTGACCTCCTCGGGATAAAGCGCCCGCCCACCGATTTCGCGAATGCGTCCAAATTGCTGGCCGAACTGGCGATAGGGAAAGGCGTCATAACGCATGGCCACACGACCGCCGGGTTCAATCCGGCCAATGGCTCGTGCCGGCACCCACAACTCGGCGATGTATTCCACGCCCAGCGGCTCGATCGACAGCAAATGACGACCACTGGCCACGGACTGCCCTGTTCGGATCGTCAATCCGGATACGATGCCATCGCTGGGTGCCCGGATGACAACAGAACGCTCGCCCGCATTGCGCGCCACCGCCGCTGTCACTTCAGATAGCCTGTGGGCCAGATCGTTGCGCAGTTCGACAATCCGGGCAGGAAGCTCCAGTCGCTCGGCCTGCGCCTCGGAGATCTCCAGCCCGATGTTCTCAAGTTGCAGACGGGCCATTTCAAGCTGAGCTTCGGCTTCAAGCACGGCGACTTCAAACTGGTGAATCTGCATGGCGGTCAACTGCCCACTGGAACGAATGGGCTCGACCCGATCAACCAGCCCGCGCGCACTGAGATGCTGACGTTGACGGGTGGCGACCTGCTCCATGGCCAATTGTTTCTGACGGGCCAGTGAGGCCAGTCGGTTATCCAGGCGCTGTAGGTCACGCGCCTGGCGAGCTTCCAGCGCGGCCAACTCGGCCTCGATGCGGCGCTTTTGTTCCATCAGCTCGATGGCCACCGCCTCACCGACCTGCCCACCCAGCGAACTGTCACGCTCGACAGAAAGCTGGAGGAGAACCTGGCCAGCTTCCACCTCGCCGCCCTCGTTGATTTCCACCGCCGTCACTGTGCCGGCGTGTGACGATGAAATCCGAATCAGCCCACCACTTGGCACAAGCTGGCCGGTTACGGATTCTGATCGGGTGTAACTGCCAAAGGAAAGAAACAGCAGCAGAACCAGTACAAACGCAAACAGCATCGCGGCAAGCACCCAGCCCACGCGACTGGTTACCAGATTAACGGTCCCGAGCCACTGACCCGCCTTGTGATCATGCACTTCGCGGCGAAACAGACTCATGCGGCCCAACACCTTAAGCACGGGTTGCCTGCATTTCGGGAACTGGAAGATGACTGGTACCGCTTTGGCATTGTGAGTATCAGTGATGCGGGAAAAATGCCGGACTTCTGCCGGCTCCATCACTCAACTCGTAAAGCAATAGGCGGATCGATCAATCGACCTGCGCGGTGTCGTTCAGCCACTTCTGATCGAAGCTGATTTATTCAGTCCCAAAAAAAACAGCCCCGGGGAGAGGTCGATCCTCCCCGGGGCTGGCCCTACTCACCAACCAGCTTACATGGAGCTGGTCAATACTCTATCGAGCCACACTGGACGCCGCTAAAGACAGTTTCTGACATGCCCTGCGTGGTAAAAATCTGAACCGAAACGATGCCAGAACCAAAGGCGTCGTTGCAGTTGACTGTTCTGGTATCTCCACCCCAAGAGTCACCGGACACCTGAAGTCCGCCGGAGGTCGCCCAGTTGTAGGTCATGTCTCCTCTGGGCCAGACACTGCAACTGACCTGGTAGGCGCTCAGCGACTGGCAGTGAATCCAGGCAGGCGCTGGCGGTACCGCAAGGCTTTTCAGTAGACAGTAATAGCCAGGCGATTGTGGACAGTATTCCTCCGGCCCTTTGTCCCCCGGGTATTTGATGGCCTCTCTGGTTGACTCACAAGTCGACTGGATAAAAGGAAGTTCGCACGGAGGGGTCAGCCCTCCTGCATTGGCGCTAATCACCCAGCCTGTCAATATCAGGCTAAACATCAATCGAGCTACTTGCTTATACATCGTTTTCTCCAAGTTTCGGGTGGCTTGCTGTTTATTCTTATATGCCGGGGTCTCAAGGCACACTTCTACTGAACTTAACTCGGAATCAGGTCCAAAAATTGATCATGCAGGTCAAAATCAGGGTAGGCCGGCCAGAGTTTCCGTCACTTGTTCACACCGATGTTGAAGGCGGTCAGGCAGCCCGATTAACGCACAATCCTGACTGTCCAAAGCCTGAATGAACCCCTGGCGCCAGGGCGAAACCCTGACTGCGATCTGAACATCGAGTTCTTCGGCGCCAATCAACTGCTCGATGGCGGCCCGGTGCTTTTCCTGGCTGGTTAGCAATTGCGACAACAGGCCACGTACGAGCAAGGCGGTATGATTGTTGACACCACTGCGACTGACCAGCAGATCCAATGACTTTATGTAAACGGCCTCGGCTTCGTCCAGGCCGCCTTCGGAATGCTGCAAGGCAAAAGCCAGGTTGATGCTGACTCGAAGAATGTCCGGGTGATCGAAGCTGAGGTGTTCCCGCCAGATATCCAGCGCCTGGCGATAATGCTCCGATGCCGATGCTGGATCACTCCGGCTTAGATGCAACATGCCAAATGTGCCGTGCAGACGCCCGGCCCACGCGCTTCTTGGTCCGTAGAGACGATGGATTTGCCGCTGCACAATGCCGGCTTCCTCAGCGGCCTGAACCAGATGCTCTGCACGAATCAAGGTCTCGATTCTGGCAAGCCGGCTTTGGTTGGTCAGCGCATGCTCCGTCCCGAAGCTGGCTTCGAGCGCTTCCAGCAGGTCATCCTGAATCCGAAGACTTCTATCATGATATCCGGACTGACTGAGTGCGGTAGCCAAATCCAGGCTGTGCTTCAGCCGCACCTCGATCGGTGCATTGGCGTGGGCATGAAGCGCCTCGGCCTGTTCGAACAACTCCAGCGCCAGTGCTCGCTCGTTGCCAAGCAGATGCCAGCGTCCCTGGGCATGCAACAGGTCGGCTTGGGGAAATTCATCCATTGAGGCGACCTGTTCCAGTGTTGCTGCCGCCTCCGGCCGATGCCGGCTGTTGGTTAGAGCGCGAGCTTTGATCATCAGTAGCTCCCGGATTTGACTGCGCCCAACGTCAGTGAGGTGGGCAACATCCAACGCGGCACCCGCCAACTGCGCTGCCGATTCTGTTTGAAGCAGTGAGAACTCGACCTGAGCCAAAACGGCAGCCAGCGAAACAAAAAGATCGGGCTGGGATTCGCGCAAGGCCAGCACCGGCATTCTCGCCGATCGAAGAATATCCCTGGCACGAACATCGGCGCCGAGAACGCCGGCCGGATCGGCTGACTCAAATGCCTGTTGGAGGATGCTGACAGCGTGTTGTGCGCGGTCGCGTTCGAGTAACGCTCGATTACGTTCCTTGGCCATGTTAACTGATTGCCACGCCAGCCCAAGACTTGATCCCAGCAGCGTGACAGTCAGAATCATCGCCAATGTCACCACCAGCTGATTGCGCGCGACAAACTTGCGCAGTCGGTAACCCCGTTCGTTCAAGCGCAACTTGATGGGCCGGTTGGCCAACCAGCGCATCAGGTCCGCGTCGAGCTGCTCAACGCTGGGATAGCGATGTTCTGGATCCTTTCGCAAGCAGTTGGAGACGATGCTTTCCAGGTCACCTCGCATCCAGGCTTGCAACTCCCGGTGGGTGCGGCAGCCACGGTTTCTCAAGCCGGCCTGGTCAATGGCCAGGCAACGCTGCGCCATTGGCCTTGGTGGTTGCGCGACGATCAGCTTTTCTATTTCCCCAGGTCGCAGGCCCGAGAAGTCGAACAGCGGCCGTCCGGAAAGTATCTGATACAGCAGTTGGCCCAAGGCGTAGATATCACAGGCCACACCAATCGGTCTGCCAAGCAATTGCTCGGGCGCGGCGCTACGCGGCGTCAAAAATTGCTCGACGGTGAGGGTTTGCTCCCAGCTCGCATTCAGAGCCAGGTTCTTGGCAATGCCGAAATCCAGCAGCTTGGGCTGGCCTTCCTGGTTAACCAGAATATTGCCTGACTTGATATCCCGATGCACAATCAAGCGGCGGTGCGCATGGGCAACGGCCGCCGTCACCTTGAGAAAGAGCTCCACACGCTGACGCACATTCAGACGTTGAAGGTCACAGTATTCAAAGAATGGCTGGCCATCAATTAATTCCATCAAGACGTAGGGTTGACCATCATTGAACTCGCCGGCATCCAGAAAACGACAAATGCCCGGATGCTCCATCGATGCGAGAACGCGCCGCTCGTTTGAAAACCGACTGAGCAGAGACTGCTTGATCTGACCCGGGTTGAGCAGCTTGAGTGCAGCCTGCTGTTCCACCTGACCATCAATCCGCGTAACCCGATAGACAGCCCCCATGCCGCCGGTGCCAATACACTCTTCGATGCGAAATGAGCCAACGACCTGGCCCTTGAAAAAACGTTCTGACAGGGCGACCCTCGTCAGGGTCCCCAGCCCGGCTTCCGAAACGTGCTGGTCCCGATCAAGGCGCTCGTCACGGTCAATGAGACCAAGCAGTCGCGTCAGCAGAGCGGGTTGATCCGGACACAATTTGCGCGCATGGTCACGGCGCTCGGCAGGGTCGAACTCCAGACACTCATCCAACAGGGCAAACAGTTTCTTCAGATCCGCTTCAGACATTGTCATCTGGGGCGGGATTGATCTGCTGGGACAGCCACGCGCGCGCCACGCGCCAGCGCCGACCAACGGTTGCCGTCGAGATTCCGCAGACCTGGGCAATTTCATCCACGTTCAATCCCGAAAACACACGCAACTCCACAATACGCAGAAGCTCCATGTCGGATCGCCCCAGCTCATTGAGCAGTTGGTCCAGCGCAAACAGGTTGACAACGTCATCGGTTTCAGGAAGCTGACAGGTCATCAGATCCTCCAGCGGCACATGACTGAACTCGCTTCCGCGCTTCTCGGCTGATCGCTGACGCAAATAGTCAACCAACACCCGCCGGATAACGGTTGCCGAGATCGCAAAAAAATGCTCTCGATTACGCCACTCAACGCGCCGCTGCAAACTGAGACGTTCGAAAGCCTCATGCGCCAACTCGGTTGCGCACCAGGTCAGGTCCTGTTGGCCTAGTCGACTGATATGGGCCTGAGCCTGGGCACACATGATTGGATAGACTTCAGCCACCAACTGATTCTCGACACTGCGATCACCGTCCTTCCATTGATCCAGAAGGCCGGTTAAATCCCGAATAGGCTGGCTCATGTCATTTGGCCTTTCATTTTTATAGTCTTTTCGACTCGTTATCGGCCTGCTCACCACTTGTCAAAGAACAATGGTGTCATTGAGTTGAACTCGCGCCCCCCTTGCAGCGTAAAAATTGGTATCCAAATTCGCACCCGTCGCGGCCGAATTCAGAGAACCTGGTCTCGACATTCTACGTCACATGAGGCCCAGCTCCCAGTCCCCCTGAGTCGCCAATTTCGTCTCCATGGCGGTGTCGTTGGCCGGGATGGTAGGTAGGGGTTGCAACCCCGAGGTTTTATGATATTGGTCGACCAGTGCTGCCGAATCTTCGCCCGAATAGTCGGTGCATGCCGAAACGCGAATCAGTGTTCAGGTTGAACCGGAATGGGTGTTCACACTGAGCCGCATTGGGTGTTCACGAGGGGCCAGAATACGCAGGGATGGCTTTCGATCCTTTCGCCATTATTCATTGATTCACGGGCACTGAAGATCAATGCCAACTGTAGTATTCGTCGAGCGAAAGAGCCCTATTTTTTAGCCTCTTGGCCCATCGCGCGGGCAGGTGCTTTCAAGTCGGCCGTCAGGTTGCCCCTCGTCAACGATTTACGGTTGTAGTGCCAATCCGCAGCGGGCCTGTTAAAAATTTTTACTATTTCTTCGGCCGGCACTGGGCGGGAAAACAAGTAGCCCTGAACGAAGTTGAATCCCAGTTCGCGGCTGATACTGAGTTGCTCTTCTGTTTCCAGGCCCTCAGCAATGGTGATCAGGCTAAGTGAATCGGCCAGTCTCACCATGCCTTTGGCCAGTGCCTGGCTGGCAGGCTCTGGCCCGAGATTCTTCACCAGGCTGCGATCAATTTTCAGTGTATCGACTGGAAAGCGATCCAGGTAGGAAAGGCTTGAGTAACCCGTTCCGAAGTCATCGACCGAAAGGTGTACCCCAATTCTCTTGAGCTGCCTCAACTGGAAAACCGCCTCGTCAAGAGCCAAAATACCTTCGGTCAACTCAATGTGAAGGAGCCTCGGCGGCAGTCCGTGCTTTTCCAGTGTCTGCTCTACCTTGGTGGCCAGGTTCGGAAGCAACAAGTCACTCCCAGACAGATTAATCGCCATGAACCACGGCTCACGATTCTCCTTTTCAAAATGATCATACCAATGCGCAGCCTGACGGCAGGCTTCATCCAATACGAAATCGCTTATCTCATGGATCAGTTTGCTCTCTTCGGCAATTGGTATGAACGCAGCAGGTGAAATCTCTCCCCGTTGCGGATGGTGCCAGCGAATCAGCGCCTCTACACCAACAAAGCAATCGCTCTGCAAAGAAAGTACAGGCTGGTAGACCAATGAGAACTCATCCCGAGAGAGCGCCTTTCGAATCTCATGCTCCTCCCTCAGTCGGCGAACCTCCTCGCCAAACGGACGAAGCGATGGCGCAAACAACCAGGCCATCAGTTGACCAATGCCAATGAAGAATCCGGCACGAGTGATCCAGCGAGATAAATCCTGAGTTGTTGCGCCTGCAACCTCGGCGTATGTAAGCGGTCCGGCCAGAATGCCAGCCAGCAGTGCGACCAACAGCGCGCCAACGGGTCCAAATCGTGCGGCAGCAAACAGAATTGGAATGTAATACCAGTGCGGAACCATAATATCGGCGCCGCCGGCGAAATACACCGTCAGCCATGAACCAGCAAGGCCGCCTACGACCATGACGAGTGCGCCGCGTCGAGACGTCGCTATGGAAGCAAGAAGCGTCCGCTTGGCCAAATGGTGAGCAATGCCAACCCCGATCTCTTGCGATGTGCCAGGCTTTGTCACAGCAAGTTCCCCCAATGTGTGCAATATGATCTGACCTGCTTCTTCCCAAGCCAGACTTTCATTCAACCTATCACAACGTTCCGACTCATAACAACGCACTTTCTACAAGCATGGTGATCGCCAGCAAGACGCCGTGACATATCCATGACGAGCTTCACGATCATTTACTGAGCCAAAGCTCAAGCCATGCGCATCAGAGATTCTCTTGTTTTCAATGCAGAGGCCGCTGCGCAAATAGACGCCCGATTTCAGACCCAACCTGGTTCGGCCACGGCATAGAATGTAGCCATGCTGTTTGATCTTCCCGACCATGAATCCCTCTATCACGCGCTGCTGAATCGCGATGAACGCTATGACGGTCAGGTTTTTGTCTGTGTCTCGACGACCGGCGTCTTTTGTCGCTTGACTTGTCCGGCGCGCAAACCGAAGCCGGAGAACTGCAGCTTTCTGGCCACAGCCGGTGAATGCATGGAGGCCGGCTTTCGGCCGTGCCTGCGCTGTCATCCTTTGCAAGGGCAGGGGGATCCTGTAGTTTCGGCTTTGCTCCAGGCACTCGAAGCGCGCCCCGCGTTTCGCTGGACGGAGCCTGCGCTCAAGCGGCTGGGTTACGATCCGTCGACCGTGCGGCGCGCCTTCAAGCGGCAGTTTGGAATGACCTTTCTGGAAATGGCGCGGCAACGGCGGCTGCGCAATGGCTTCGAAGTTTTATCGAATGGGGGGACGATTCTCGACGCTCAGGTCGAGGCCAGTTTTGAATCTCCCACTGCATTTCGGTCCGCATTCGCCCGTCTGCTGGGTTGTGCGCCGCGAGAACTGCAGAAAAACGGCCTGCTCCGTGCCAGCTGGATCCCTACGCCATTGGGCGACATGGTGGCCGTAGCCAGTCAATCGCATCTGTACTTGCTCGAGTTTGTCGGACGCAAGGCATTGCCGACGGAGCTGAAGAAACTCCAAAGATTGAGCAAGAATGGCATAGGCATTGGCCGAACCGGCCCCATTGAACAGGCCGAGGACGAATTGGCGGCGTACTTTGCCGGTCGCCGAGGTTACTTTGTAACCCCGCTTTTTCTTCAAGGCAGCCCGTTTAGCCGGGCGGTCTGGGACGAACTCCGGCTCATTCCCCCGGGCCTGACCCGGAGCTACGCCGAGATCGCGCGCGCCATCGGCAGACCGACGGCAACCCGGGCTGTGGCCCGCGCCAATGGCGCCAACCAGATCGCGCTGATGATTCCCTGTCACCGGGTAATCGGAGCTGATGGCAGCCTGACCGGCTACGGCGGTGGTTTGTGGCGGAAGCATCGCCTGATCGAAATCGAGCGTCAGTTCAGCCTCGGGAAATAACAGATCGCAGCGCCGTAATCAGTGAATTCCGGCGCTGTTTCGAGGGTGACTGTTCTCGACCGGTTTTTTCGTCCAGCGCGCCATGAGGTGCGCGGCGCTTTCCGGACGACCAAACAGGTAACCCTGGGCGTGGTCGCAACCCAAGCCTTCGAGCAGTTTCAGGTGGGATTGGGTTTCCACGCCTTCGGCCACCACCGTCAGGCCA
The DNA here is from genome assembly GCA_041744195.1 of Wenzhouxiangella sp. Lineage (GTDB taxonomy): Bacteria > Pseudomonadota > Gammaproteobacteria > Xanthomonadales > Wenzhouxiangellaceae > Wenzhouxiangella. Next base: position 3,997 of record JBGTLI010000132.1, on the reverse strand, counting down.
ATTCGCTTGGCCATATGCACCACCTCTTCGACGACCGCGAGCATGTTCGGGTCCTCGCCGGCGCCGACCACGAAGGAGCGGTCAAGCTTGAGTGCATCCAGGGGCAGTCGGGTGAGGTAGCTCAATGCTGAATAGCCGGTGCCGAAGTCATCCAGATCGATCTTGCAACCCAGCGCCTTGATCCGGCGACAGCTTGAGGCGGTCGCTTCCGGGTCGGCCATGACCTGGCTTTCCGTGATCTCGACAACCAGCGTCCAATCCGGGCTTGACTTGTGTTTTTTTATTTGCTCAGCCAATTCGTCGACGAACGTTGGCGACTGCAACTGCAACAGCGAGACGTTGACGTGGACGTCGAGAGCGAGTCCCTGGGCGACCCAGGCTTCGCCCTGGAGGATGGATTGCTCCAGTACCCAGCTTCCGATCTCGATGATCTGACCGGACATTTCAGCCAACGGGATAAAGACATCCGGAGGGATACTGCCCAATTTCGGATGCGACCAGCGCAACAGCGCTTCGGCGCCAAACAGTTCGCCTGTGCGCACGTTCACGATCGGCTGCCAGGCAATATGCAGGTCGCGGCTGATCTGGATATCATGCAGTGCCAGTTCCAGTTCGCGCTGCCGGCGGGCACGCTCATTGAGTTCCGGGTCGTAATAAGTGATTTGTCCGCGAGCGTCAGAAGCGGCGTTGTGCAGCGCCAGTTCGGCACAGGCGAACAACTCATCTGCATCTTTGGCGTCGATGGGAAACAAACTCACACCCATGCTGACCGAGACGTTGATCTCGTGATCGTCTATCGAGAAGCGCTGCGGAAACCCGCGGCCGATGTAATCGATGCTGGCACCCATGGCCTGGTTGACGGGCAGGTCGACCAGCAATACCGCGAATTCATCGCTGCCGAGGCGCCCAACGCAATCGCCTGGACGAAGACTGCCTGAAAGCATGGTCGCGACCGTCTTGAGCACCTGGTCGCCGGCGGCTCGGCCCAGCACATCATTGACATGACGGAAGCCATCGACATCGAGCACGAGCAGCGCCACCTGCTCCTGGCGTCGATGCGCGCGCGCCAGGGCGTTGACAACCTGGCGTTCGAAGGAGCGTCGGGTTGGCAGGCCAGTGATCTCGTCATGTCCGGCGGCAAAACCGTTGGCTTTCCCAGCACTGGGATCTTTGTCGGCCGTTCTGCCGAACCTGTCAATAGCGAAATTCAGCGACTCTCCGATCTCTAAAAGGAGTCGGGCCTCATCGCGATCAAAAGCACCTGGCTGGCTGGCATAGACGGCAAAGCTGCCGACGACCCGATCGTTGCGAACCAGGGGAATGGCGGCCATCGAAGCATAGCCAAGCTCACTTCCCCTGCCGCCTCCGAGGAAAGCATCCCGGCAACAGTCATTGACAAAGGTTGGCTTGCCAGTTTCCAGCGTCCGGCTGATGGGTGAGCCTGCCGGCAATTGTGCTCGATCGACGACACGGTCGCGTATCAACGCATGGCCGGGGCCACTGTGGGCAATGGCGCGCAGTTGTCGACCGTCGGGATCCAGCATCACCACCCAGGCCATCAGGTATTGTCCTTCGGCGACAGCCACACGACAGGCTTCGTCAAGCAAAGGCTCCAGGTCGTCCTCACGCAGCAGACTGCTCTTGACGGTGCGCAGCATTCGGTAAAGACGGTTAATCGAGTGGAGTTCGTTGCGGCTCTTGTTAAGCGCCTTGAGAGATCGGTCCAGATGTCTTAATGTAAAACGAAGTAACAGGTACAGCAGTATCGAAGTTGCCAGCACATAGCCCCACCCCTTGAACTGCTGGACTTGTATCAATTGCTGTTCATCGAGGTCAAGCCGGGCAACGAACTGGTCGGAAAGACCGATCCATAGTGTACCGACGAAGCCGTAGCTTGCCGCCACAGCCAGCGCGATCCAGCGCGTAGAAGTCGCCGCCGCGGTTGGCTTGCCCTTATTCGATTTCACCTGCTGTTCCCTCTTTTTGCTGTGCTTTGTGACCATCCGCTTAGCAAGTCGCCGGGGATCTGATGCACCAAGCAGACCATGGCCTTAAGAGCCGCTTGTTTCGCAGCGGATGAATAAGTTACGGTCTCAGTTTGCGCCCGGCATTCACAAAGGTCAACAGCCCCGGAACGCGTTCGGGGAGGTTTCTCGAGGGCGTTTTAACCAGATCGAAAAAACGCGCCATGCAGCTCTTAATGTATTATAAATTCCGGACCCGAACCGATCAGTCAGCCCTGACCCGTTCAGGAGGCGAAGTCTGCGCATCAGAGAGTTTGCTGCCTCAAGGTGCACAACACACTCACAGTCAACAGGATCATTACCGGCATGCTTTCAAGAACGCTGACATCAAGCTCAATTGCAGGCGCGCTGTGCCTATTGCTTTCCGGCTGCGTCACCCAGCCATCGGTTCCCGATGGTTATGAGGGTGGACTGGCTCAAGTCAGCGATTCAATGATCGTATTGTCCAGGGAGTACGCGTACGTATTTTATCTGGAGGCTCTGGACGGAGCCCGGGTAGGCAATGCCTTTGCAAATTCTTCTCAAGGAATTCATGGGCCGAATCGGATGGAAGCGGTCGGCTTCACCCGGGATGTTCCCGCCCGAACTGCAACCTATACTATTTCTGGAAGGATGCGACAAAGCGCGCCAATTTTTGCATTGTTCAGAAATTATCTGAGCGTGAAAGGTGAGGTGGAGTTGACGTTGCTGGACAACGAAATGTATATCGTCAACGGGGTGGCATCGAATGATTACGCGGCCATATGGATCGAGGATATCAATGGTGCTCGCGTCTCCGAAATCATCGAAGAACATAACCTTGATGCGGCGCAACTGGAAGCACAGCGCGCCGCCCTTTCCCCTGACGACGGCGGGGAGATGACACGCCGGGCGAGAATTCTCAGAGTTTCACCTGGTGAGGAGCGCTCCACAGTTGAAGCGAGGCTCGGTCAGCCGGATGATGTTACCTTTACTGAAGGTCGCGTCAATGTCTGGGCCATGCGGCGCAGCGCTGATATTGCGGTTCTTCATTACCACGACCTGGGGGATATCACTCTGCACGACAACCTGGTTACCCAGGTTGACCTGAGCGAAGCAAATCTCGGGCCCGAAGAATTAGCAGTTCGGCTGCGAAGTTCCAATCCAGCAACAATCCGGCAGGAGGCCCAAAGGCTATTTCGGAATCAGGAGTCTGATCCGGAAATTCTCGATCTGGTCGCCCAAATACTGTTCGACCGGCATTTGGCAACAGAGGCAATGATGGTCGATGCGATGGCCTGGCTTTCGAGAGTTCTGGGAAACTCTGGCAACTCACGCTACCGAGAGGTGCTCGATCTTGTAAGCACCGAAGCAAGCGTCAGAAAACTTCGGCGATACGCCCAAGTCGCCCGTGACCAACTCGTGTCGGATGATGCCGATGGATTTAAGCCTCTCACGCAATAGAGACCAAGAAATAGCAGAGTGTACTTTTCAAGGCTCGTCCAGCGGGGCCACCCGGCTGTAGGTAACCCGCAGTGTCGGATCCACGGAGGTCCTGGCTTATTCAGGTTTCCTTGAGCTATTTCTCAGATAATTCCCACCTTTTTATCAGTGCCCGTTCAGGGCTTCTGACTAGTATTGCAGCTGAACGGCTCGGCCATTCAAGGATAATGCGACGCGCATTGTCGTCCGGCACAGGCAACAATGCTGTTACTCAGCGTGTTGCACGGACTATTTCTGACCATGACAGTTGCTATGGTAAGGATACCGATCCGCCGCGCAAAAATAAGAAATAAGACTGATAAATCATCATGGTACACCCTAGGGAGGAATCAATCATGGTACGCACTTTAGAATATCCGAATCTCGATCGAGCCTATTCGACGACAATTACTTTGGCCGGTTGACGACAACTATTTTGTCCGGTTGCCACTAAGCTTGCCGCTTGCTCATTCCCGGGAAGGGATTTTGAATGGCGGCCACTCAGCAACAGGTCAAAGTCTTTATGGATCAAC
>JBGTLI010000131.1:0-5238 GCA_041744195.1 Wenzhouxiangella sp. | reverse complement strand
GCGTTGATCAGGCCTTCGAGATCGGCGGCCTTCGGTTTTACCAGCCAGAACTTGGGCAGGACGCGGCGGAAGTCGTCGAGGATTTCTGCGGCGTGCTCGCTGCCGGTCATCTGTTGGTGTTTTTCAATCATGCCGCGCAGGTGATGAACGTGGTTTTCCATGTTGTCCGGTTCGATGTGGTGGATGTCGATCAGTTCGTGGTTGTAGCGGTCGACAAAGCCGCGGTCGGTATCCAGCACGTAGGCGAAACCGCCGGTCATGCCGGCGCCGAAGTTGATGCCGGTGCGACCCAGAATGACCACTACGCCGCCGGTCATGTACTCGCAGGCATGGTCGCCGGTGCCCTCGACGACGGCGGTGGCGCCGGAGTTGCGTACAGCAAAGCGCTCACCCGCGGTGCCAGCGGCGAATAGATAACCGCCGGTAGCGCCGTACAGGCAGGTATTGCCCATGATCGGTGTCACGGCAGCTTGGTACTGGATGCCCGCCGGTGGCCGCAGCACGATACTGCCGCCGGCCATGCCCTTGCCGACATAATCATTGGCCTCGCCGATGAGCCTGATGTGCAGGCCGCCGGCATTGAACGCGCCCAGGCTCTGCCCGGCCGTACCAGTCAGCTCGATTTCAATCGGCGCATCAGACATGCCCTGATTGCCCCAGCGCCGGGCGATTTCGCCGGACAAGCGGGTGCCGATCGAGCGGTCGTGGTTGCGAATCCGGCAGGCGAGCCGACCCCCGCTGCCACTGGCTACCGCCTCGCCCAGTACCTCGTGAATGTGCTCGGCCAGTTCGCCACGATCATGCGGTGGATTGCGTTCGGTCATGCAGAATCGGTGAGCGTCCGGGCTCAGGCCCTCCTTGGCCAGCAACGGGGCCAGGTCGAGGCGATTCTGGCGTGCGGTCAAGCCGTCGATGCGCTTGAGAAATTCTGTGCGACCGATCAGGTGGTCCAGTCGATCCACGCCCAATTGCGCGAGGATTTCACGCGTTTCCCGGGCGACAAAGCCGAAATAGTTCATGACCATTTCCGGCAGGCCGATGAAATGCTGGCTACGCAATGTCTCGTTCTGGGTCGCCACGCCGGTGGCGCAGTTGTTCAGGTGACAGATGCGCAGATACTTGCAGCCCAGCGCGATCATCGGTGCGGTGCCGAACCCAAAGCTTTCGGCGCCGAGGATAGCCGCCTTGATCACATCCAGACCGGTTTTCAGGCCGCCATCGGCCTGTAGGCGGACCTGGCCGCGCAGGTCATTGGCCATCAGGACCTGCCGTACTTCGCTGATGCCCAACTCCCACGGCGCGCCGGCGTATTTCACCGAGGTCAGCGGGCTGGCGCCGGTGCCGCCGTCGTAACCGGAAACGGTGATCAGATCGGCGTAGGCCTTGACCACGCCGGCAGCAATCGTGCCGATGCCGGGTTCGGCGACCAGCTTGACCGAGACCAGAGCCTGCGGGTTGATCTGTTTCAGGTCATAGATCAACTGGGCCAGGTCTTCGATCGAGTAAATATCGTGATGCGGCGGTGGAGAAATCAGCCCGACACCGGGGCTGGCGTAGCGCAGGCGGGCAATCAGCTTGTTGACCTTGTGGCCGGGCAACTGGCCGCCTTCGCCGGGCTTGGCGCCCTGGGCGATCTTGATCTGGATGACTTCGGCGTTGACCAGGTATTCCGGGGTGACGCCGAAGCGGCCGGACGCCACTTGCTTGATCTTGGACGATTTTTCGGTGCCAAAGCGGGCAGGGTCTTCGCCGCCCTCGCCGGAGTTGGAGCGGCCACCCAGCCGGTTCATAGCGATCGCCAGCGCTTCATGAGCTTCCGGCGACAGGGCGCCCAGCGACATGCCGGCCGAATCGAAGCGCTTGATGATGGTCTCGGCCGGCTCGACCTGGTCAAGATCGATCGGAGGCTGAGTCGATGTAGGTTCCAGTAAATCGCGCAGGGTGGCCGGGTCGCGTTCGTTGACCAGCCGGGCAAAGGCCTGGTAAGTCTCGTAACTGTCGGTCTGAACTGCCTTTTGCAGGGTGGTGACCACGTCCGGGTTGTAGGCATGGTATTCGCTGCCATGGACATAGCGGTACAGCCCGCCATGCTCGATCGGCACCTGGCGGGTCCAGGCCCAGCGCGCCAGGGCTTTCTGATCATTGTGCAGGTCGCCGAAATTGGCCCCCTGGATCCGGCTGATGGCGCCGGGGAAGCAGATGTCAACGACTTCATCGGCCAGGCCGACGATCTCGAACAACTGAGCGCCGCGATAGGCGCTGATGGTGGAAATGCCCATCTTCGACAGGATCTTGAACAGCCCCTTGCGGATGCCGCGGCGATAGGCGCGCCCCAATTGCAGCGCCCGATCGGCCGGGTCGATCTCGCCGGTCTCGACCATGGCGTGCAGGGTCTGGTAAACCAGATACGGATACACCGCCGTGGCGCCGAAGCCGATCAGGCAGGCGAAATGATGGGCATCGCGGGCGGTGCCGGTTTCGATCAGCAGGTTGCACAGCGGACGCTGCCCGGTTTCGAGCAGGTGGTGGTGGATCGCGCTGGTGGCCAGCAGCGCGTGGACGGGCAAGTAACCCTCTTTCAGGTAGCGATCCGAAATTAGCAGCACCAGTCGCCCCTCGGCCACGGCCGCTTCGGCTTGCACGCAAAGGTCGGCAATCGCATCAGCCAGCGGCGTATCTTCCGGATAATTCAGGTCGATGAAGGTCGAAGGCACGCCCAACTGCGGGGTATTGATCAACTGGCGCAGCTTGCGCTGGCTCAAGACCGGTGAGTTGAGCACCACGCGCTCTGCAAGATCCGGGCCGGGCCGGAAGATATTGCCCTTGCGACCAATGCCGGTTTCCAGCGACATGACGATGCGCTCGCGCAAAGAATCGATCGGCGGGTTGGTCACCTGGGCGAACTGCTGGCGGCAACAGTCGTAGAGCGAACGCACCCGAGTCGAGAGCACCGGCATCGGCGTGTCATCGCCCATCGAGCCGACCGCTTCGGCCTGGGTTTCGGCCAGCACCTGGATGACCTCGCGCCGCTCTTCGCGGCTCATGTTGAACATCTTCTGGTAGCTGGCCAGGGTGTCGGCGTCGAACGGTTCGGCCGCCATATGGACATCGACCAGTTCGGAATCAAGGTACTTGACGCCGTCCTTGAGCCAGTCCTGCCACGGGTGCAGGGTTTTCAGCGCCTGATCGATCTGGGCGGTATGGAGCAATTCCCCGGACGCCAGATCGGCAACCAGCAACTGGCCCGGCCCTAGACGTCCGCGCGCCACCACCCGGGTTGGATGGACATCGACCACGCCGGTTTCGGAAGCGACGATCAGCTTGCGCTCATCAGTCAGTGTCCAGCGGGCCGGGCGCAGGCCGTTGCGGTCGAGCGCACAGACGGCAAAACGGCCGTCGCACATCACCAGCCCGGCCGGTCCGTCCCAGGCTTCCTGGTGGAAGCTGAAGTACTCATAGAAGGCACGAAGATCGCCATCGAGATTGTCGGCGGTCTGCCAGGCCGGCGGAATCAGAATCCGTACCGCCTGGGGCAGGGGCATGCCGCCGGTAACCAGTAGTTCAAGCATATTGTCCAGCGAGCTAGAATCCGAGCCATGCATCGCCACCGGCGGGTCAATATCGCCCAGCGCGGTCAGCATCGGCGAGGCCAGCAACCGGCGCCGGGCGCGCGCCCAGTTGCGGTTGCCTCGAATGGTGTTGATTTCCCCATTGTGGGCGAGCAGGCGGAACGGCTGGGCCAGTTCCCAGCGGGGCAGGGTGTTGGTCGAAAATCGCTGATGAAAAATCGCGGCGGAGGTCTGCAGGGCAGGGGAGGCCAGGTCGGGATAAAAACTGGCCAGGTACTCCGGCATCACCATGCCCTTGTAGCTGATGGTGGCGGCTGACAGGCTGGCGATGTAGAAGCCCGCATTGCTGCTGCATTCGACTTCGCACAGCCGGCGAGCCAGGTAGAGCGCGCGCTGAAAGGCAGCCGCATCCATCTGGCTGCCAGCATTGACGAAAATTTGTTCGATCGACGGCATGGTCTGGCGCGATTTCTCCCCGCAGGCGTCCGGGTTGACCGGCACCGCGCGCCAGCCGGCCACTTCCAGCCCCTGGTCGGCCAGGTGGCGCTCCAGCATGGCGCGCTGGGTGGTCGCTGTTTCGGCGTCCTGGTCAAGGAAAATCATGCCGGCGGTAAAGTGATCGGACAGCTCAAGGCCGTTTTCCCTGGCCACCTGCGCCAGCCAGTCCAGCGGCAACCTGAGCAGCACGCCACAGCCATCGCCGGTTTTGCCGTCTGGCGCCACCGCTCCTCGATGGGTCAGGCGCCGCAAGGCATCGAGCGCATCGCGCACGATCTGATGACTGGGCTCGTCGTCAAGCTGGGTAACCAGACCGAAGCCACAGGAATCGCGTTCAAAATCGGGATGATGCAGTGTTTTCAATGGTTGTGGTCCGGTCGGGCCGTTTGATTACTCATCAATTAGCATACATTGGAGTTTCTGGAATACACACCCTAATTCAACCCCTCCCCCTGACTTTCCCTCTCCGTTACACTACCGCTCTCGATAGGCATCAAGGAAGACGATCAGTGGCGAAGAAGCGAACTCTGCACAAGGGCCCGGCCCAGCCGACCGCGCCGAAGCGGGTCTATGCTCCAGACTGGACCATTGCCGCGCTGGGTAGCGTGGGCCTGCTCATTACTGGCTACCTGGTCCTGGTGAGTCTGTTCGGCGCAGCGCCGGTCGGGTGTGGTGAGGGCTCGAGTTGTGATGTGATTCAACAGAGTCGCTGGTCAACCCTGCTGGGCCTGCCGATCGCGCTGTGGGGGTTTGGGTTCTACCTGCTGATCACCGTCATTGCCACCTTGTCACGCCCGCGACTCAAGCGTTGGCAGCGACTTTGGGGGCTGTCATTCTTCGGCCTGATTCTGAGTACCTACCTGACCGTTGTCGGCTGGGTGGAACTGCAGGCGCTTTGCCTGTGGTGCAGCGCCTCCTTGCTGGTCCTGGCCGCCCTGTTCGGGGTGCTGACCTTTCGGCGGCCCGAATCGGCGCCGGGCATGCCGTGGGCCGGTTTCATCATGGGGCAGGGCGCGATGATCGCCGTTCTGATGGTGGGTCTGCACGCCTTTTATGCCGGCTGGTTCCAGGCCCCGGAAGATCCGCGCCTGCGCGCCCTGGCTGAGCACCTCGACCGCACCGGCGCGGTTTACTACGGCGCCTCCTGGTGCCCGACCTGCCAGGAGCAAAA
>JBGTLI010000130.1:0-4667 GCA_041744195.1 Wenzhouxiangella sp. | reverse complement strand
CAACCATCTGGATGCCGAATCGGTGGCCTGGCTGGAGCGCTTCCTCGACAACTTCCCCGGCACCGTCATGGCCGTGACCCATGACCGCTACTTTCTGGACAACGTCGCCGGCTGGATCCTGGAAATGGATCGGGGCCGCGGTATTCCGTTCGAGGGCAATTATTCATCCTGGCTGGAACAAAAGGAACAACGCCTGGGCATTGAGGAAAAACAGGAGGATGCCCGTCAGAAGACCATCAAGTCAGAACTTGAATGGGTCCGCTCCAATCCGAAGGGGCGCCAGGCCAAAAGCAAGGCGCGCCTGAAGCAATTCGAAGAGCTCAACTCGAAGGAATTCCAGGCGCGCAACGAAACCCGCCAGATCTACATTCCGCCCGGCCCCCGCCTCGGCGGCAACGTCATTGAGGCCGACGGCGTCAGCAAGGGCTTCGGCAATGACTTGCTGATCGAGGATCTGAGCTTCAAGATTCCACCGGGCGCGATTGTCGGCATCATCGGCGGCAACGGCGCCGGCAAGACCACCTTGTTCAAGATGATTGCCGGAACAGAGCAACCCGACCAGGGCCGCGTCAAGGTCGGTGAAACCGTGCAACTGGCTTACGTCGACCAACGTCGTGACAGCCTGGACGACGATCGTCAGGTTTGGGACGAGATTTCCGATGGCGCCGAGGAGATTGTTGTTGGCAACTATCGAATTGCCGCGCGCGCTTACGCCAGCCGCTTCAACTACAAGGGCTCGGAACAGCAATAGCGGGTCGGGCAAGTGTCCGGCGGCGAGCGCAACCGGGTTCATCTGGCCAAGGTTCTCAAGAGTGGCGGCAATGTATTGATGCTCGATGAACCGACCAACGACCTGGATGTCGAGACTCTGCGCGCCCTGGAAGAAGGACTGCTCGCGTTCCCCGGTTGTGCACTGGTGATCTCGCATGACCGCTGGTTTCTGGACCGCATCGCCACTCATGTGCTCGCTTTCGAGGGCGACTCACACGTGGAATGGTTTGAAGGCAACTTTTCGGACTACGAGAAAGACCTCAAGCGCCGCCGTGGCGACCAGGCTGGCCCGAAGCGTCTTAAATACAAGAAATTGAAGTAGTGTTCTCGTCGACAAAACGGTGTGAACTGATTTGTTCGACACCCCTCTAAGAGAATTGATTTCAATAACAGGGAGCTTTTGAACCCATGTACAAATTCATAGCACTGGTCACCGTTGCCCTCTTCCTGGCCGGATGTCAGTCTGATTCCACCCCAGAGGCCGAAGCCACGGCCGAAACCGCTCCGGCTCGCGAACGTGTCAGCGAGCGGCGGGTCGTGCGACAGCAACCACAACCTCAGCAAGAGGAGCCGCTTCCAAGCCTGCTTGATCCTGCTCGGGAATTGCCACGCTTCCAGGGCGAATTGGAAGAGGACGGCTACGGACTCAGCATGATTGTTGACGGCTCCAGCCCCGAGGCCTTCAGGCAGAGTCTGGAGTTGATTGCTGACGAGAGCTCGACGACCCAATACCAAATTCTGAGTTCCGCGATTCACTATCTGCAGACGTACAGCCTGGGCACACGGGACCTGGCCAGCTTCTACGCGACGCTCGACAATATGAGCGGTGAAGAAATCATCCAGCGCGCCCAGGAAGAGCGTCAGAACCGACGCGGCTCACGTTAGGTTATCGCCGGTCCGCGAAAAGTTCCTGGTGGTTGATCAGGGCCGGAATGGACGTGGATTCCAGTCCAGATTCTCCCGGGCGGGCGAATCGTCCACTACAAGATCCAGCCGCTGACGCTCGATCATGACAGGCCGGATGTCACGCATCCGCCCGAGAGAATGAGCGATGCCGAGAAAGGCCCTGATCAGCAGGGCCGGCGCCTGTATCGGGCGTATCCTCTGTCCGCGTGCGCTGGCGATGCGGACCAGCATCGCCCGGTAATCCAGAGTTTCACCGCCACCCAGCACCCAGGTGCCTGAGGTCGAGCGACCCCGGATGATGCATCCGACAATCAGGCGCGCCAGATCGTCGGCATGAACGGGTTGTCGCAGCCCCCGACCACAGTAGGGCACCATGCGCAGTCGGCCCATGAGACCGGCAAGGCGCTCGACGTTGGCATTCTGACCAGTTCCGTAAATCATGGCGGGCTTGAGTAGGGTCAGTTCGATTTCGCGCGCCCGGCAGGCCTCGTTCAGCGCTTGTTCCGATTCCGCCAAATCAGTCATCAGCGCTCGCTCCAGTGGGTCACTGGATCCCATCTTGAAAAGCGTACTGGCAGAACTCAAGGCAATGACCCGCCCAATGCGCCGACCAGCCCTGACCTGATCCAGGACATGCCGCAAAGGCCCCAGACTGACCAGCACGCTGGCCTGGACATCGAGCGGACCCTGGTCAAGGTCATGCTGGACCCAGATGACATGATCAGCCGTCTGGATGGGCTGCCGTCGCGAAACCGCCATCAACTGAACGCCCTGCCCGGCCAGGCGATCAATCAGAAATTTGCCGACCGGTCCGCTGCCCCCCAACAACAGAATGGGGGCGCCGGGAACGATGGACGCGACGGTTGCCGGCTCTATTGTCGGCTCTATTGTCGGCTCTATCGGCGCCACAACGCCACCGGCACCATCATCGCAGCGTGGGCCCAGATCCCCAACCACCACAACGGCCGGCTCCAGGCAGGCCAGCGATCGCGGCAATGCTTGTTCAGGTATCGCCATAATCCACGGTGCTTGTCGAGCATGACCTGAACCGGCCGCTGACGCGATGAGACACCGCCGGCATGCGACACGGCAACCGAGGGAACAAGCCGCACAGACCAGCCGGCCTGGGCCAGTCGAGCCATCAGATCAAGGTCTTCGAAATGCATCGGAAAACCCGGATCGAAGCCGTTCAAAGAGCGAAATGCTTCGGTTCGCAATAGCATGCAGGCGCCGGAAACGGCTTCCACATCAACTGATTCCACGGGAGCCGGCAGGTGGGTCAGATCCACCCCAGCGCCAGGGCGAAAACGAAAAATCTCGTTGAGGATGCGCCGCGGCCCGGGCAACTGGCGCCGGCTGCCGCGTTGCTCATTGCCGCTCATATCGAAGATGCGGCCAGACACGAGGCCCGCCCCGGAAATCTCATCCAGTTCCGCGACCAGGTTGATCAATGCTTCGGGCACCAGCAGACAGTCCGGATTGACGATCAGCAGAAACTCGGTGCTGACCCGATCAAGAGCGCGATTCACACCACGGCCGAAGCCAAGATTTTCTTCTGACTTGATGATCTCCAGGCCCGGCATGCTGGTCAATTCCTCGACACTGCCATCATCCGATGCATTGTCGAAGACGACCACTTGGGGGAACTTTGCCCCCCGCCCTTTGAGGGCGCGCAAACAGCGCGCCAGCCAAGGCCCCGAGTTGTAATTGATGACCACGGCAGTCACCCGGGAAAGGGCGTTGACCCGATCAATCGGATCCAGTGTCCCGGTCTCGGCGATAGCGCTCATCAGCTGGTATCCCCGAGCCGTGCTCGCAGTTCGGCAATCTCGGCGTCACGCTCAGCCAGCAATTCACCGGCCCGGATATGCTTCCTGATTTCTTCGTTGTAATGTTGATAGACCGATTCCTGCCGGTCGCCAAACAAGGAGACCGCAGCCGCAGTCGGCAAATGCTCCGGAGCAGCAGCAGCCGCGGCCAGGAAATACAACGGGGGTTGGGTGGGCTGGCCACCGGTATTCAGACTGGCGCCATCCGCGGTGAGCCATTCGGCCTGTCCGGCCTGATCCAGCGCCCATACGGCTGAAACAAACATCAATTTCTGGCCGAACAACCGGAAGGCAGGGAAGTGACGTTGCAACAAGGCCTCAAATTCATCGCGATACAGCTCGCGAACATGAAACGGATTGTCGTAACCGGTTTCGTCACTGTACGTCTTCTTGTCGGGTGATGACAAGAGCAGAACGCCGTCTGAAACCAGCACCCGTCGGAATTCGGCCAGCAAGGCATCCTGCTCGGCCAGGTGTTCAAGCGTCTCAAATGAAACCACCAGGTCAACCGAATCGTCTGCCAGCGGAAGCCGGGTACAGTCGGCCTGCTCGAAAGCCAGATTGGTGGCCTGGTATTTCTGCCTGGCATGGGCGATGGCTTTGGGGTCGATATCCACACCAACCACGCTACTCGCATGCGGACTCAGAACGTAACTGCCATAGCCTTCACCACAAGCAGCATCCAGCACCTGCCGCCCCTTCGCCAATTGCGCCGCCCAGGCATAACGATGCCAGTGCTCATAGGCGATTTCTCGCACGCACTCCGGCGTGAAGCGCTCACCGGTAAATTCAAGTTCAGGTGAATCGGACATGGAAAGGCCGGGACGTTGGAGATGAGGGGAAGTTTACCATTCAGGTTCAAGGTTCAAGGTTCAAGGTTCAAGGTTCAAGGTTCAAGGCTGAAGGCTGAAGGCTGAAGGCTCAAGGCTCAAGGCTCAAGGAACACTGTTACCGCCTGATTGTCATCTCGGCCGGAGCAAAGCGGAGAGCCGGGATCTTGCGTGCGTCGGGCTGGGGGGATCCCGGATCAGGTCCGGGATGACAAATTGCACGAGGTGTGTTTCTGTCCGTCTCCCGCTCACCTTTCACCTTTCACCTTTCACCTTTCACCTTTCACCTTTCACCTTTCACCTTTCACCTTTCACCTTTCACCTTTCACCT
>JBGTLI010000129.1:0-23740 GCA_041744195.1 Wenzhouxiangella sp. | reverse complement strand
TCGCGCGGAGACGCAGGGACGCAGAGGAAAAAGGCACTTGACTGCTTTTACTTCTGCGCCTCAGCGTCTCTGCGCGAGAGGTTCTTGGATGTTTGCTGCGCGACAGCGGGTTCGGGGACGGACTCGGACACTCTGTGGTGATTTTTTCTTGTTCCTTTAGCCGGCTTGGCCGGTCGCGGGAGGCTCTCTAGCCCAAAATAACTTCTTCGGCCGGCTCGCGGAGGTTATACCGCGATGACATCGCCGCGCCGTAGGCGCCGGCGTTGGCGATCAGCATCACATCGTTCTCGCGACATTCCGGCAGCAACCGGTCCAGGCCAAGAATGTCCCCGGTTTCACAGATCGGGCCGACCACGTTGTAAACATGATCCCCGGGCTCGTTCAGCCGGCTGAGATTGACGATCTCGTGCCAGGCGCCATACAGGGCCGGTCGAATCAAAGAGTTCATGCCGGTGGCAATGCCGACGTAGCGCACTTCGCCCTTGCCCTTGGTCTGGTTCACGCGTGCCAACAGGACACCGGCTTCGGAGACCAGGTAGCGCCCCGGTTCCAGCCAGATACTGATGGGTCGGATCAGGTCGTGCTTGAGTTGCGCAAGACCCCCGTCCAGCGCGGTCAGATCCAGCGGCAGCTCATCGGACCGATCCGGCACGCCGAGGCCGCCGCCGAGGTTGATGATCTCCACGTCGGTCAGTTCACGCGCCGCCTCGCCCAGGGTTTCCAGGGTGCGATGCCAGTTGTCCGGGTGCAGGATGCCCGAACCGGTATGCGCGTGCAGGCCGACAACTCGGATTTCACGGGCATCGCACAGGCGCCGAATCCGTTCGATTTCACTTAAGGGGACCCCGAACTTGGCATGTGAGCCGGCGGTTCGGACCATCTTGTGATGTCCAAGGCCGGAACCGGGGTCCAGACGCAGGAAAATGTCCTGTCCGGCCAGGTCGGAGCCCCAGTGTTCGAGAATCCAGGCGTTGTCGATTGTGATCCGGAGGCCAAGTGCCATCGCCTCACGCAACTCGGTCCGGCTGGCGAAATTGGGCGTTAGCAGCATGTTGTCGACGTCCAAGCCCTCGACCTGGCCGAGCGCATGCCGCGCTTCATTGAGCGAAACACACTCGATGCCCAGGCCCGCCTCGACAATCGTGTTGAGAATCGCTGCATGTGGGTTGGCTTTCATCGAATAGAGAATACGATCAACGGCACGAAGCGATTTAAGCCTCGTTGCCGCCTGGCGAATGGTCTCAAGATCGTAGACATAGGCACAGTCGCGGTTATCAAGCTGGTTGATCAGCACATCACGCCGGGTATGCCACCACGGGCGGCGTGGCGCCAGCTGGGTGTCGCGTCGGAACAGTTGCTCCCAGGTCGGGCCGAACACCGAGTCGCCACCGACTCCGCCGGGGATGACATGTTGATGGAGTTGCTGGACCAGGCGATCAGCGTGGCGCGACTCGACCACGAAGGTCAGGTTCAGGTCGTTGGCTGCCTGGCTGACCTGGAAAATACGACGCTGCTCGAAGACCTCCAGGGCCGGGCCAAGCCGATGCAGAATGGTGCGGATGCCAAGGCCGACCAGGCTCACCGTCGCGCAATCATTCATGATTTCGACTTTGCAGCGATGCTCAAGTTGTCGCACCAGTTCGTCAAGGGTGCGCTGGTCGGTGAGGTTAGCGCCGGGATCTAGGGTCAGGGTGACATTGGATTCTGAAGTCGAGATCTGATCAACCGACAGCCCGAGATCCCGGAAGATGCCAAAGACGTCGGCCAGAAAGCCGACCTGCTGCCACATGCCGATATCTTCGAGCGAGACCAGGGTGATGTTCTTGCGCTGGACAATGGCCTTGACCTGGGCGCCGTGATCGCGCGCCTCAGGGGTAATGCGCGTGCCTTCGATGTCCGGGCGGTCGGTCTGCCTCAGCCAAAGCGGTATCTGTTGCTGGCGCAGCGGTATCAGAGAGCGGGGGTGCAGCGCCTTTGCCCCCATGGCTGCCAGTTCCTGGGCCTCGCGGTAGCTGACCATTTTCAACAACCGTGCTGCCGGGATGCGGCGCGGATCGGCGCTGAACAGACCAGGAACATCCGAAAAGATTTCCAGCCGGTCGGCTTCGAGCATCGCCGCCAG
This sequence comes from Wenzhouxiangella sp., assembly GCA_041744195.1. Lineage (GTDB taxonomy): Bacteria > Pseudomonadota > Gammaproteobacteria > Xanthomonadales > Wenzhouxiangellaceae > Wenzhouxiangella. The sequence goes on along the minus strand of JBGTLI010000129.1, from coordinate 21,618 downwards.
GCAGGCCGCTGAGGTGTCCGATCCGCCGCGTCCCAATACAACGGTTTCCCCCCGGTGGTTGGCGGCGACAAAGCCCGGCATGATCGCAACCGGGCCATTGGCGGACATCTGCTCCCGAAGTACCGGATTGGCTGTCGCCTGACAGCTCGCAGACAGGAAACTGGCGCGCTCATCGCGGCGCGGATCAGGCGAGCAGATCAGGGTCTGCCGGCTGTCCAGCCAGTGAACTGGAACGCCGGCCTGCTGCAGAAAGACCACACCCACTCTGCTCGACAACATTTCGCCCATCCCCAGCAGGCTGGCCTGCTGTGTCGGGCTGCTGGCAACATCGGTCGATTCAAGCAGCTCCCGCAGCTCGCTTAACGATTCATCCAGTATTTCGGCGGCCAGTTGCAGATCGGCGATCAGGCCGGCATGCCGCAAACGCACTTGTTCCAGAACAGTTTCAGGCGCCTGCCAGGTGCTGGCATCCAGTTGGGCCGCCAGCAGATCGGTCATGCCGCGCAAGGCTGAGACCACCACTGCGACGCACACGCCGGCATCCAGCGCTTCATTGATGCGATTGGCAATGGTGTGCCAGTGTGCGGCGCTCGTGACCGAGCTGCCGCCGAATTTGAAGACACGCCAGGTGCCTGCTTTGCTGGATTGCTGGTTAGTCATCGGGTAGGGTAGGCAAATTACACTCAGGGGGCGGTAACTGAAATGTCACCAGTCGGTTACAAATTGGCACGTTTGCACTCGATTTTACGCTATATATAGTATATGGATAGAGTCACGTCAGCTCCGCAAGCGCAGCGCTCGGCTGGGGCCAGTGAAACTGGCTGCGTTCGCGCCAACAACCAGGATGCGATTCTGGTGGACGATGAGCTGGGCCTTTGGCTGGTGGCCGATGGCATGGGAGGCCATGCCGGGGGCGCTCGGGCGAGCGAGATCGCGCTTGAAACCATTCGCCACCGCCGCATGGATGGCGCCGACCTGCGCGATGCTGTACTGGATGCCCATCATGCAATTCGCTCCGAGCAGGCCGCCCGGCCTGAATTCAACGACATGGGCACCACCGTGGTTGCAGCGGTCGAACACGACGGGATGTTTGAAGTCTGCTGGGTCGGAGACAGCCGTGCTTACCGTTTTTCGCCCGAATCAAGGCAACTCGAGCTATTGACGCGGGATCACAACGTCGCCGGCATGCTGGTTGCCGCAGGCGCACTCAGTCCCGCTGAGGCCGCACGCCATCCGCAACGCCATGTCCTGACCGATTGCCTGGGCCTGACCGGTGAACACGAGCCGCGTATCGGCGCCCTCCAGGATCGGTGGCGCCCGGGTGACTGGCTGTTGTTGTGTTCCGACGGGCTGACCGGAGAGCTTGACGACGCCGAAATCGAACGAACGCTGGCCAATAGCGACAATTTGGCCACAGCGCAAACGGCGCTTCTGGAGCAGGCGCTGGCCGCAGGAGCCCACGACAATGTGTCAATCGTTCTGCTGGGCGCCCCACAGTCTGAAAACGGCAGCAGAACCGGCCGTGCCCGGTGGCCGTGGCCGTTTAGCCGATGATCGTTATAATATAGTTCCCTGGTCCGATCGATTGCTGATCAAGGGCGGCACGAAAACCAGGCAAAAGTGAGAATAATGCTATGAGCACAGAAGACGGGAAGGAGCGCAAGGCTGCGCGTCGTGAACATGGGCCCCAGGGCACCCACGTGTTCAGCCGGGACGAGGTTGGCAAGCTGCTTGACGAGGCAACCGCTGTCGAGGGCTCAACCACCCAGGCGCAGTTGATGGGCATGAGTGCCGAGGTCAAGGACGAGGTTTTCCCGCTTAACGGCGAGCGCTTTGTTATTGGCCGGGCCGGGGCTTGTGATATCACGCTGGGCGATTCCAGTATCTCCTCGGAACATGCCCGGCTCAATCGGGACGCCGGTGGCTGGCGTGTCGTCAACCTGTTATCCACCAATGGGACCTTCGTCAACGACAAACGGGTTTCCAACGAAGCGCTGCGTGACGGTGACAGGCTGCGCTTTGGTCGGGTCGAGTTCGTCTTTCAGTACCCTGAGCAACGGCCTGCCGGTGGTGAAAAGAGCGGCCGCCGGGTGCGCTGGATGCACTGGGTCCCCTGGGCGGCTGCGATCATCGTCATTGCCTTGATTGTCCTTTTATAAGCTCGTGCTATTGCCTGGTATGGCAATCACGCGCACTCTGACCCAGAGGTTCGCATGGAGCGGATAGGCCGCTACCAGGTCGATTGCGAACTGGGGCGCGGCACCATGTCGATCGTCTACAAGGCGTTCGATCCCCGTATTGATCGTTATCTGGCCGTCAAGGTGCTGCGCGAAAGCTTCGCCCGTGATGTGACCTCGCGTCAGCGCTTCCTGCGCGAAGCCCGCGCCGCTGGCGGATTGGGCCACCCCAGTATTGTCACCGTGTTTGATGTCGGGCAGATTGACGGCATGCCCTACATGGCGATGGAACTGCTGGATGGCGATACCCTCGCCGACCGGCTCGCAGCCCCTCATGCACCGACCTTGCGTGAGACACTGGACTTGACCATTCAGCTTGCCAGCGCTTTGAGTTATGCCCATGAGCGCGGCGTGATTCACCGTGACATCAAGCCTGCCAATATCTACTTCGATGCCGGAACGGGCGTCGCCAAGCTGCTCGATTTCGGTATCGCGGGCATCAAGAGCCGCCCTGACCGGGATCTGAGCAATGGCGGCGTCGTTCTCGGCACCCCGGCCTACATGGCGCCCGAACAGATCGTGGGCGAAGCTCAGGACGAGCGTTGCGATTTGTACTCGCTGGGCGTGGTGCTCTACCGGATGCTGTCCGGCCGGCTGCCGTTCGATGACGGCAATTTGAGTGAACTGATGGCCCAGGTCGTGCGCCAGCCGCCACCGCCACTTGAGCCGATCCAGCCCGAGACGCCGGTGGAATTGATTGAAACCACCCGCCGTCTGCTGGCCAAGAAACCGGCGGCACGCTATTCCAGCGCGGCCGAGGTGCTGGAGGAGTTGCAGGAGATCCGGGCAAGCCTCAGCCAGGGCCTTCTGTCCTCGGCCAGGCGGCGTGGCATGGCCTGGCGTTGGCCGCTGGCGGTCGGATCCCTGGTTGCGCTGGTTCTGGTACTTGGGCTCGGTCATGTCTATCGCAGCCAGAACGAAGCCATGGCCAGCGCGACTTACGGCTATGGCGAAGGCCTGGCCAGTGTCATCGCGCGCGAGATTGCAGAGCCGTTGTTGCTGGACGACAGTGCAGCCCTTGGCAATTTGGTTTCTGACTTTTCCGGCAACCCCCAAGTGCTCTATCTGCACATCGCCGACCGGCATGGCATCGTCCAGTCCAGCACCAGCCTTTTTCTGCAGGACCAACCGGTGCCGGTAATTGAAAATCCGGTGTTGCGTCGCTCCGAGTCGGCCATTCGCGTAGTTCAGGCCGGCAACGGCGATCTCGAGTTCCAGGTGCCGGTGCGATTTCAGGCCCGCCGCCTGGGCGAGATTTACCTTGGACTGGATGGGTCGGCGCTGTCGGCAGCGGCCCGAAGCACGATGGGGATGATGGTTTTGGTCTTTCTGGTCGCCATGCTGGTTATTTTGCTGGCGTTGGCGGCAATGGTTCGTCACCAGCGGCGCCTGATTGAGCGCATCGGCTGGGGCCTCAGACGAGTCGGCAAGGGACAGTATGACTTCAGGCTCGACGCCGACCGGAGCGACGAGTTCGGCAACCTCCATCGGCGCTTCAATGACATGGCAATGCGTCTGGAGGAGCGCCACGGTGTCCGCGATGGTCAGGAAGCTGTGATCCGGTTGCCAGCCCTGTCGGTTGACGACGGCTCCCTGGAAAGCACGGCTGAAATCCAGTTGGACGACCCTGAGGACGACTCGGGCGATAACGAAGGCAAAAACGTCACCCGGTTCCTCGGCGCTCGCAAGTAGTCGTCGAGCCCGGCTATTTTCTGACCCGACGCCAATCCCCGAGGGCGCGGTGAGCTGGCGCCCGACTCAGGTGGGGGCCGAGCCCTTGTACTTGCCGAGGACAACCACGGTTTTTCCGGTAGCCTGAATGACGCCGTCTTCTTCCAGCGTCTTCATCACCCGGCCTGCCATTTCGCGTGAACAGCCGACAATGCGGCTCAACTCCTGGCGCGTTATTTTGATCTGGGTGCCCTTGGGGTGCGAAACCGCGTCCGGCTCTGAGCACAAGTCGATCAGTGCCTTGGCGATCCGACCCTGGGTGTCGAGAAAAGCCAGATGAAACACCTTGCGCCGGGCCTGCAACAGGCGCTGGGCGAGCTTTGAGCCCAGGGCGGTCAGGATGTCGACGGCGCAGTCGGAAAGTTCCCGGTCCAGCGCTTCGCGCAGACGGATATAGGAGACCTCTGCCAACTCGCACTTTGACCGCGTGCGCACCAGCACTTCGCGTTCGCCGGGTTTCATGAACAGGCCCATTTCGCCTATGAAGTCGCCCGGATTGAGGTAGCTGAGAATCAGTTCGCGGCCGTCATCGCCTTCGGTTGATACCGTCAAGGCGCCTTCGACAACGTAGTAGAGGGATTGGCCAGCGTCACCTGGACGCATGACCGTTGTCTTGGCCGAAAAATGCTGACGCCGACAAATTTCCAGGAAACGGTCCATGGCTTCCCGGTCAACTGGATAGAACTGGAAATCTCGCATTGGTAACAGTCGCTCGGTTAACGTAAAACCCACCCCGTAAAGCTGCGAGGATAACAGCAAAGCGTAATATGGTACCTAATTCTGCACTGCGTCACTGTTTACGTCAATCAGACATTTTGTTCTGCCGTGCGAAAAACTAACGCCAAGGTAGAAATCATGCCCTATTTTCGATCATAATAGAAGGTTAATTCGTCGCGAATCGTTGGTTCAGAAATGTCATCCCGACGCATCAAACTACATGGTTTCAACAATCTGACCAAGGCGTTGAGCTTCAATATATATGATCTGTGTTATGCGACCAACGACGCGCAGCGCAAAGACTATATTGCCTATATTGATGAGGCCTACAACGCCGAACGGCTGACCCAGATTCTGACCGATGTGTCCAACATCATCGGTGCCAATATCCTTAATATCGCCCGCCAGGACTACGATCCGCAGGGTGCGAGCGTGACCATGCTGATTGCCGAGGAGCCGGTGATCAACGGCGAGGATGTCGGAACTGCGGCGCCGGGCCCATTGCCCGAAACCGTGTTGGCGCACCTCGATAAAAGTCATATCACCGTGCACACCTACCCCGAAAGTCACCCTCATGACGGTATCTGCACGTTTCGGGCGGATATCGATGTGGCTACGTGTGGCATCATTTCACCGCTCAAGGCGCTGAACTATTTGCTTCACAGCTTCGAGTCCGACATCGTCACGGTGGATTATCGGGTGCGCGGATTTACCCGCGACGTGCGTGGTCGCAAGCATTACATTGACCACAAGATCACCTCGATCCAGGATTTTTTCAGTCGCGACACCAAGAACGCTTACGAAATGATCGACGTCAATGTGTATCAGGAAAACCTGTTTCACACCAAGATGCGGCTCAAGGAGTTCGATCTGGACAATTACCTGTTCGGCGTCAATTCCGCCGATCTGGACAAAAAGGAACGCCAGCGCATCGAACGCCGCTTGCGCAAGGAAATGCAGGAATTGTTCTACGGCCGGAACCTCTGAGGTCAGAGGTTTCTGAAGCCAAGATCCTCAGCTGACCGGGTCCGGTTTTTGCGCTTCGGTGGCCAGGGGATTGCGAATGGCGCCGCTGATCCAGCGCTGAAGCAAGGTCACCTGCTCAGGCTCGATATTGGCCATGAGGCTGATTTCTGCCGCGGTCAGCCTGTGACGTTTCTCGCTCTTCAGATAGCCCTGGTCTTTCAGCCACTGCTCGAGCTGGTCGGCATTGTCCGAGCGAAAACGGGCCACCTCGCCGTTTCTCAGGCCGGCAATCAGCCGGCCGGGGTGGTTGTTGGACCTTTCAGCCAGTTCGGTCACGCGCGCCATGAAGTTGTCGCTGATCAGCCCACTGGCGTGCAGCGCGGCCTCGTCAACCGGGCGGTCATGGCGCTGTTGCCAATCATCGAGAATGAGACGCGCGGCGGCCAACCGGTTCCCGAGGAGGTCACGATCATCGTCAGCGATCAGCTCACCGGCCTGGTCTGACTTCAGAAACGCTTCCAGGTTGCCCAGTCTGGTCAAGTCGATTTTCATCAACCGGGCGGCCAGTTCCAGGCGGTCATGCAGCAGGTGGAAAGTATGGATCGCCCCGGCATCGCGCCAGGGGTCGATGGCATCCACTCCAGCGGCTTCGGCCCAGGCCAATGCTTTCATCCCGGACGGATCGGGAACAGAACGTTCAGCCCGTTCGCCGATCGGCATGGTGTACTGCAATGGCTCGATCTGGCCTTGCCGGACCACGGCCATGTCGACCACATTGGGTGCTGGCCCGTCTCCGGCCCACTCGGTCCACGCCCGGGCATCGTCGCTCTGGGCCGTCAGGTAGAACATTTGCCGTCCTCCGGCAACGATCTCCTGAACCGATTCAACCACCGCCCTGTAGCGGTCCGGGTCGGTCGTCGTCAACACCTCGTCCAGGAACACCGGAAGCGGCTCGGATTGGCTCTCGGCCCGTTCAATCCAGGCCAGGCGGACCGCCAGCAGCAGTTGAACACGCGTGCCTGTGGATAATTCGGTGATGCCGCGGCGGTGGTTATCGTGGGTATCCAGAGCGGCAAAAGCGCCACGATCAAACAGTAGCCGGTAGCGATGCCGGGTGATGCGGTCAAACCACTGGCCGGCCTGGGCCAGGGCCAAGGGTTCGTTATCCGCCTGGTGGGCAGAACGCACATCATCGAGCAGGCTTTCGGCGGCCGTGGCCATCAGATGCTGGTCGAGTTCCTCATCCAGGCTCTGGCGTTGAAGCTCGTACTCGCCGGCCAGCGTTTCGAGCTCACGGCGCTTGAGGACATCTCCGTGACGGGTGTGGATCTCGGCGATCCGGCGATTGAGTTGGTCGCGTTGGGCCACGCGAGCGGCCAGTTGGTCGCGAAGCTGTTCAAGGTCTTCACGCTGCTGGCCACGAGCCTTGCCCAGCAGTATCGGGTCGTTGGCCAGGCGTTTTTCAAGTCGTGTGACCTCCAGCGAGCAGTCACGGCGTTGCTGCTCAAGTTCTCGCCAGGCGTTCAGTTGATCGCTGCGCTGAATCAGCGCGCTTCGGTCATCGGGCTTGAGGCCGGCGGTTTGAAATACCTGGTCGTGAGCGCGCTGGAGCTGGGTGATGTCGGCCTGCAGTTCGTCGATTCGGCGCTGATGGGCGTGCACCTGGTTGTGCAATTCGGCGTTGCGGCGCATGCGCGGGCTGAGCAGGTGGATCAACCCGGCCAGGTCACGGCTGGTGGGTGACTTTTCGGTGGCCATGCCGTGGCGGGTGAGCAGCTTGTTCGTTTCAATCTGCAACTCGGCATACCGGGATCGATCCTGGTCAAGCTGCCGGGTCGCCGCAGCCCAGGTCTGCTGTTGCTGCTGCCAGTCATGAAGATGGCGGCACCAGAGCAGGAATCCGGTTTCCAGTCGCTCATCACTGCCAACGCCGAGTTCTGCAGCAAAGCTTCGCAGTCGATCGCGGGCCGTTTCCAGGCTGGTGCGCTGGGAGTTGAGCAGTTCGCGAACCTCTCCGGCCCGTGCCTGGCTGACTTCGTGGCGCGTGGCCGATTCCAGTTCCACGTCCAGGCGCTCAAGGCGTGCTTCGACCTCCTCCTCCACCCAGCCGAGCGGTTCCTCGATGTCGGTTTCAAGGAAGTCGGTCCGGGCACGATCCTGGTCGCGCCAGCGATTGATGAATCCGCCGAGCAGGATGGCCGGGACACCAGCGGCCATGGCAATCAGCAAGATCAGCTCCGGGGAAGCGCCGATCTCTTGAACAGCCAGCAGGCGCCAGCCAGCGATGCCGGCAGCAGCGCTCAGGCCGCCCCAGAGCACCCCCTCCAGGGGCGAGAGGCGCGCACCTTCCAGCCACCGCTCCAATGCCTGGTGCGCTTCGCGCAGGCTGGCCTGGGAGCGGCCGGTCATGTTCTTGCTGACATGAGTCCGGGCCAGCTCTGCGGTGAGGTTGCGAATCTGCTCGCGCAACACTTGAACGCGCTCGACCAGCCTCTCAAGTTCTTCCAGCGCTTCCTGATCCAGCTTCTCGGCAATCTGCGGTTGCTCACTGCCCAATCGCCGGGCTGCTGCGGCCAGGGCGGCATCATGCTGTTCAATGGCGTCTTCATGCTCGATCATGCGGCGTTCAAGCTCGCCCAAGCGGTCACGCTGGTTCGACAGTTCCGACTGCAGGGCTTCGAGCGCGTGCGGGTCGACGGCGCCGGTTTTCTCAAGCTGCTCGCGTGCCTGGCGCAATCCGCCTTGTTCGATGGCCAATTCTTTCTCGCGCTTGGCCAGTTGCTCGGCAGCCTGGTCAAGTCGGGTCATCTCATCGCCGCGCAAGCGGTCCATTCCACCCGGATACTCTTCGATCAGGGTGATTTCCATGGCGCTGCGCCGGGCGATGGCCTCGGACAAGGCAATGGCATCCTCGCAGGCATGCAGGCGGGCTGCCGCATCCGTGGTTGCAGCCAACTCCTGATTGAGCCGTTCCAGCTCGCCCAGCTCATCCTGAAGCTGTGCGTACTCGTTTTCCTTGTCAGAAACTGCGGTTCCGAGGCGGGCCAGCTCACGCGCCAGCTTCTGGGGCCGTGATCGGCCGGCCAGCGGGCCTTCGGTCAGAATGGCATCGAGATCATAACCGCCGGCCAGCATGGTGCGAAGCTGAGTCGAAATGTGCCGGTCGGTTGAGCCGAGCGCGGTCAGGTCTTCGGAGCTGACCAGGAACGCGCCCAGGCTGTCGGCCCCTGGCAGGTTGGGTCGGGAAGCGGGGGCGGAATTTTCCAGCCAGGCAACATGGCTGCCGCGCCGTTCACACTCCAGTCGTTGACCGTCGCGTTCCCAAACGGCACGCAGATGACAGAACTCGGTCAATTGATCCGGGTAGAGCAGGGCGCGGACGGCCCGGATCAGGCTGGACTTGCCCGAGGCATTGGGGCCGGTAATGACATTGACTGCATTGGGCTCGAAATTGACAGTGAAGGGCTGATCGAGCCCTGGCAGCAGACGGATCTCCAGTTCTCTGAGTTTCATTCGGCCTTCTCGCGCTGACTGATCAGCTTCGAAAGGGCCAATTGGGCGGCGCCTTCCAACTTCTCGGCGATATCAGCATCGCTGAGCGTGCGGCCCAGATCGCGAAACTCGCGACCGTCAGCGACGCCCTGCAGGCTTTGGCGCCCCATATCGATCAGGCGCCGCCACTCTGCGCTATCGGGCGTTTCAAGGGCCAGAAGCCGCCGCGCCAGCAGGCCACAGGGGTCGGACTGGCGCGCCAGGCTGACAAGGTCCAGACGGGGGATAGTATGGACGCTGATGCGATGGATAAAACACTGGACACCGTTTTCGTTCCAGGGGCGTGCTTGCTGCAGCAAGGCTGCCGCCGCGGTTGGCAGGTGGCCGGATACAGCGCATTGGCCAGTCAATGCCACACGCAGGCCGAGAGCATCGGGTTGGTGATCCATGTTGGCCAGTGCCTGGCGACAGGCAGTCAGGACAAGCCCCCCCAGATCACCGGTTGAGTGCAGCTCGCTGCAGTCGATTTCCAGTTGCTCGTATCGCAGCGGAGCGAGCGCAATCTGCCGGGCTGAGACGGATTTTTTCAAGACCTCAATCAGCCAAGGGCCACGACTGCCGGTTTCACTGGCTCGCAGAGCACTGATCGAACCCAGGTAGCCCATCGGGCGGTTGCCGCTGAGATCGTCAGGCTGGTGGATATGGCCAAGCAGCCAGGCGGCCACCGGCGCTTCTTCAAGGTCGGCCGAACTGACCGGGGCATAAGGGCTGTCGGTCTGGTCGCGATCGCAGTGCAGCAAACCGATCAGAGGCTTGCGTGGAGCCAGCTTCGGAAAGCTGTCGAGCGGGCTATGGCGAACCTGTGTCTGGGGAAAGGACCAGCCGATAATGATGCAGCCATTGATTGTATGCTGCTGCCAATAACCGCCTTCACCGAGCAGGTGCAGGCTATCGATTTCAGCGGCCAGGCGCGGCAAAACATGGGTGTCATGATTGCCGGCCACCGCAATGACCGAAATGCCGGCGGCAGCCAGTTTCTCCACCCCCGCTTTGAGCTGGCCATAGGCAACAAAGAAATCACGGCTGCGTTCGACCACATCGCCAGCCAGCACCACCGCGTCGACCTTGCGATTGACCGCCTCGGAGACAGAACGCATCCAGGCGGTCTCGGGCCCGAGTTCGCGCTGACGACCCCGGAGGTCGTCAGGCAGCGCCGCAGGAAGGCGGCCGAGATGAATGTCTCCAATGGCGAGCAGGGTGATCATGACGGTTGAATAGGTCGCTCCCTCGGTCGCAGCTCTGTAGTGAGCCATCTGGTGATCAACATAATGGATTCGGCTACCAGCGACAAGGCAAAACCACCTCAGGCTCGCTGCCGGCCAGGACTAATTTTCGTTCAGTGCAGATTCGAGCGCCTGCTCGGCATCAATCCAGTCTGATTCGAGCTGGTTGTGAGTGCGGCGCAGCTCTTCCTGGCGCTTGAGCAGGCGTTGCAGGGGCTCACCGTCCGTGGCTTCGTAAAGGCCCGGATCAGCCAGGCTGGCCTCCACCTGCGCCAGCGCCTTCGCCGCCTCGTCTATCTGGCGCGTGAGTCGGTCAACCTTGTTCTTGAGCGGCTTGACGAGCGCCCGGTGCGTTGCCTGATCGCGGCGCTGCTGGCGCCGCGAACTCCCACTCTTGGCTGTAGTCTCGCCGGCTGGCTTGCCTGTTGATGCCTGGTCAGACAGCCATCGACGATAGTCATCAAGGTCGCCGTCAAAACGCGTCACCGACCGGTTGGCAACCAGCCAGAACTCATCAACCGTGTTTTTCAGCAGGTGACGATCATGCGAAACGGTGATGACCGCGCCTTCGAACCCTTGCAAGGCCATGGTCAGCGCGTGGCGCATGTCCAGGTCAAGGTGGTTGGTCGGCTCATCAAGCAGTAACAGGTTCGGCGCTCCCCAGACCAGCAGGGCCAGAACCAATCTCGCCTTCTCACCGCCGGATAGCGGCGCCACCGGCCCTGTCGCCATATCACCATTGAAATCGAACCCACCCAGGAAATTACGCAACCGCTGCTCGGAAGTGCCAGGCGCCAGGCGCTGCAGGTGCAGTAGCGGACTGGCCTCCAGGTCCAGTTGTTCAACCTGGTGCTGGGCAAAATAGCCGATGGTCAGGCCGCGACTGTCGGCCAGTTGGCCCGACAGCGGTTGCAAATCGCCGGCCAGCGCGCGCACCAGGGTCGACTTGCCTGCGCCATTGAGGCCCAGCAGGCCGACTCGATCACCCGGGGCCAGGCTCAAGGACAGGTTTTCCAGTACCACGGTACTGCCGTAGCCGAGGCTGACCCGGTCCAGGCTCAATAAGGGTGTCGCCGCCCTGGGTGGTTCCGGAAACTGGAAGTCAAAGGGCGAATCAAAATGCGCCGGCGCGACCTTTTCCATCCGTTCAAGTGACTTGATCCGGCTTTGAGCGGCCTTGGCCTTGGAGGCCTTGGCCCGAAAACGATCGATGAATTTCTGCATATGAACAATCTGGCGTTGCTGTTTGGCGAACTCAGCCTGCTGATTGGCCAGCCGTTCTGCCCGCTGACGCTCGAATTCGCTGTAGCCGCCGCTGTAGAGATTGAGCTTGCGGTGTTCGATGTGGATCACTGAATCGACCACATTGTCGAGGAAATCCCGGTCATGCGAGATCAACACCAGTGTCCCCGGATAACGTCTGAGCCATTCCTCCAGCCAGATGACTGTTTCCAGATCCAGGTGGTTGGTCGGTTCATCGAGCAGCAACAGGTCGGACGGGCACATCAGCGCCCGGGCGAGGCTCAGACGAATTCGCCAGCCACCGGAAAAATCGCTCAGCGGTTGTTCGTGCTCGTTGGCGGCAAAGCCCAGCCCGTTGAGCAGGCCGCCCGCCCGCGCCCGCGCGGTATAGCCCCCGGCATCATCCAGTTCGGTATGCGCGCTGGCAATTGCCTCGCCCTCTCCAGCCGCTTCGGCGTCGAGCACAGCCTGCTCGGCGGCGCGCAGTCGCCGGTCGCCATCAATGACATATTCAATCGCCGGCCGGCCCAGTTCGGTGATCTCCTGGGCCATGTAGGCCAGGGTCCAGTCCGCGGGAATCGAAAAATCCCCGTCATCGGCTGAAAGCCGGCCGATCAGCAGGTTGAACAGGCTGGTCTTGCCGCTGCCGTTGGCCCCGATCAGGCCAACCTTGTGGCCGGGATAGACCGTCGCCGAAGCGTGTTCCAGCAGCGGTTCAGGCCCGTGGCGGAGGGTCATGTCGGAAATCTGGATCATTGAAAGGACGGCCTGGAAGGTCAGGGGTTCATGAGTTCGGGCTGCTATGATTGCCATTATCGCAGAGTCCAGCCGAAAGCTTCGCCCAGTCATCCTTAAACGCCCTTGTCATTTCCCTACAAAATTCGTGTTCACCCCCGCGCCCGCCATATCCGGCTGCGTGTTGACCCGCGTGACGGCGTCGTCGTCACCGTGCCAAAACGCTACAGCCAGCGCCGGGTGGCCGCGCTGGTCGCAGAGAGCCAGGACTGGATCAATTCGGTCAAAGCAAGAATCGAACAGGCCCAGGCCGCTGTGGATGTGGCCACCCGCGGGCTGCGACCGAGCCGAATCGACTTGCCGGCCATTGATGAGCGTTGGCCGGTTCATTACGCCATCGCGGAACGACAAACGGTCGGATTCAGGGCCGGCGAGAAAGAGCTGGGTTTCCATCTGCCGAAAAACGCAGTCGATGATGCGTCCGTCGACCAGCGCGTGGGCGAGAAACTGCGCAGTTGGCTGTTCGACCGGGCACATCAGGTCATGGGGCCCCTGGTCCAGGAACTGGCCACCCGTCATGGTTTCGACCACGGCCGCATTACCATCCGGAATCAGCGCTCGCGGTGGGGCAGTTGCTCGGCCAACGGCAACCTGTCGCTCAATGCCAGGCTGCTGTTCTGCTCGCCAGAAGCCTGCCGCTACGTCATCCTCCATGAACTGGTTCACACCGAACACCCCAATCACTCCAAAGCCTTCTGGTCCCGCCTGGCCCAAGTCGATCCTGACTATCGCAACGCCATGCAAAACCTGAAAACAACCAGCCACCAGATCCCGGACTGGTTGCTGTAAATGGCCAGCGGCACGCGGCGCTTTCCTGGCACCCACGCTTTGACCGTCGGGGATGCAACCCCGACCGGAACCCTTGCTCCTTGCGCCTTGAACCTTGATCCTCATTCATCAGTTAGACTTGGCAAAAACCGAAACCCTGAAGACAAGGGTAAAAACCCCCAACGGATTCTCGAAACATGAAACTGATTCTGAAGTTGATCGCCGGTATCGTGCTTGGCATGCTCATCGGCCTGTTCGCTCCGGGCTGGGTCACCCAGATTCTGCTGACCTTCAAGGGCCTGTTCGGTCAACTGCTGTTTTTTACCATTCCCTTGCTGATTCTGTTTTTCATTACCAGCGGCATTGCCGGCTTGCCGCGCGATTCGGGGCCGTTGCTGGGCCGCACGCTGGGCCTGGCTTATCTGTCGACCATTGTCGCCGGCATCCTGGCGTTTCTGGTGGCAGCACTGGTGGTTCCGCTGCTGGCGTCCGATGTTGCGGCGGTGCCGACAGGCAATGGAGAGACCCTTGCTCCCTTCCTGCGGCTGGAGATTCCGCCCCTGCTCGGCATCATGACTGCCCTGGCGCTGGCATTTATTTTCGGCCTGGGCATTGCGGCCACGCAGGCAACGGTGCTCAGGCAGGCGTTCGATGAAGGGCGCGACGTGATCGAGAAACTGCTGCTGGTGGTGATCATCCCGCTGCTGCCGATCTACATCGCCGGTGTTTTTGCCGAACTGGCGGCCGCCGGTACCGTGTTCGCTACCCTGCGCACCTTTGGTGTCGTGCTGGCGCTGGCCATCTCGTTGCACTGGGCCTGGATTGTGACCCTGTTCATGATCGCGGGCCTGCGGGCCGGCGCCTCGCCGTTGGCGCTGATTCGCAACATGCTGCCGGCCTATTTCACCGCGCTGGGCACCATGTCGAGTGCGGCGACCATTCCGGTCACCCTGCAATCGGTGCGCAACAACAAGGTCAAGGACGAGATTGCCAGCTTCACGGTCCCCTTGTGCGCCACCACCCACCTGGCCGGCTCGACCATCACCATCGTCGCCTGCGCCGTTGCCGTCATGGTGCTGCACGACGCCCTGGCGGTGCCCTCGCTGCTGACCATGCTGCCGTTCATCTTCATGCTTGGCCTGGTCATGCTGGCCGCACCCGGCGTGCCGGGCGGGGCGGTCATGTCAGCAGTCGCCCTGCTGTCGTCCATGCTGGGCTTCGGCGAATCGGCCATCGCATTGATGATCGCCCTGTACATGGCTCAGGACAGCTTCGGCACAGCCTGCAATGTGACCGGCGACGGCGCGATCGCGGTGCTGGTCGACCAGGCCAGCGAATCTTCTCTCGCGACGGACGAAAACGACCAGTCCGTCGCCCGACCCGCAACCGGCACCCGGGCCAGTGACTAGGAGCGGCAGCCCCGGCCCCGAGATCCCGGCGTAGAATAGCGACATGAAACCCGGCGCTCGACTTCAGCTCAAACTGGGCCAAAAGCTCAAGCTGGCCCCGCAGTTGCGCCAGGCCATTGCGCTGTTGCAACTGAATCGGATCGAGCTCAAGGACCATATTCGCGAAATCCTGGATTCCAACCCGTTGCTTGAGCGCGAAGAGGATCAGGACATCGGGTCTGACGCCGAGTCCGACGGCGAGCGCGAGGATGATTTCAGCTACGACGATCTGCCCGACGGCTATTCGGTAGCTCGCGAAGCGCCACGCTACGACGAATTTGTCGCTGACAAGGCTGAAGAATCGCTCCAGCATCACCTGCTCTGGCAGGCCAACCTGGCCGGCTTCAGTACGACCGACGAGGCCATTGCCAAAGCCATCATCTATGCCTTGAACGAAGATGGCTACCTGCAGGATGATCCGGAAACGCTGCGTGCCTCGCTGGCCCCGGAGTACTTGGTGTCGCGAGAAGAAATTCTGGCCGTTCTGAAACGGGTGCAGCATTTTGAACCGGTCGGTGTGGCCAGCAGAGACCTGCGCGAATGTCTGCTGGTGCAATTGCGTGCCTGCTCCGCCAGCACCCCGGCTCTTGGGCTGGCGATTTATATCGTCGAACAACATCTCGACACCTTGGCCCGGCAGGATATGAAGCTGCTGATCCGCGCCAGCGGCTTCGAAGCCGAGGATGTCCAAGCCGCCATTGGCCTTATCCGTTCACTAAATCCGCACCCCTGCAGTCGTTTCAAGTCCGATGATGAAAACTACATCGTGCCGGATGTCTACGTGCATCCGCGTGGCGATGACTGGCGGGTCAGTCTCAATCGCGACAGCGATCCTGGTCTCAAACTCAACCGCATGTACATGGATCTGGTTCGTAAAAGCCGAGGCGAGGACAAGAAATATCTCAAGGATCGCTTGCAGGAGGCGCGCTGGCTGATCAGTGGTCTTGAAATGCGCAACCAGACTCTGCTGGCGGTCACCGAAGCGATCGTGGAGCGCCAGAAGGACTTCTTTACCCAGGGGGAAGTGGCCATGAAGCCCTTGTTGCAACGTGAGGTTGCCGAATCCGTGGGTGTCCATGAATCCACGGTCTCACGCGCCACGACCCTCAAGTACGCCCATACGCCGCGCGGCACGTTTGAATTGAAGCATTTTTTCTCCGTCGGGGTGACTGGTCAAAACGGGACCCAGGTTGCCGCTACGGCGGTGCGTGCACACTTGCGCCGCATGATCCATGACGAGCCATCCGGCGCCCCATTGTCAGACCAGGCACTGGTGCAGGCGCTGGCCGCACGCGGCATATTGCTCGCTCGGCGCACAGTGGCCAAATACCGCGAGCAACTCGGCATACCCGGCTCGGCGCAGCGGCGTCGAATGAGACGCATGTGGGCCTGATAACCGGCTCTGGCTGGTATAAGATTAGCTTATGAGACGAATGATTTACGCAAGACATCGCGGTCTTGATTTCGTCACTTGCCCCATGGAAATTAAGGAGCATCAGCTTATGCAAATTGAAGTGACCGGTCAGAATGTCGACATCACCCAGCCACTGCGCGCCTACATCACCGAAAAATGCGATCGCCTCGAGCGCCATTTCGGCAACCTGATTTCCGCCCACTGGGTCTTGCGTCTCGAGAAGCTCGAGCACATGGCCGAAGCCACCGTCAGTGTCGGTGGACGCACCAATCCCATTCATGGCGTCGGCGTGGCCGAGGACATGTATGCTGCCATTGATGCTCTGATCGACAAGCTGGACCGTCAGGTAAGGCGTCACAAGGACAAGGTTACCGACCACCATCGGCCCGTCCGGGCCGCTTTGGGCGGCGACTGATCCGGTCGCGCCAATCAGGATACCAGGCCTCTCATGCAACTCGCAGACGTACTTGATGCTGACCGTATTGCGGTCAATTTGTCCGTTTCCAGCAAGAAGTCCTTGCTGGAAAAGGCGTCTGATTTGCTGGCATCGGCACCGGAAGGTGCCGATGCGCGGCAGATCTTTGAAAGTCTGTGCCAGCGTGAGCGGCTTGGTTCAACCGGTCTGGGTCACGGCGTGGCCATTCCCCATGGTCGGGTCAGCGGGCAGAGCGGTGTGGCCGCGGCACTGATCCGGTTGCGAACCCCGATCGATTTCGACGCCCCGGACCAGGAGCGGGTTGACCTGTTCTTTGCCCTGACCGTCCCCGACCAGTGCTCCGATGTCTACTTGCGCCTGTTGGCCGATATCGCCGAACGTCTGGGCGACGCTGCACAACGCGATCGTATTCGTTCGGCTGAAGGCGCGGAAGAATTACTCAGGCTTTTCTCGCAGGAAGCGGACTCATCATCGGCGATATGAGCGCCAGCGTCACACCGGTTGAACTCTTCCAGAGCTTCTCCGACCGCCTGGGTCTGAGGTGGGTGGCCGGAGAGACCAACGGCGGCAAGCGCCGCATGACCGCTACCAGTTTTCGCGCCCGCCCTTCGCTGGTCGGTTTCTTGAATTTGATTCATCCCAATCGCATTCAGGTCATTGGTGAGGAAGAGATCGATTGGCTCGACAGCCTTGATGCCAAGAACCGCTGGGAAACCATTGCCCGAATCATGGACCTTCAGCCGGCGGCGATCATTGTTTCCGGCGGTGTGGATGTCGCCGACGACCTGGAGCAGTGGGCCCGGGAAACCGAAACACCGCTGCTGGCCTGCCAACTGCCGGCGCTTGAGTTGGTGGGTTTTCTTGAATACCAGATATCGCGCCGGCTTGCTCGCCGGGACACGCTGCATGGCGTGTTCATGGAAGTATTTACCATTGGCGTGCTGATCACCGGCGAGTCCGGTACCGGCAAGAGTGAGTTGGCTCTTGAGTTGGTGACCCGTGGCCACCGGCTCATCGCCGATGACGCGCCCGAGTTCACCCAACTGACGCCCGATACCATTGAAGGCTCGTGTCCGCCGGTACTTCGCGATTGCCTGGAAGTGCGCGGTCTGGGGATACTCAATGTTCGTCGCATGTTCGGTGATGCGGCCGTCAAGGCGACCAAGTTTCTCCGGGTCATCATTCACCTCCATATGCCCAACAAGGAACCGCCGGGTGGTGATCGTCTGTATGGCAACACGGGCCAGCGCCGGGTCCTCGACCTTGACATTCCCCAAATCAACTTGCCGGTTATGGCCGGGCGCAACCTCGCGGTGATGGCCGAGGCCGCCGTTCGCGACTTCATGTTGCGCATGAAAGGCTACGATGCGGCTGCGGAGTTCGTTGAGCGCCATGGCCGCCAGCTCACGGATGGCTAGGGTCGCCCGTTGCCCACTGATCATCATCAGCGGTCTTTCCGGTAGCGGCAAGAGCGTGGCCCTCAACGCGCTCGAAGATCACAGCTACTATTGCGTCGACAATCTCCCTGGCGGTTTGCTGGGCGGTCTGCTGCATGAAGTCCAGGCCCAGCCAGAACGTTATCCGCGGGTTGCCATCGGCATTGACGCCCGGACGGGTCCTGATGGGCTTGAACGGCTGGAGCGACTATTCGACAGCCTGCCCAACCAGGAGCAGTTCCGCCTGCTGTTCCTTGAGGCCGATGAACCGATCCTGATTCGCCGGTTCAGTGAAACCCGCCGTCGCCATCCGCTTGCCGTCAGCGGCGGGCTGGGCGAGGCTGTGGCCGAGGAGCGTCGACTGATGGCGCCGATTCGCCAACGCGCCGACTGGGTCATCGACACCAGCGAAAGCAACATTCACCAGCTCAGACGCCAGATCTGGCGCACGGTTGGCGGCCTGGACGGCGAGGACAGCCAAAGCATCGTCCTTGAGTCCTTTGCTTACAAGCAGGGCGTGCCGCGTGATGTCGACATGGTGTTCGACGCCCGCTGCCTGCCCAATCCGCACTGGGAGCCGGAGCTCAAACCCCGAACGGGTCTCGACCCGGAAGTGCAGCGATATCTTCAATCCCACGAGAGAGTCAATGCCTTTGCCGACGACGTCCTTGGATTCATCCAGCGCTGGACGCCGGCCCTGTACGAAGACCAGCGTAGCCTGTTGACCGTGGCCATTGGCTGCACCGGCGGCCAGCACCGATCCGTCTACCTGGTGGACCGAATCTCCAAGGCCCTCCAGGATGCGGGGTTGAGCATCGTCGTCAGCCACCGTGAGCTCGACAAGTGACCGGCATCGTACTGGTCACCCACGCCGGGCTGGGCGAATCGCTTCGCCACCAGTCCGAAGTGATTCTGGGCCATATGGTGCAACTGACCACGGTTTCGATTGATTACAGCGCCGATCCGGATCAGGCCCTGGTTGAACTTGTCGGCGCCCTGACCATTAGCGCTGACGCCAGTGGTTGCGTAGTCCTGACCGATCTGCCTGGCGCCACCCCGCACAACCTGGCCGTTCGGGCCGCCGAGACCAGGAGCATGCCCGTGGTCTCCGGGCTGAACCTGCCCATGCTGCTCAAGGCCATCAACCATTCCGACAAGCCGCCGCACGAGTTGGCCGCCCTGGCCAGCCTGGGCGGTCACCAGGGCATCGTCAACTCATGATTCGCCGCGACATCACCTTGACCAATCGTCTCGGCCTGCATGCCCGCGCCGCCAGCCGCCTGGTCCAGACTGCTTCCGGATTTGAAAGCGAGGTCTGGCTCGAACGTGATGGCCGGCGGGTCAACGCCAAATCCATTATGGGCGTGCTACTGTTGGCTGCGCCGCTTGGCACCCAACTGGTTCTTGAAGTTGACGGGCCGGACGAGAACGCAGCCGGCGAGGCGCTGGTCGGGTTGATCGAGAATCGTTTCGGAGAAGGCCAGTGAGCCTGTCATTGTCCGGAATCGGCACCAGCAGCGGTATCGCCATCGGCCGGGTCCACCGACTGACTCCTGGTGAACTCTCGCTTCCCGAGTATCACCTTGAGGTCGATGCGATCGAGCCCGAAATCAAGCGCCTGCATCGGGCCGTGGACCAGGGCCAGGAATTTCTCGCCCATTTGCTGGAGCGAATGAGCGGCGAGGGCGGTGACACGGCCAGCGAATTGCTCGAAGCCCATCGTTTGATACTGCGCGACCCGATGCTGCTGGATGCCGCATGCGAACGGATCCGCGAGGCCCGAGTTAACGCCGAGTGGGCTCTGGTGTTGCAGAGTGAGCAGTTGCTGAATGAATTTCGCCGCATGGACAACGAATACATTGCCCTGCGTCGCGAAGACCTGGAACAGGCCGTCAGTCTGATCCAGCGCCAGCTTGCCGAACAGCCGGCCAGCCTGATTGGTTCCCAGGTGCCACATCAGCTCGACCGCACGGTCATTGTTGCACCCGAACTCGGTCCGGCTGATATGGCCATGCTCCATCACCGGCGCGTGGCCGGGCTGGTGACCGAACATGGTGGGCCCTGGTCGCACTCGGCTATCCTGGCTCGTAGCCTGGAAATCCCGATGGTTGTCGGGGTCCATCATGCGCTCGACATCCTGATCGAGGGCGAATCGGTCATCCTTGACGGCCATTACGGCACCCTGATGGTTGCCCATGATGAGGGTCTGCAGCGTCATTATCAGGAAAAGCGGGAAGTTACCCGACAGCGCCGGGCCGAGCTCAAGCGCTACATATCCCGCCCCTCGTTGACGCGTGACGGCAATGCCTTTCATCTCTTTGGCAATGCCGAGCTGCCGGATGAGTTCGAGCGATGCCAACATGCCAACGCGGCAGGCGTCGGCCTGATGCGAACCGAATACCTGTTCCTGGGCGACGAAATTCCCGACGAAGAAACCCAGTTTCTTGCTTACCGCGCCGCGCTTGAAGTCATGGGCGGCAAGCCCCTGGTCATCCGCACCCTCGATGCCGGTGGTGACAAGCTGCCCCGGTCAATGGCCATCACCCAGGGGCCAAACCCGGCCTTGGGCCTGCGCGGCCTGCGCCTGTCACTGGCGGTGACCGACATTTTCCGTGAGCAGCTGCGCGCCATTTTGCGGGCCTCGGTCGAAGGCCCGATTCAGATCCTGCTGCCCATGTTGACCGGCGTGTCCGAGATCAAGCAGGCACGCCGACTGATTGCCGAGTGCCGGGAGGAGCTGCGCGCCCGCGGCATTGGCGTCGATCCGTCCATCCCCATCGGCGGAATGATAGAAACGCCGGCCGCGGCGCTGGCCGTTGAACATCTGGTTACTGAACTCGACTTCATGTCCATCGGCACCAATGATCTGATCCAGTACACCCTGGCCATCGACCGTCAGGACGAACTGGTCAGCTACCTCTACGACCCGACCCACCCCGGCGTGCTGAAGCTGATCGAACTGATCGTCAAGGCCGGGCGCCGGCACAACGTGCCGGTAACGGTCTGCGGGGAACTGGCTGGCGACGAACAGGCTGTGCGCCTGCTGCTTGGACTGGGTGTGGTGAATTTCAGCATGCCGCCGGCCAGCATGCCGTCGGTCAAGAAGAGCCTGATCGAAGCATCCGCGGCGCGCTGCCGCGAAATCGTTGCCCGCTACCGCAATGGTAACCATGCCGAAGGTGGACCGATGCTGATGCGCGAACTATTCCTGGATGGCGATTGAAAAACGAGGTCAGCTGCCCAGGGCCAGACGGGCCCTCAAAGACTCGCTCACATGCGGCTCGATCGCGTGGCGCATCGGGGTGACCAGTTTGAAGGGAGCGGCGATGATATGCCCGGAATCCAGCCACTTTTCCCCCCCGGCGATGTCCATCACCACGCCACCGGCCTCCTGCACCATCAGCGCGCCAGCCGCGATATCCCAGGGCTCCAGCCCGAGTTCCCAGTAGCCATCCAGGCGTCCGCAAGCTACGTAGGCCAGATCAAGTGATGCCGTGCCTGCCCGGCGGAAATCCTCCACCTTTTCAAACAAGGCATCGAACATGCCCTGATAGGCCGGCAACAGTCGACGCTTGCGAAACGGAAAGGCCGTGGCCAGCACCGCGCCGGAGAGATCCTTGCGACCGGAAACACGAATGCGCTGGCTGTTGAGA
>JBGTLI010000128.1:0-5985 GCA_041744195.1 Wenzhouxiangella sp. | reverse complement strand
GAATCGATCCTGCGGGCGTTGGATCCGGACTTCGAAGCTCCGAGCTTCTTTCCCCCACCCGCGCCGGCGGATACGCTCAATGCGGCGATCGACCGGTCGGAGTTTTCCGAGTACATGTTCGCTGCTCTGACCAGCACCTTCATCCTGATCGGAACCGATTACACCTTCGATGAGCTGGTGCAGTCGGGCAATCTGGGCGTATTGTCCAACCGGGCACTGGTCAACCGGCTGACCGCCTACTACGGACGCCACAATCGCAAGCGGATCGAATTCGAGATCGCCCGCGAGGAGGTGGGGCCCTTACTGGCCTATCTTCGCGACAATGGTCTCGGCATGGCCGATCGGGCAACGGTGGACGATGCGATTTTATTGGCGAACTCGGATGCGCGCTTCCTCGGATTCGTCAAGATGGCCTACTTTGTAGCATTCTGGCAGCACATCCAGCTCAAGCCCGTCCTCGCCGATGCCGAAGCCACGCTGCTCGCCGTCCAGCGCGAAATCGAGGATCGATCATGATCCTCCGCCGCGTTACCGAGCACGTCAAAGCGCAGAACTGGTTTGCTGTTGGGATCGACTTCCTGATCGTCGTGACCGGCGTGTTCATCGGCATCCAGGTGGCGAACTGGAATGCCGAGCGCCAACTGGCGGCGCAGGAGCGCGCCTATCTGGTGCAGTTGCGCGAGGAGATTCTGGGCAATTACAGTGCGGTCGACCTGCGCATGCGCTACAACAGCGAGGTGGTCGCCGCTGGCGAGCGCGCGCTGGCCTATCTCGACAGCAACGGCGACTGCGGCGGCGACTGCGCCGGCCTGCTGATCGATTTCTTCCACGCTTCCCAGGTTTGGGGCTCGAGCTTTCTGCTGGCCAAGTACCGCGAGCTGGAGCGGCTGGGCTTCCCCAGCACAGAGTCGGTGCGTGAGTCGGTGCAGGAGTACTACCTGTTCCTGCAGGACTGGAATTTAGTTCACGAGTTTACCCCGGCCTACCGTGAAACCGTCCGCGGCCACATCAGACCAGAGACCTTCCGGCTTCTGTGGGGCGGTTGCCATACTATTCTCGACAGTCAGCGCGAGGAGCTGTCGCGCGACTGCGAGGGCGAACTGGCCGCGCTGGACACGGCCGCCATACTGCGCGCCATCCACGCCGACCCGGCGCTGCGACAGCAGCTGCAGTTCTGGCTGGGCCAGAGCATTCTGGCCGAGTGGGCCTTCCCCGGCATGCGAATGCGCGGCGAAGCTGCACTGCGAGCAGTATCCGCCGAGATCGGGGCGGCCATTCCGGAAGACGGCGCGAACCCTGCGTTTCCTGAAGCGGTCCAGGACGGGCGGCGATGAAGGTTCATCGCGTCGCCGAATTACCCCTTTTTCCACTGGAGTCCTCCCATGTCTGACATGAACAACAAAGTGGCCCTGATCACCGGCGCCAGCAGCGGTATTGGCCGGGCAACTGCCGAACTTTTCGCCGAAAAAGGCGCCAAGGTCGTGGTCGCTGCGCGAAGACAAGAAGAGCTCGACTCGCTGGTCGATGCGATCGAGTCCGGCGGAGGTACCGCAACCACCATCCAGACCGACGTAGCCGTAGCCAAAGACGTGGAGCGGATGGTCGAGCATGCGATCAAGACCTTTGGCCGACTCGACTACGCCGTCAACAACGCCGGCATCGAGGGCCGGTTTGCCGGTATCACCGAGGTGAGCGAGGCCGACTGGGACCAGGTCCTGGGCATCAATCTCAAGGGTACATTCCTGGGCATGCAGCACCAGGCGCGGGCGATGCTGACCGCCGGCAACGGCGGAGCCATCGTCAATGTCGGTTCGGTCAATTCCTTTCTCGGCTTCGCCACGGGCGCGGCCTATTGCACGTCGAAGCACGGCCTGATCGGCCTGACCACCAGCGTGTCGGCGGAGCTGGCCTCCCAAGGCATCCGCGTCAACCTGGTCTGCCCGGGCATCGTCGACACGCCGATGCACCAGCGCCTGCGACAGGAAATCGGCGATGAAATCTACGACCAGGGCGTGCTACCCAGCGTGCATCTCAAACGCGCCGGCCAGCCGGAAGAAATCGCTAAGGCGATCGTGTTCCTGTGCTCGGACGAAGCCAGCTACATCACGGGCACGACATTGACCCCGGACGGCGGCTTGACGCTGACGGTTTGACGCCCGAGGACGCCGCGCGGTCTGGTTCACCCAGTCGACCCGCAACAGTGTCGGTCTCGATTCCGAAGGGCGGATTGATACCGGAAATTCCGGACGCTGTCGTCGATTCGCTCATTACTCGTAATGGCTCCAGAGCCGAAGGACTTTGACCACCTTCTCATCTTCAAGCACTTGATATACTAGGCGATGCTGAATGTTGATGCGTCGTGAAAAAGCCCCTGAAAGATCGCCGATGAGCTTTTCAAAGGGCGGTGGTTTTCGATAAGGGTCCTCAGAGAGAAGCGCCAGTAATTCCTGGGCTTTTGATTTAAGGCCACTTGAGGCGAGCTTCTTTGCGTCTTTCTGGGCCTGCCTGGTGTAAACCAGCGTCCATGTCACCAGTCGAGCTCCTCATCGCATTCGGCCACCGGGGTATCCATCCCCTCACGAATGGACTCGCGCATCCCTGGCACAGAAAGCAGGTAAAGCGTTTCCTGAATGGCTGACCAGTCTTCCTCAGACACCAGCACGGCCTTGTTTCGCTTGCCCGTGATGATGATTGGCTGGTGAGATTCGGCGGCCTCATCAATCAGCCGGTATAGCTTGCTGCGCGCCTCTGTGGCAGTAATCCCGGTCACGATGCACCTCTTCTACAGTCTATTGCGAATATTGTGTACGCTTTTACGTGCGTACGTCAAGTCGATCGTATTTTTCGGCATCTCGATTTGATGCCTATCCCGGTTTTGGCCGTGAAAGCAAATCTTCCGCTGATCGGGTCGAGTCGGCAACGTACTGGAACGGCTCGAACAAGCGCTCCAGATGCACCTGAAGCGCAGCGATCGGCGTCTGGCCAGGAATAATGACGAAGTATTGACGGTGGCGAGATTGCTCCGCCCGCGGCTTCCGGGGCAAGCTCCCTGACACGCATTTGCCAACAGGGAATACCGTCGTGCATCGAATCTGTTTTGCGCTCGTGACACTCGCCCTGAGCTTTCCCGTTCATGCCGAAGCTTCCGAATCGGCACTTTCTTATCAACAAGTGGCCTTGTTCCCGGCCGATCGCTCGCTGGTGCGTCCCGAAGACGGCGTCATGCTGGCCGACGGCACGCTGCTGATTGCCGACCAGGTGCATCGCCTGGTGGCGCTGGATCCGCAAGGTGCGAAGCGACCATTCGGCGATTTCGCCGCGGCCGGCTATGTGCACGAGCCACCTGAACGCAGCGCCGGCCCGAACGGCGTGGCGCTGGAGCCAAACGGGGTTTACGTGCTGGTCGCCGACATCTTCACCGGCGCGATCTATCGGGTGCATTCCGGCACCGAGCAGGTCGAGCGCATCTATCAACACGAGTTTGGCGTCAATTCGGCCCGTCGCGACCGCCTAGGCGCTCTCTGGTTTACCCAGTCAACGGAAAACAGCGGCCCTGACTCCGAGGCCAGGATGTTCGCGGCCGTTGACCTGAAGCCGCTGGACGGCGCGCTGTTTCGTCTTGGCCCGACCGATGATCACGAACCACACCCCGACTTGCAGCGCAAGGACTCAGGACTGGATTTTGCCAATGGCCTGGCCATCGACGAAGCTCGCCATCAACTGTACGTCGCCGAAACCATGGCAAACCGGATCATCGGTTATCGAGTGTCGGTGTCTACCGGTCGCTTGTCGGATCGTCGCGTGATCGCCCATGTCCCGGGCCCTGACAATATCGAGCTGGACGCATCGGGCCGCCTGTGGGTCGCCTCACCGATTGCCAACGCCCTGCTGGTCATCGATCCCGAAACCGGCGAATGGTCCACGGCCTTCCATCACCCAACGCCCGAGCACCAGCGGCTTATGGCCGAATGGCAGCGCCGTAGCGAAACCGGCGAGTCGCTGCTGGAGCTGTTCGGGCCCGACATGTGGTCGCCCCTGCCGGGGCTTCTAACTGGCATGATCCTGACCAGCGAAGGCGGCCCGATCTACCTGACCGGGCTCGGCAACACACTGGTGAAACTGGAGGCTTCCAAATGACAACCCTGGACGAGTATCTGGATTATTCGAACGCACCCGACCAACTCACCGGTGGTGTGCGCCGCATCCCGATCACTACACCCAAGGGCGACTTCTCCGTCTGGATCAAGCGCGTCGGCAACAACCCCAAGATCCGGCTTCTACTGCTGCACGGCGGCCCTGGTGCCACGCACGAGCCCTACGAATGCTTCGACGGCTATCTGCCGGCCGAGGGCATCGAGTACATCTACTACGACCAGCTGGGCTCGTATTACAGCGACCAGCCCAATGACCCCGATCTGTGGACCATCGAGCATTTCGTCGACGAGGTCGAACAGGTCCGCCAGGCGCTGGGGCTGAACAAGGACAACTTCTTTCTATACGGCCAGTCCTGGGGCGGGATGCTGGCGATCGAATACGCGCTGGTCCACCAGCAGCACCTCAAGGGCCTGATCATTTCCAACATGGTTTCCGATGTGCAAGGCTACAACCGCTATGCGCGCGAGGTGCTGGGTCCGCAGATGGCCCCGGCTGTGTTTGCCGAAATCCAGCAGCTCGAAGCCGATCAAGACTACGAAAACCCGCGCTACGAAGAGCTGCTGATGCAACACCATTACACCGAGCACGTGCTGCGCATGCCGCTGGACGAATGGCCGGATTCGATCCTGCTCACCTTCAAGCATCTCAACAAGGATCTCTATGTGCACATGCAGGGCCACAGTGAGTTCGGCATGACGCCCAACGCCACTCTGGCGCGCTGGAATCGCTCGGCCGACCTGCCCAGGATCGAAGTGCCTACATTGACCATCGGTGGCGAGCACGACACCATGGACCCCGAAACACATGGAATGGATGGCCGGTCAGATCAAGCGCGGCCGTTACCTGCACTGTCCGAATGGCAGCCATCTGTCGCAGCACGACGATCCGCAGCATTTTTTCCCCGGCCTGGTCCGGTTTCTCAAGGACGTCGACGATGGCCGGCTTTGATGTCTCCGGCGCATTGTTCGCGCGTGTAAAGCTTCCGCCATCCTCGAACAAGGAGTAAAGACCATGGATCTTGAGCTTGCCGGGAAAGTCGCGCTGGTGACCGGCGCCAGCCGCGGTATCGGGCGGGCCATCGCTGAAGGGTTGGCCGCTGAAGGCGCCAGGCTGGTGATTGCGGCGCGCGGTGCCGAGGCACTGGCCGAGGCCAAAAGCGCGCTGGAGGCCATGGGCGCTGAAGTGCTGGCGGTGCCTACCGATGTCGGTGATGACGCGAGCGTGGCAGCGCTGGTCGAACAGGCGCGCGAACGTTTTGGCCGGATCGATATCCTGATCAGCAATGCCTCGCCCTTGGCCGTGACGGGAGACCGGGCGAGCTGGGAGGCGAGCCTGAACGTGGATGTCATGGGTGCGGTCCGGCTGGTGGAAGCCGTGTTGCCGATGATGCGCGCCGAGCGCGCAGGCTGCATCCTGTTCGTCTCGTCGATCTCGGGAATCGAGGCCTGGCCCATGCCGGACTACGGCTACACCGCCGCCAAGGCGGCGCTGAATGCCTTCGCCAAGAAACTGGCGGTGGTCGAAGGTGCGAACGGCATTCGCAGCAATGCCCTGCTGCCTGGCTCGACCGAGTTTCCGGGCGGCGGCTGGGAGACGATGCGTGAGCATCAACCCGACATCTACGAAATGGTTCGCCAGAGCGTACCGTCAGGCCGGCTCGGCACGCCGATGGAGATCGCCGATGCGGCCGTGTGGCTGGTCTCACCCCGGGCCGGCTGGGTCAACGGCGCGTCTTTGGTCGTGGACGGCGGTCAGTCCAAGGGGATTCGCTGATCACAGTCAGAAAGGACAGCAACAAGCCCAATCCCGTGCTGTTCGAAGTCGCTGGTA
>JBGTLI010000127.1:0-1770 GCA_041744195.1 Wenzhouxiangella sp. | reverse complement strand
CAATACCTGGCGGGTTTACGATATCGCCAAGGAAGGCCGCGAGCCCGAAACCGTGAGTACCGCCGGGCTGCAGGCAACGATCGATCCGGTCGCCGAGTGGGCAACCGCGTTCGACGAGGTCTGGCGTCGTTTTCGCGATCATTTCTACGTCGAAAACATGCACGGTTACGATTGGGAAGCGATCCGTGAACAGTATCGACCGTGGCTGGCGCATGTCGCCCATCGCAGCGACCTGAATCACCTGATGGGAGAAATGATCGGTGAACTCAACGTCTCTCATGCCTACGTCAGCGGCGGCGACGAGGGCCTGCCGAGTCGTCCCCGCCTCGCCCTGCTCGGGGCGCGTTTCGAAGTCGATGCTGACGCCAACCGCTATCGCATTGGCAGGATTCTCAGCGGACAGAATGACGAGGCTCGCTACCGCTCGCCGCTGACCGAAGTCGGGGTCAATGTCCGCCAGGGCGACTATCTTCTGGCCATCAACGGCCGCGACCTGCGTGCCGATGAAAACATTTACCAGCGCCTGACCCTGCCGGCGGGGCAGCCGGTCGTTCTGACCGTCAGCAAACGTGCCGACGGGCGCGACTCGCGCGAAGTCATGGTCATCCCGATTCACAACGAGACCTCGCTGCACTACCTGGCCTGGGTGGTCGACAATCATCGGCGGGTCAGCGAAGCGACGGATGGCCGGGTCGGCTACCTGCATGTGCCGGACATGGGGCCGGATGGCATCAGGGAATTCATCAAGTGGTACTACGGCCAGTTACGCAAGGAAGGTCTGGTGATCGACGTCAGATCCAACGGCGGCGGCAATGTATCGCAGATGCTGATCGAGCGCCTGGCGCGGCAGCCAATGTCGCTGGGCTATTCGCGCACCCAGCCGGAAACGACCACTTATCCGTATCAGGCCTTTGCCGGTCGGCTGGTCGCGTTGCTGGACGAGAACTCGGCTTCCGACGGCGATATCTTTCCCTGGCAATTCCGCAACGCCGGCCTCGGCCCGCTGATCGGAAAGAAATCATGGGGCGGGGTGGTCGGCATCACCAACCATGGCGCGCTGATTGACGGCGGCACGGTCAACGTGCCGGAATTCGGCTTTGCCGATATCGACGGCAATTACGTCATCGAAGGCGAGGGCGTGGCGCCGGATATCGAAGTGGACAACGACCCGGCCAGCGTCATCGCCGGACGCGACCCGCAACTGGAACGGGCCATCAAGGAAGTCCTGCAGAGAATCGAAGCCAACCCACCGCGCCTGCCCGACCGACCGGCCGACCCGGTCAAGCTGGAGTGAGGGCCGGGGGGGCGCTTTGCGCCCCCTGGCGGGAGACGGGAGACGGGAAAAAGGCTGGTAGTTACCTTTCACCTTTCACCTTTCACCGCTCTATCCAATCTTCCATTGGCGGGCAGGAGCAGACCAGGTTGCGGTCGCCAGATGCGGTTGCGATTAATCCGAAAGACAGCACGCCGGCAGACGAATTACTCAGCCAGCCAAACTTGTTCCAAATCGTTCCAACCCCGGTCGATACTGCTTTGCCCGAGGTTGTTACATAGAAATAATCGACGAAGTGTTGGAAAAGTGTTGACACGTTCCGGGCCCGCTCGGGGATGCTCTGTCAAAGATCAACATGCTCATCGCCCTGATCGAGAAAGAGATCGAAACCCTGCTCAAAGAGCTGAACCTTTGGAAACTGGTTGAGTGCTGCGCTTCTGTCCAGGGAATCGGCAAAGTGACTGCCATGGCCTTGGTCATCGCATTCGATCGTGGCG
>JBGTLI010000126.1:0-6145 GCA_041744195.1 Wenzhouxiangella sp. | reverse complement strand
TTCGAGCTTTTTACCGCCGAAGGTGAGTTATTCAGCCGGGCTGATCTGGAGGGTAAGTGGACGCTGATGTTTTTCGGCTTCACCAATTGCCCGGATATCTGCCCGGATACGCTGGCGATGCTGGCCGAATCCATGAAGCAGCTTGAATTGATGCGGCGCAATGAAAAGCCTCAGGTGGTTTTCGTCTCTGTCGACCCGGAACGTGATCGCGCCGAGTTGCTCGGCGACTACGTGCGCTGGTTCGATCCGACGTTTATCGGCGTGACCGGTTCAGATCAGCAACTTCAGGCCCTGACGCGCCAGCTTGGCATCGTTTTCTACCGCGAACAGGCCGATGAGGAGACGGGTTTCTACAACGTCGATCACTCCGCCGCCGTCCTGATCGTCGATGCGGATGGACGCTTTTTTGGTCGGTTTTCCCAACCATTGGTGCCTGAAGACATCACCGCCGATCTGTTTCAGCTCAGCCGCATGTAAGGCACACACCGACAATGAGACTCGCCACCCGCATGCTGTCCTGGCCGCAGTACTTGCTGCCGCAGAAACTGCTGACCGCCATCGCCTGGAAGCTCTCCAACTGCCGGGCGCCGTGGTTCAAGAACCACTTTATCTCGGTGTTCGTTCAGTTGTTTCGGGTCAACCTGGAAGAAGCCGAACGATCCAGGCCCGAAGACTATGAGTGCTTCAACGACTTTTTTACCCGCGCGCTAAAACCCGGCGCCCGCAAGCTGGCCGACGATGAGCACCTGTTGATCAGCCCCTGCGACGGCACCATCAGCCAACTTGGCCCGATTGTCAACGGCACGTTGATTCAGGCCAAGGGAATCGACTACCACGCCGCCGCCCTGCTGGGTTCAACCGAGTGGGCGCAGCGCTTCGAGCATGGCCGCTTTATCACCATCTACCTGGCGCCGAACGACTACCACCGGGTGCACATGCCCATCAGCGGGCGCCTGATCGCCGAAACCAGGATCCCCGGCAGCCTGTTCAGCGTGTCGGCCGCAACCACCTTGGCCGTCTCCGGTCTTTTTACACGCAATGAGCGCATGGCGGCGATGTTCGAAACCGCGCATGGCCCGGTGGCGGTGGTCATGGTGGCAGCTTTGATGGTTGCCGGCATCGAGTCAGTCTGGGACGGTCCGGACCGTCGTCGCCCGACGCGCAAGGCGGAAACACGTTTGCATGATTCGATCGAGATCGAGCGCGGCGCCGAGATGGGTCGTTTTCACTGGGGGTCCACAGTCATTTTGTTGACGCCGGAAGGTTTTCCGCCATGGCGCGAACCGCTGGCAGGCGGACGGCGGATTCGTTTGGGACAGCCGCTGACTGACATGCCGCCCAATTGAACCCAGGGGCCACAAACCGCGTCCAAGCGCCCATGAAAAAGGCTCTGAATAGCATGGCCAGCCTGCGATTTTTCCTGGTCGCATTGTTGGTCGGGTTCCTGCTCCCGACTCTGGCCCTGGCCGAAAACGAACCTCCGCACCCGATGAGCCCGGCCGAGCTGGCCGCCGACTCGGATGTGGTGGTACTGGTTCAACTCGATCGAGTCAACTACGAGTTCCGCCGTGGTTTTCCGGTTAAAGGCTCGGCCTGGGTCAAGGTGCTGGTCCGCTACAAGGTGCCGGAGCCGATGGATCGCATTCGGATCGTCGAAGAAGGCTTCGGCGACGACCGTTGCTACTTTGACGAGATTCCGATATGGCAGGAACAGCCTCGCTACCTGATGTTCCTCAACCGCGACGAGAAACGGGATTTCCGTGGCCACCGCAGCGGTTGCAAGCTGGAGGTCCTTGTCACTCGCGACAACCGTTATGCGGTGCGCTGGCCGCAGGACACCCTGGTGCTTGACGAAGCCGGCGAGCAACTGGTGCGCGAACTGGACTTCCATGGCGCCAGTGCCTTTCTCGATGTCAGCGAAATGACCTCGATCCGCCGTGAAGACCTGCAGGAGAAGTATTACCTGGAAGATGCCGGCGACAACAACTACCGCTATACCCGCGGCATTTTGCTGGAAGACTTCCGCAAGTTGCTGGGCGAGGAGAATTTGACGATGGATCGCCAGATCCGCGGTAGGTAATCAAAGGCCGGAGAGGCGGGAGACGGAAGACAGAAAAGGCATTAACCAACCAACTAGCCAACCAGTCTTTTCCCTTTCACCTTTCACCTTTTCCCCTTTCCCCCTTTCCCCCAAAAAAAGCGAGAGCCGGCCGATAAGCCGGGTTCTGTCGTGGACAGTCATTCATCTGGGACGGCTGTCGCCAGCCGCCTCTAGCGGCCTACCCGGATGCGACGCGGGCAACGTCATGGCATCCCTATTTGGCCTTGCTTCAGGTGGGGTTTACCGTGCCGTGTCTGTTGCCAGCCACGCGGTGCGCTCTTACCGCACCTTTTCACCCTTGCCTGATCCTCGCTTGCGCGGGGCCATCGGCGGTTTGTTTTCTGTGGCACTTTCCGTAGATCCCCGAAGGAATCCCCCAGGCGTTACCTGGCACCCTGCCCTGTGAAGCCCGGACTTTCCTCCATGCAAAAATGCACAGCGACTGTCTGGCCGACTCTCAGGGCCATTATGACTGTTTTGCTGCTGGCCGGTTCCTCGGTGGGACCGAAAAAGCGTAATCAGCCCGGCCTCAGAATTCTCAGCCACCACCAGAAGTTGACCAGGCCCATCAGGGACGCCGCAACATAGGTGAATGCGGCGGCGGTCAGAATGCGGCGGGCATGGGGGCGGTCTTCCGGTAACAGGTAGCCGCCCTTTTCCAGCAGCGGCAGGGCGCGGCGGAAGCTGGCGTCGAGTTCGGTGGGCAGGGTCATCAGATGGACGATAATTCCCGAGGCCAGCGTGGCCATGCCGATAATCAGCAACATGAGGCCGGCGCGGGGCAAACGCAGGGCGAGGATGGCAACCGGCATCAGCGCGATCAGGATCACGCCAAAGCGCTGCCATTTCTGCAGCCCCTTGACCAGCGTTGTACGCCAGAGCAACGGCTTGTAACCGTCGGCGTGCTGGATGGCATGACCCACCTCGTGGGCGGCTACGGTAATGGCCGTCAGCGAGCTGGTGTCATGGTTGTCCGGACTCAAGCGGACGACGCGGGCTTCCGGATCGTAGTGGTCGGCGCCGGGATCGGATTGCTCGACACCGACATCTTCCAGGCCGAGGCGATCGAGCAGGTGACGCGCCAATTGACCGCCGGTTCCCTGGTACCGATCGCGCGGTTCCTGGTAGCGGCTCAAGACTCGCTTGATCCACCACTGGGGGAGGAAAATCACGGCAGCGAAAAAAATCAAGACTATCAGAATCATTTCGGGATCATTTCGGTGCTTCACCGGCTTCGCTACTGGTTGGCAAGGCATTCCAGGCCTGGTTTCTGGTCAGGCCGGTCAGACGCGCCAGCACCTTGGCGGCTCGCGAGGGGGGTAGTTCCGCGGCCAGTTCACGCGCCAGCGCCTGGATATTGACCGCATCAGCCGGCGTCGGGTTGCCTGCAACCACCAGAACCGCCTCGCCGCGCGACTGGTTGGGATCGGCCTGGACCCAAGTTTGGAGTTCGCCCAGGCTGGACCGACGGACGGTTTCATGCAGCTTGGTCAACTCTCTGCCCATTGTGGCCAGGCGATCCGAACCGAGGATTTCAGACAGGTCGGCCAGGACTGCGTCCAGATCACGCGCCGGCACATAGAAGATGAGGGTGCCGGCCTGGTCGGACAGGACTTCCAGCCGCTTTCGGCGGGCGCCGCTGCGGGCGGGCAGAAAACCTTCAAAGAAAAACCGATCCGACGGCAACCCCGCCGCCGACAAAGCGGCGATGGCCGCACACGGCCCCGGCAGCGGGCAGACCCGAACGCCCGCTTCGTGGGCGGCGGCAACAAGCCGGTAGCCGGGATCGGAAATCAAGGGTGTTCCGGCGTCGCTGACCAGGGCGACATCGCGTCCGCCCACAAGCTGGCTGATCAAGCCATCCACGGCACCACGCTCCGAATGCTCGTTGACACTCACCATGGATACCGAATCGGCACGGCCGTCAAGCAGCCGGCGACTGATTCGCGTGTCTTCAGCCGCAACAATCGCCACCTGACCAAGCACCTCACGCGCGCGTGGCGACAGATCGGCCAGGTTACCGATCGGCGTGGCCACGATATACAGCGTTCCGGGAACAATCTCGTCCGTCATGGACGGCATTGTACTCGCTGAGTTCGTTTATCATTGCTCGTCATGACCAAGCCCTTTTTGACCGCCCTTTTCCTGATTCTTTTCCTCGGCGCCTGCACGCCGCCCGGGCCCATGGTGCGCCCTGATTCTTCCGTTGACCCGGCAGAGCAGCGCATTGAAGGGCTGATTGACCAGGGCCGGATGGAAGAAGCCGCCCAGGCCTGGCTGGAACTGGCCGAAGAACAGCCTGACCAGGCGGACTGGTTCAGACTGCGGGCGGCCGAAACCTGGCTTCAGGCTGGACAGACCACTCACGCCGCTGCGATTCTGGCCACCATCAATGAGCAAGCGCTGAGCCGGGACCAGCATGCCCGCCTGCTGCTGGCGCGCGCCGAATTGGCCCTGCTGGAAGGCGACTTGGCCACGGCTGGCTGGCTTCTGGCCCGCACCACTGAGCGGCTGCCCCCACACCTGCTCGCCCGCCACACCATGCTCGAAGATCTGTTGCAGCGCCAACTGGCCAATCCGGCGCGCGAGGCGTTTTCAGCCCTCGATCAAGCCATACGTCAAGGCGACTTTGAACCTGAGCTGGCTCTGGCGTTATTGATCGAACAGCCTCTGGCCGAACTTCAGGGCCTGGAAAACGCCCACGGTCACCGCCCGGAAATGTTGCCGTGGCTTGACCTGGTCGTCAGCGCCAGGGGGGTGCTGCTTGATCCGGCAGCGCTGGAAACGGCCCTGGGCGAGTGGCATCAACGCCACCCACACACCGGCTACGAGGCCGAAGAGGCCCTGAACTGGCTGACCAGTTGGGCGCAAACGCGAGCGCGACCGATGCGGCTCAGCGTGGTCTTGCCCGGTCGCCCGGGTTTGGCACAGGTCAGTGCGGCGTTGCGCGATGGCCTCATGGCCGCCTGGCTGGAGCAGGCGCCGGATCAGAGGCCGGAGTTGACCTTTTTATACATCGATGATGAGCCCGAAGCGGTCGTGTCGGCCTGGTTCGAGGCCAGGGAAGCCGGTGCTGATTTCATGCTCGGACCGCTCGAGCGCGAACAGGTCGATACCTTGCTGTCGCTGCCGGACCCCACTCTGCCTGTGTTGATGCTCAACCACCCGTCAGACCCGGCCAGTTTCGACGGTGTCGCCGGCCCGATCCACGCGATTGGCCTGCTACCGGAAGAAGAGGCCGAACTGGCGGCGGTCCATGCCCTGGTTCAAGGTCACCGACGGGCTCTGGTGCTGTACCAGGATTCTGACTGGGGTCGCCGGATCGCACCAGCCTTTGCCAACACGTTTGAGCTGGGCGGCGGTCAGGTCATTGGCCGCGGTGCCTACTCTGCCGGCCAGGTCGACCATAGCGAGCTGCTGGAGTCCTTGCTGGAGTTGGACAGGTCGGCGCAACGGACCCGGCGGCTTGCGCAAGTCGTCAATCAGAGCATTGAAAGCGAGCCCCACCGGCGTACCGATGTCGATCTGATCTTCCTCGGTTCTCGCGCCGAGGACGGGCGCCAGGTCCGGCCACAGTTACGCTTTTTTGGCGCTGGTGATGTGCCGGTGCTGGCCACCTCGCAAATCGTCGCCGGTCGACCCGACCCACGGCGCGACGAAGATCTCGACGGCATCGTTCTGCCGCTGTCGCCGTGGTTCCTGGATCACACCCCCCAGGGCCAGCAGCGGCGCCAGGCTGAGCGGGTCTACTCGCACCTCGACAACCCGGCGCTGTCACGATTGCATGCGCTTGGCTTCGATGCCATGGCGCTGGTCCCCTGGCTGGATCTGATGCGCAATGACCCCGACCTTTACCTGGCCGGATTGTCGGGACGTTTGCGGCTGCCCGACGGGCGTCTGATCGAGCGCGACCTGCCGTTTGTTCGCCTGGTCAACGGACGGGCGGTGCCGGTGCAGTGACCACCCTGCGTGGTCAACTTGGCCAGGCGGGCGAGCGCGACGCCGAGGCCTTTCTCTTGAAGCATGAACTGCGCCTGATTGAAC
>JBGTLI010000125.1:0-6986 GCA_041744195.1 Wenzhouxiangella sp. | reverse complement strand
TTTCCCTCCGCAGCCAGCAGCACAATCTTCGATCGCTCCGCCAGTCGAACAGAGGTGGAGCGTGAACCGGAAAGCCGCTTTAGAAGCTCACGTTCTGCGGATTCCAGGACGATCTTGGGTGCCACGCGCATGGTTTGTCACAAGGGTTGAAAGCGTGTTTATATTTTACAGGATTTATGACGGGGTACACTAGGATGCCCAGGGTCAGCGAGGCCCCGCATGCTACAAAATCGATGCCTTTTGGAACACATCGCTGACAATACGCCCGTCTTCAAGGCTCACTACCCGATCGCACTTTTCTGACAAACGCGAGTCGTGCGTGACCAGCAAGACGGCGCAGCCGAACTCGACGTTGAAGCGGCGAAACAATGCGAACACTTCTGCGGTTGATTTGCTGTCAAGGTTGCCGGTAGGTTCATCGGCCAGTAGCAGCGCGGGTCGCATGATCAGGGCACGGGCGACGGCTACCCGTTGCTGCTGCCCCCCGGACAGTTCGTCGGGTTTGCGTTGCATGAACTGCTGCAGACCGACTTCAGCCAGCAGGCTGCGGCCGAGTTCAAGCTCTGCTCGGCCAGGCTTGCCATGGGCCAGCATCCAGGGCATCAGGACGTTCTCCAGCGCGGTAAATGCCTGGATCAGGTGGTGAAACTGGAACACGAAGCCGATCGTGCTGCCGCGAAGCGCTGTGCGGCGCTGTTCATCCATAGCTGTCGTCGGTTCACTCAGCAAGTACAGCTCACCAGCAGAAGGCCGGTCGAGGAGACCAATCAGATTAAGCAGGGTGCTTTTCCCGGATCCGGAGGTGCCCACGAGGGCCGCAAAGTCCTGGCGACCCAACTGAAAATCCAGGCCGTGCAGTACTTCTGCCTCGGTGGGCTGACCTGCGTTGTAGCTCTTTCTCAGTCCTTCCAGTCGAAGGACCTCCTGATTAGCGTCGCGTTCAGGCATGGCGGATCGCCTCAACCGGGTCCAGACCGGCCGCGCTCCGCGCCGGAATGGCGGCCGAGATGACGCCGGTCAATGTGGCCAGTGCCGATGCGAACAGCAACAGCAGCAAATCGACCGGGATGAAGAACAGCCGGGGCCCGAACGTGTTGAACGCCCAGACCAGGGCGCAGCCGGAAATGCCCCCGATCAACGAACCGGCCAGCCCGAACAGTGCGCCCTGGATCAGGAATACAATCAACATTTGTCGGCGAGAGGTGCCCATGGCGCGCAAGATGCCAATTTCACGTGTTCGCTGAACGACGCTGACCGACAACACGCTGGCGATACCCAGGGCCACACTCAGCGCCACGAACCCGCTGATCATCTGGGTCGACAGGCTCTGCGAGCGCAGTGCGTTCATCAGTTGGGCATTGGTTTCCATCCAGCTTTCCACCTTCAGTCCGGTGAGTCTGCCAAGCCGGTCAGCAACCTGCTCAGCCCGGAAAATATCGCCCACGGTGATATCGATCAAAGTCGCCGCACCCGGCAGGTCAAGCAAGGACTGCGCCTGCTTCAGGTCGATGTAAACCTGGCGTGCGTCCAGGTCACGCACGCCCAGTTCGAAAATTCCTGCTACGTTGACCACGCCATCGCGCCCCTGCCCGGCATCGAGTCGCAATTTGTCACCCACGCGCAGGCCAAGATCGGTGGCCAGCCGATTGCCGATTACGGCATCGTCTGCGCCAACGCGGAATTGACCGTACACGATGTTGTCCTGAATCGGGATGATCCGTCGATAGCGCTCTGAGTCGATGCCGATCAGTGCAACCGAAGCCAGCGCTTCGCCACGACGCGCGAAAGCCGGCCCGGAAATGACTGGCGACACGGCCGTCACCTCGGGCAAAGTATCCAGCAAGTCACGGACCTGCTGCCAGTTATTGATCGAGCGCAGGCGCTGCGCGCGTTTGGTTTCCAGTACCAGCTGCACTGTTTCTTCCGGGCTCGGCAGCCGCAGGTTCACCTCGTCCGGCGCCGAGATCTTGATGTGGGCCTGGGTGCCCAGGGTGCGCTGGATGATATTGCTCTGCAACCCCATGATCAGCGCGGTCAGAAACACAATCACCGCCACGCCGACGGCAATCCCTATCACGATCAGTGCACTCTGGGTCCGGCCTTCGCGCAGGAACCTGACCGCAATGGTCCACTCGATCCACATCGGCGTCAGTCGAGGCGAACCGGGATCTCACCGCGACTGGCCGGATCGATGCCCGGCTCCGGCGGTGTCAGAGCTTTCAAGCGCACCCGGTCGCCTGTCTGCACGACGGCGCGGGGGTCGGCGAGGACCCAGTCGCCAGGCGCCAGGCCGCTCGTGACCTCGGTCATGGCCAAACCGCGCAGGCCCAACCCCACACGCTGGCGCCTGACCTCGCCAGCGACCACGCGCCACAACTCGGCAGTTTCGCCTTGCACCGGACCTAGGGCATCGTTCGGAACTACCAGGGCGCTGTCGCGGCGGCCGGTCTCCACGTTCACGGTCACGGTCATGTCCTGGCGCAGAAAGCTCGGCACGGGATCAACCCTCAGCCGTATGTCGACGGTTCCGCGACTCGGGTCAACGCTCGGCGCGATGAAGCTGACGTAGGCCCCGAAGGGACGCCCCGGATATGCATCGGCAATGCATTGTGCCGCCTGCCCGGCCGAGAGCACCTCGAGGTTTCTTTCATCCAGCGGCACCAGGATTTCGGTGCTGCCCTCTCGCGCGATTTCGAACAGCACGCGACCGGGCTGAATCAGATCGCCGGGTTCGGCATGGCGGGTCAGGACGATGCCTGCCACCTCGGCGCGGATCCGGGTCTTGGCCAACTGGGCACGGGCGTTGGCGAGGCGTTCGCGCGCGATTGCATCGGTGGGCTGCCCAGCAGCCAGCGCTGTGGCACTCAAACGGGCCTGCTCAAGGGCGCTGCGGGCGATGGATTCGGCCTGGACGGCCTGCTCCATCGATTCGCGAGCGATCAATTGGCGCGTAAACAGATCCCGCCGCCTCGCACTCTCGCGCTCGGCCTGGGCCAACTGGGCTTCGGCCAGGCCCAGCACGGCCTCGGCTTGCGGTCTGGTCGATTGTTCCAGCTGAGCGAGCAAGGCTTCGGCTTCGCGCACGCTGGCTTCAAGATCCTCGGCACGCAGCACCGCCAGGATGTCGCCCGGTTGCACGCTGTCGCCCTCCTGCACTCGTCGCTCCAGCACCACGCCGGTCAGAAGGCTTCCGACCTGCACACGCGACACAGCGACAACCCGACCGCTGGCAACCACGGTCTGGACCAGCGGACGCGGCTGCAGCTGATAGGCTTCCAGCCGCGGCCCGCCCAGGAAAAGGAACACCACCCAGATGATCACGATGCCAGCAATGAGGCCCAGGGCAAGAAGCAATCGCATGCGGTTCACTGGCAAGTTTCCCTACAGTTCCAGAACAACCAAGATACCCGATTGAGCGCCAGTATGCCCATTGAAAGGACTTCTACTGGTCGAAATCGTGGATGATATTGACGCGTTACTGCCCCAGGCAATCAAGGGCTTGTTTCGTAGGCGCTCACGACAAATAGAGTCAGTGTTGATCTATCAGTGTTGATCTAAGTGATAGCTAGGACACCCGACAAGGGGTATCTTTTATATGTTCTTTCCTTAACCAGGCGAGCAATGCAACGAGTTTGAAGTAGAGGTATGCGGATGAGCTATGACATCAGCAAGGTTGTAAACACAAAGCCCGAGCAGGCGCGCGAACGAGCGATTGAAGTCTTGTCAACCGAAGGTTTCGGCGTGCTGACCGAAATCGACGTCCAGGTGACCATGAAGAAGAAGCTCGATCGTGACATGCGTTACTACACTATTTTGGGCGCATGCAATCCTGAAATGGCCTGGGAGGCGCTGCGCCGGGAACCGAAGATTGGTACCATGCTGCCGTGCAACGTGATCGTGCGCGAACTCGAAGATGGAAAGGTTGAAGTATCCGCGGTGGATCCACAAGCTTCCATGCAGGCTGTGGTAAATCCGGAACTCACTGAAGTGGCAAACGAAGTCAGATCACGGCTGCAGCGAGTCATCGACGCGGTCTGATGGTTGAGTTCCCGACTTACTGATGCAGGCCCGTGGGTACTAACTGAATCGTGAAGCGCCTCGTCCCGGAAGATCGCGAGCTTCTGCTTGGAGACGGCACGGAAGGGCTGATTCAACAGCAGGTCGAACAGAACCGACGGCAATTCGGAAGCAACCAGATTGCTGAAGTTCAGTCGGCCGGCTGGCCGGCCACGCTCAAAGACACGCTGGCCGATCCTATGCTCTGGTTTCTTCTAATCTGCAGCGCCTTGTTCGGGCTAGCCGGGGAATATATAGAAGCGGTCATCCTGCTGCTGGCGCTCTTGCCCATATTCGGCATGGATACTTGGCTGCATCGGCGTGCCCGGGTCTCCACAGCTGCTCTGGATTCAGCATTGTCGAGCACTTGCCAGGTGTTTCGCGACGGTCGGCAGCAAACCATTCCGGCCGCTGAACTTGTTCCGGGCGACCTGACTATTCTGGCCCCGGGCGATTCGGTGCCGGCCGATGGCTTTCTGGTTCAGGCAGACCAGGTACAGATTGACGAATCCACCTTGTCGGGTGAAGCTCTGCCGGTTAGGAAGCGAGCCTATCAGGGTTTGGACGCCCCCGAGGAAGAGGCCCTGGCCTTCGCAGGAACGCGAGTGCTGGTCGGCCAGGGACAACTACGGGTTGTCTGGACCGGCGGCGAGACCCTGTATGGTGAGATCGTACGCATGGCTATTTCCGGTGGCAAGGAACGGACACCTCTGCAACTGGCGATTGCCGATCTGGTACGAAATCTGCTAATTATCGCCATACTGTTCTGCCTGCTGCTGGCCGGCGTTCGCCTGGCCCAGGGGCACGGCTTTGTCGACGCTCTGCTCAGCGGGCTAACTCTGGCCGTTGCGGCGCTGCCCGAGGAGTTTCCCGTGGTTCTTACCGTATTCCTGGGCGTTGGGGTATTCCGACTAGCTCGACGCCAGGCGCTTGTCCGGCGCGCTGCGGTAGTCGAAGGCATTGGCCGGGTCACCTGCCTGTGCTTCGACAAGACCGGCACTCTCACCGAGGGCACACTACAGCTCAATGAGACCGTGCCGGCCGAAATAATTGATGAAGACGAGCTGCTGGCACTCGCTGCCCTGGCCTCACGTGCTGACAGCCACGACCCACTTGACCAGGCTATCCTCACGGCTACATCACCCCCGGTCGTTGAGCTGCTGCAACGCTTTCCCTATACCGAAACTCGCCAGCTGGAAGCGGTGGTGGTGAATATCAAAGGCAGGCCCGTGATGATAATCAAGGGCGCACCCGAACGTCTACTCGAAGCTTCCGTTTCCAGCCAGGCCGAACAAACCGATTGGTCTCAAGAACTGGCGAGACTGGCCAGTCACGGGCTGAAGGTAATTGCCTGTGCCAGACGCCAGCTGAAGCCGGACGAGGAGGCCACACCAGAGCAGCTTGATGGCGTGGAGTTCCTTGGTCTACTTGCCTTCGGCGATCCGCTCCGCGCCGGGGTTGTCGAGGCTATCCAGCAATGCCGCCAAGCCGGTATCCGACTGGTCATGGTGACCGGTGACAGAGCCGATACATCCAGCGCAATTGCGCGCCAGGCAGGCCTGGGTGCTGATCCACCGGCTCTGATCGAAGGGCAGGACCTGGAGCGCAAACTGGATCAGGCTGGCCACCCGCCATTGGGGCATTTCGATATCGTTGCCCGCGCCCTCCCGGCCCAGAAGCTCAAATTGGTCAAGCACCTTCAGGCCAGCGGCGAGTATGTTGCTCTGACCGGAGACGGTACCAACGATGTACCCGCGATCAAGGCTGCGAATGTCGGTATCGCAATGGGACTACGCGGCACGCGCGCTGCCCGGGAGGTTGCCGACATCGTGTTAATGGATGACCGCTTACAAACCGTAGTCCAGGCGATCGCAGAAGGTCGTCAGCTTCTTGAGAATCTGCGCCGAAGTTTTCAGTACCTGCTGCTGATTCACATCCCTTTGGTCTTGACCGCTGCCTTGATTCCCTTGGCGGGTTACCCGCTGTTGTATCGGCCGATCCACATTGTCTGGCTGGAACTGATCATTCACCCCACGGCACTCCTGGCATTTCAAGAGACACCGGGTCGATTGCTTTCCGGGGCCGGGCCACCGCGCCTCCTGAGCCAGCGCGATTGGCGGCGACTGCTGGGCCTGGGCGGGCTGATTACCATCCTACTGGCGTTGGCATTTCTTTATGGGCTCCAGACCGGCCAAGGTGTCGAAGTGGGTCGCAGTCTCGCAATCATGATGCTGATCTGTGCCAGCGCTGCCATCACCATTGGTCTGGCCGGATTTGCCGAGCGCCGTGCCCTTTGGATCAGCGTTTGTTGCTTGGGCGGTTCGGCTGCCCTGGTACAGGTTCAGCCCCTGGCTGCCTTGCTCGGCTTGCATCCCTTGAGCTTCCGGCATTGGGGTCTGATCTCGATTGCTGGCGTGCTGGTCCTTTTGTTAACGCTAGTTCTGTTCCGGCAGAAGCATCAAGTTAGCCATCAGTTGAATTAATTGCCGGCGCGCGACCGCCATCAAGAGCGGAAGGTCAAAAGCGCATCAGCGACCCTGGTGCAGCGAGTTTTCCTGCAGGAACGACCGCATGTCAACCGTACGACGAAGCGCTCTTGTGAATGAGGAAATTTCCGTCGGCCCTGACAGAATGCCGGCATGACTTATCCGCGCAGTCATCTGGAATCTGAGGACGAGCCCAAACGAAGCCTCGAGCATCGCCCCCAATGGATCGAAGACTGGATTCTGGAACTAGCCGAGTGCTTTGCCGTGTCGGTTTATGCCTACGTGGTGATGAGTAACCATTTTTTATGTGGAGCTCCACATAACGTGTGTTATGTGAAGTCCGGCGTTATGTGAAGTAACGATCTGGCTGGGCCTTCGAGGCCCTATTTTCCTGGGCTTCAGCGCGCTTTATCCCAAATTCGCTTCACATAATTCCACAGTGCC
>JBGTLI010000124.1:0-7091 GCA_041744195.1 Wenzhouxiangella sp. | reverse complement strand
GAGCTGCGCGCGCCCATCGCCGGCATTCTGGCGCGCGTGAGTGCGGCCCGCGGCGCTGCCGTGGAGGCCGGCGATCTGCTGTTCCATATTGTCGATCGCAGCGAGCTGTGGCTGGACGCGCAGGTGGCCGAAGTCGATGTGGCCCGTCTGGCCACACCGGCCGGCGTGAACTTTGAGCTACCCGGTGTGGACGAACCCTTTGATGTCAGAATGGGTCAGGGCGCTCGCCTGGTCGGTGTCGGTCAGATGATCGATCCGGCCAGCCGCAGCCTGCCGGTGATCATCGCCCTGGAGAACCCGGATCCGCGCCTGCGCATCAATCAGCGCCTCCAGGCACGAATCCAGACCGGCCAGGCCCGGCCGGCACTGTCAGTGCCGACCACGGCCGTACTGCGGGATGCGGGCCAGGACGTGGTCTATGTGATGGTCAGCGGCGAATCGTTTTCCCGCCGGCCGGTCCGTCTTGGCTATCGCGACGGCGACCGGATCGAAGTGCTCGAGGGCCTGGCCGAGGGCGAGTGGGTCGTTGGCCGCGGCGCGATGCTGGTGCGTCTGGCCGCCGCCACGCCGGAAACCATGGGTCATGGTCATGCCCACTGAGCCGGGCTCCGACACTTTCGCAGAAGTCGGCAGCACATGATCGGAAAACTGATCGACTGGTCGCTCAGGAATCGTCTGGTGGTGTTGTTTGGTGCCGGGCTGCTGCTGGCCTGGGGCTTGCTCGAAACCCGTCAGATGCCGGTCGATGTCTTCCCGGACCTGACTGCGCCGACCGTGACCGTGGTCACCGAGGCCCACGGCATGGCGCCCGAAGAGGTCGAATCCCTGATCACCCTGCCGCTGGAAACGGCGCTGAACGGGGCTGCCGGCGTGCGTCGGGTGCGCTCGCACAACAGCATCGGCATCTCGGTGATCACGGTCGAGTTCGATTGGGCCTCGGATGTTTTCCAGGCCCGCCAGATCGTGACCGAACGCCTGGTTACGGCGCGTGCCGAGCTGCCGCCGGAAGTGCCCGAGCCGGTGCTGGCGCCGATTACCTCGATCATGGGCGAGATCATGTTCATCGCCCTGCAGTCGGACCGTCACGATGCAATGGAACTCAAGAGCGCCGCCGACTGGGTGGTCCGGCGCCGGCTGATGACCCTGCCCGGCGTGGCCGAGGTCATTCCAAACGGTGGCGAAACCCGCCAGTACCAGATCGTGGCCGATCCACATCGCCTGGCCGAATTCGAAATCCCGCTGTCCCGGTTGATCGAGGCGGTGGCAGCGAACAACGAGAACACCTCGGCCGGGTTCCAGGTCAGCAACGACCAGGAATTCCTGATTCGCGGCCTGGGCCGCATCACCCATCGTGACGATATCGCCGACATCTTCCTGGCCGAGCGCGGCGGGCGGCCGGTCACGG
The DNA here is from genome assembly GCA_041744195.1 of Wenzhouxiangella sp. GTDB lineage: Bacteria > Pseudomonadota > Gammaproteobacteria > Xanthomonadales > Wenzhouxiangellaceae > Wenzhouxiangella. The sequence continues at coordinate 5,686 of JBGTLI010000124.1, read as the reverse complement.
TGGCTGATGTTGCCGAGGTGGGTATCGGCCCGGCGCCGACGCGAGGGACGGCCAGCTACAACGGCGAGCCTGCCGTGGTGCTGGGGATCCAGAAGCAACCGGGTGCCAACACCCTGGCGCTGACCAGGGTGATCGACCAGACCCTGGCCGAGATCCAGGCCAGCCTTCCGGAGGGCATGGTGCTCAGCGGCGATCTATTCCGGCAGGCCGATTTCATTGAAGTCAGTATCAGCAACCTGGCCGGGGCACTCCGCGACGGCGCGATCCTGGTCATCGCCATCGTGTTCGTCTTCCTGGCGCGGTTGCGAGCCACCGCCATTACCGTGCTGGCGATTCCATTGTCGCTGGTGGTGGCCATCCTGGCCATGCAGGCGGCTGGCATCGGAATCAACACCATGACCCTGGGCGGCATGGTGATCGCGCTCGGCGTGCTGGTCGACGATGCCATCATCGTGGTTGAGAACATCGTCCGGCGCCTGCGTCTAAACTCAGTCTTGCCCGAAGGCGAGCAGCGCACCACTTTGGAAGTAGTTCGCTCGGCCACACGCGAGATCCAGGGCGTGGTCGTGTTCGCCACCCTCAGCGTGGTGCTGGTGATGCTGCCGATGTTCGCGCTGACCGGTGTGGAAGGACGGTTGATCCAGCCGCTGGCCTTTGCCTACGTCATTGCCATGCTGGCCTCGCTGGTCGTGGCCATCACCGTCACCCCGGTTCTGGCCAGCCTGCTGCTCACACCGGGCCGGGTCGAGAAGCGGTTGCGCGAATCAAGGCTGGCGGCCTGGTCAAAGCGAACCTATGCACCCATCTTGTCTTTTACCCTGCCGCGCTGGCGCAGTGTGGCCCTGCTGTCGCTGCTGGGTACTGTGTTAATGGTGCTGGCCCTGACCTGGGCCGGCCGCGCCTTTCTGCCCGAATTCAACGAGGGCAGTCTCACGGTCAACGTGTCCACTCTGCCGGGCACTGCCCTGGAACGCTCGGACGAGTTGGCCGGTCGGGTCGAGGCCATCCTGCTGGCCCAGCCGGAGGTCGTGGCCACCGGTCGGCGCACCGGCCGGGCCGAGCGCGACCCGCATGCCCAGGAGATTTATGCTTCTGAAATCGAGGTGACGCTGGCCATGCACGCTCGCGGCAAGTCAGCCTTGCTGGCCCACCTGCGCGAGGAGTTCAATGGCGTTTCCGGCGTCAACGTCGACATCGGACAGCCGATATCGCACCGCATTGACCACATGCTCTCGGGCACCCGGGCTAATATCGCAATCAAGCTGTTCGGCGACGATCTGCTTAAGCTGCACCGTTTGGGCATGCAGATCGAGGAGACGGTCGCAGGGGTACCCGGCGCAGTCGATGTCCAGCTCGAACAGCAGGCCGAAATTCCTTTCATCACCATCGACTTCGACCGCGCCGCGATTGCCCGCTACGGCTTGGCTATTCGCGATATCAGTCACCTGATCGAAACCGCCTTCTTCGGCACCCGGGTCTCACGCGTGCTCGAAGGCAGCGCCAGCTTTGACCTGGTGGTTCTCCTGCCCGAAAGTGCACGCGCGAGCATCGAGACCATGCGCGAACTCCAGGTCGTTTCCGACCAGGGCGCGCGCGTCCCGTTGTCGGCGTTGGCCCGGGTCGAGCACGCTTTCGGACCCAACCAGATTGGGCGCGAGAACGTGCAACGGCGCATCGTGATCATGGTCAATGTGGCCAATCGCGATCTTGGTAGTGTGGTTGATGAGGTCCGCCGCCGGATCGAAGTAGCGGTTAACCTGCCGGAAGGCTATTACATCGAGTACGGCGGCCAGTTCCAACAGGCCGAGGCGGCGCTGCGTGCCCTGTTGCTGCTTGGTCTGGTGGTCTTCGTCGGCGTTTTCCTGCTGCTGCATCTGGTGCTTGGGTCAAGCCGTGATGCCGTACTGGTCATGCTCAACCTGCCGCTGGCGTTGTTTGGCGGCGTGTTCGGCCTGTGGCTGGCCGGCGGTGTCCTCAACGTCGCCACCATGATCGGCTTCATCACGCTGTTCGGTATTGCCATCCGCAACGGCGTCATGCTGATCGCCCATATTCACCACCTGGCCCGCAGAGAAGGAGTCAGCGACCGCATCGAGCAGGTCCGCCGTGGTGCCCTTGAGCGCCTGATCCCGATCAGCATGACGGCGCTGGCCACGGCCCTGGCTCTGGTGCCGCTGGCCCTTTCGGCCGGGCAGCCCGGCAGCGAAATCCAGGCCCCCATGGCCATCGTCATCCTGTTCGGCCTGCTCAGCTCCACCGTACTCAACATGCTGGTCTTGCCGGCCCTGTACCTGCGCTTCGGCTCTACGACGGTCAGACAATCGATATGACCTGGTTCGGCTTAACTGCGTACGTCTTTTTGAATGAAGTAACCCGACCGTATTGCCGTCCAAAAGCAGGCAGACTACACTAGTGCAATCATTGATTGCATCGAAGGAGTTCCGATGTGGCCAGCATCACGATTCGCAAACTAGACGATGACTTGAAGGAACGTCTGCGTCAGCGCGCCGCCCGGCATGGGCGATCCATGGAAGATGAAGTGCGGGAAGTGTTACGTGCGGTCCTGGCCCTGGAATACAGCGAGCCGTCCAACCTGGCCGCAACTATTCGCAGTCGCTTTGAGCGGCTCGGAGGCGTCGATCTGGATCTCCCGAAACGCGAGCCGATGCGCGAGCCGCCCGGATTCTGATCCGGCGTGCTGATACTCGACACCAATGTGTTGTCGGAATTGATGCGGCCCAGGCCAGCCCCGACGGTTATTGAATGGGTGGCCGGACACCCGGCCGGTCAACTTTTCATCACCACCATCACCGAGGCTGAGTTGCGCTACGGTGTCGCACTCTTGCCGGCCGGCAACCGGCGCGAACAGCTCGGACTGGCCCTCGACCAAATGCTTGACGAAGACTTCAGGCAGCGTATCCTGTCGTTCGATCGCAGTGCCGCGCGGGCTTATGCCGGCATCGTTGCCCGGCGTCGTCATGCCGGTCGCCCGATATCGCAGTTCGACGCTCAGATCGCATCGATTGCCCGTTCCCGCGACGCCGGCGTCGCAACCCGAAATACCCTGGATTTTGCCAATTGCGACATTAAACTCGTCGATCCCTGGGATGGATTGACTGAATCTCCAACCGATTAGTGCTTTTTATCGACATGTCGGTTGATCCTCGGTAGCAGCCGTTGAGGTCATCTTCTTGATTCCGTCCAGGATTGCAAGTACCTTGACGCCTGCAATAAAACCATGAGGGGATTCCATATCGTGCCGCTTTCCTGGAACGAGATGCGCGACCGCGCGACACGCTTTGCTCGTGACTGGAAAGATGCCAGCTATGAGCGTGGGGAGGCGCAAACCTTCTGGAATGAATTCTTTGCCGTCTTCGGCATGGATCGCGCGCGTGTTTACAGCTTCGAAAAACGCGTGCAGAAGCTGGGTGGCGGGGCCGGCTACATCGACTGCTTCTGGCCCGGTACGCTGGTTGCCGAGCACAAGTCGCGCGGCAAGCCGCTGGACAAGGCGCACCTGCAGGCGCTCGACTATCTGGACGGCCTGAAGGATCGAGAGTTGCCGCGCTACATCATCGTCAGTGATTTCGAATTCATCGTGCTGCACGATATCGAGGGTGGCACGGAGCAGAAGATCCGCACCGCCGAATTGCCCAAGCACATCAAGCTGTTCGGCTTCATCGCCGGCTACCAGACTCAAGCCCTGCGGCCGGAAGATCCGGTCAACATCAAGGCCGCCGAGCGCATGGGCAGGCTGCATGACCAGTTAAAAGCGGTCGGTTACGATGGTCACGACCTGGAATTGATGCTGGTGCGGCTGCTGTTCTGCATGTTCGCTGACGACACTGGCATCTTCCAGCCGCCGCATGCCTTTGAAGAATGGATCGATCAGCGCTCGAACGAGGACGGCTCGGACCTGGGTTCGCTACTGGCGCGTTTCTTTCAGGCCGTCAACACGCCACGAGACCGCCGCTCCAAGGCCATCGACGAGCAGCTCAACCAGTTTCCGTACATCAATGGCGAGTTATTCGCCGAATCCATCCGCATCGCCGATTTTGACTCAAACATGCGCGAGGCCCTGCTGGAAGCATGCGCGCTGAATTGGTCGAGCATTTCCCCGGCCATCTTCGGCGCGCTGTTTCAATCCATCATGGACCCGGCAGCGCGCCGCAATCTGGGCGCGCATTACACGTCGGAAGCCAATATCCTCAAACTGATCGAGCCGCTGTTTCTGACCGAGCTCAAGGCCGAATTCGAACGACTGCGCCACAACCGAAACAAGCTGTTCGACTTTCACAAGAAGCTCAGATCACTGACCTTTTTCGACCCGGCCTGCGGTTGCGGCAACTTCCTGGTCGTGGCCTATCGCGAGCTGCGTGAGCTGGAGCTGGAAGTGCTGCGCGCCCAGCGTGCGGATCGGCAGATGAGCCTGGATGTCAACTCGCTGATCCAGCTTGATGTCGATCAGTTCTTCGGCATCGAGATCGAGGAGTTTCCGGCTCAGATCGCGCGCGTGGCCCTGTGGCTGACCGACCACCAGATGAATATGAAAGTCGGTGAGGAATTCGGCATGTATTTTGCCCGCATTCCGCTCAAGACCTCGCCGCGCGTCATTCAGGGCAACGCACTCAAGCTGGACTGGGCCGAACTGGTGCCACCGGACCGACTGAGCTATGTCCTCGGCAATCCGCCGTTCATCGGCTCGAAGTTCATGACCGCAGAGCAACGCAAGGAACTCAAGTCAGTGTGCGGTGACCTCAAGAGTCATGGCATCCTGGATTATGTGACTGCCTGGTACTTCAAGGCCGTGCGCTATCTGCAAGGCGAGTATGGCGGCGGCGACCCGGAACTGGCCAGGGCCATGGATGAACTGTTCGGCCGGCGCAGCAACCCGAGCTTGCGCGTGGCCTTTGTCTCGACCAACTCCATCTGCCAGGGTGAACAAGTCGGCGTGTTGTGGGACTGGATGCTTGAGCGCGGCATGCGCATCCACTTCGCCCACCGGACCTTCCAATGGTCCAATGAAGCGCGTGGCAAGGCCGCTGTGCATTGCGTCATCGTCGGCTTCGGTCCGGAGGATCGCAACGATAAGCTGATCTTCGACTATCTGCATCCGAAAGATGAGCCGCAGGCGCGCCAGGCAGTCAACATCAACCCCTACCTGGTCGATGCACCGGATGCCGTGCTGCGCAATCGTTCCAGGCCGATCTGCAGCGTGCCGCCAATCGGCATCGGCAACAAGCCCATTGACGGTGGCCACTATCTGTTCACGCCTGAAGAAAAAGCCGAATTTATCGAGCAGGAACCCCAGGCCGAAAAGTGGTTTCGGCGCTGGATCGGATCGCGCGAGTTCATCAACAACATCGAGCGCTGGTGCCTGTGGCTGGGTGATTGCCCCCCCGGTGAGTTGCGCAGGATGCCGTTGGCGATCAAGCGCGTCGAAGCGGTGCGGGAATTCCGGCTGGCCAGCAAGAGTGCACCGACGCGAAAGATTGCTGCGACACCGACGCGGTTTCATGTGGAGAACATTCCAGATACGGAGTATCTGGTTATTCGACGACAATTACTTTGGCCGGTTGACGACAACTATTTTGTCCGGTTGCCACTAAGCTTGCCGCTTGCTCATTCCCGGGAAGGGATTTTGAATGGCGGCCACTCAGCAACAGGTCAAAGTCTTTATGGATCA
>JBGTLI010000123.1:0-15251 GCA_041744195.1 Wenzhouxiangella sp. | reverse complement strand
GATGAAACTGCGTTTTCGAGCTTTGCATTTTCTCCCTCACAAGCCACCCCACCGGTTTCCGCCATGAAGGAACTAACCACGCGAAAAGCATAACCCCACGCCCAAGACTAGCACACAGTCAAGACATTAGTGCACATTACTGAGACTTGCATAAGTATTGCCATATTCAGCGATGTTCGAGACGCGAACAATGTTTGGACCGTATCGAACGAGCGCTTTCCTCGAACCCGACCTTTTGACTGGTATCAACCAAAAGCCGTCAAGCTCATTTTCATGACCGGCAAGCGCTACTTGGGGTTATCCAGGCAATCCGTGCGACGCGGCCACGGCCTCCTGTCGACCGCTGGCGCGGTTCTTGGCAAGGTAGGTGTAGATGGCCGGCACTACAAACAGGGTGAAAGCAGTGCCGATGGTCATGCCGGAGGCAATGATCAGACCCATCGCTTGACGTGAAGCGGCGCCCGGACCGGAGGCGACCAACAGCGGGATCATAGCCAATACGGTCGCCGCCGTGGTCATCAAGATGGGGCGAAGACGTATGGCGGCGGCCTCTTCAATCGCCTCGCGCCTGGTCCGGCCCGCTTCCTGCAGTTTGTTGGCGAATTCCACGATCAGGATGCCGTGCTTGGCAATCAGGCCGATCAGGGTGACCAGGCCGACCTGGGTGTAGATGTTCAACGAGGCAAAGCCCAGCGACACGAAGATCAGCGCACCACAAATGCTCATCGGCACGGTGACCAGCACGATGATGGAATCGCGGAACGACTCGAACTGCGCCGACAACACAAGGAAGATGATCAGCAGGGCGAAAAAGAAAGTCACCACCAATTGCTGGCCCTCGGCCTTGAACTGGCGTGATTCGCCGGCGTAGTCGATGAAAAACCCGGCCGGCAACACCTCGTCGGCAATGGCTTCAAGCAGGCCCAACGCTTCGCCCAGGGTGACGCCGGGGCGTGGGACGCCGGAAATGGTGACTGCGTTCAATTGCTGAAAGCGTTTGAGTTGACGTGGTTGTACCGATTCTTCCAGTGTGACCAGCGCAGAGAGCGGCACCAGTTGGCCGTCGCGGTTGCGGGTATAAAAATCGTTGAGCTGATCCGGATTCAAGCGCTCACTGCGCTGCACCTGGGGAATCACGCGGTAGGAACGGCTATCCAGGGCAAAGCGGCCAGCGAAGGCGCCGGCCATCAGCCCGGCCAAGTCGGCCGAAATCTGCTGCATGTCGACACCCATCAGCGCCGCCTTGTCGCGGTCGATATACACAGTCTGACGCGGGCGGTCGATCTTGAGATCGGTGTCGAGAAAGATGAAGCGGCCGCTCTGCATGGCTCGCCCCAGGATTTCGTTGGCGGTCTCCTGCAGGTTTTCCATCGGCTGGGTGGAGCTGATGATGAACTCCACCGGCGCGCCTCCGCCCGGCGTTGGCAGGGACGGCGGCACAATGGCAAACATCTGCAGCCCCGGAATCTGGTCGAGAATTGGCTGAATGGATTGCCCCAGGACTTGGGTGGTCGAGCGCGTTCGCTGATCCCAGGGCGCAAATCCGAGCCCGACCCCGGCCGTACCCGGACCCATCATACCGTTGATGACAAAGACCATTTCGACCTCGTCCACCTCTTCGGGCAGGCGATTGAGCAGGGCGGTATTGCGTTCGATGTAATCGAGGGTGGCGTAGCTGTCGGCGTTGGCGAAGGAAAAGACAAATCCAATGTCCTCCTGAGGTTCAAGCTCGGATGCACTCGTTGCGAACAGGAAATAGCATGACACCAGTACAAGTGCGCCAAACACCAGCAACACCGGCCGTGTATCCAGGGCGCCATGCAGGCGCTTTTGATAAGCCACCCGCAGGCGATCAAAATGCTCGTCCAGCCACACCTCCAGCTTCGGGCGCGCTCCACCCTGGCGCCGCGACTGCAGCATGCGCGAACACATCATGGGCGACAGGGTCAGCGCAACCACACCGGAGAGGATCACTGTACTGGCCAGGGTAAAGGCGAATTCAACGAACAGCGTGCCGGTTAGCCCGCCGATGAAACCGATCGGCACGAACACCGCCACCAGCGTGGTCGACATGACGATGATCGGGCCGGCCAGTTGGCGGGCGCCGAGCACCGCTGATTCCATTCTCGACTTGCCGCTTTCCATGTGACGCTGGATGTTCTCCAGCATGATGATGGCATCATCGACCACAATGCCGATCGCCAGCACCATTGCCAGCAAGGTCAGAAGATTGATCGAAAATCCCAGCAGCAACATCATCATGAAGGTGCCGATCAGCGACAGTGGCACGGCCACCGCCGGGATGATGACCGAGCGCAGCGAGCCGAGGAAGGCATAGATCACCGCCAGCACGATGATCAGCGCCAACACGATGGTGACGATCACCTCATTGATGGCATTTTCGATGTACTCGGTTGAGTCGTAGGGAATGTTGGCCTCAAGGCCTTCAGGCAATTGCGGCAGAATCTCAGCATTCCACACCCGGCGCACTTCGGCGATCACGTCCAGCGCGTTGGCATCGGGGGCGATCTCGACGCCGATGAAGGTGGCCGACTGACCATTGAAGGTGGCGGAGGTGTCATAGTTTTCCGACCCCAACTCCACTTCAGCGATATCGGCCAGGCGGACGATGGCGCCGCGGTCCGAGCGCACTGTCAGACGCTCGAATTCCTCGACGCTTTTCAGGTCGGTATCGGCAGTCAGGTCGATGGCGACCATGTGGCCCTTGGTTCGCCCGACCGCCGAGAGCACGTTGTTGGCGCGCAGCACCTGCATGACATCGGCCCCGGTGACGCCGAGCGAAGCCATGCGGTCCGAATCCAGCCACACGCGCATGGCAAAGGTGCGTGCACCCAGGATCTGGGCTCGTTGCACTCCGGGAATGGTTGCCAGTTGCGGCTCGACCACCCGCACCAGGTAATCAGTGATCTGGTTGCCATCGAGTATGTCGCTGTAAAAAGACAGGTACATAGCGGCGAGGTCCTGACCAACAGACAATTCCACCACCGGGTCCTCGGCATTCTCGGGCAGATCGGAGCGCAACTTGTTGACCTGGGCGGCGATCTGGGTCAGCGCCTCGCCCGGGTCGTATCCGAGGCGAAGAAAGGCCTGAATGGTGCTGATGCCGGCGGTGGAGGTCGAGACGAGGTAATCGATTCCCTCGGCGGCCGCCACTTCGCGCTCCAGCGGCGTGGTGATGAAGCCCTGAACCAGATCGGCATCGGCGCCGATGTAGGCGGTCGACACCGTGACCACGGCGTTCTGGATTTCCGGAAACTGGCGCACATTGAGATCGAACGCCGCGCGCAGCCCGAGCAGCAGAATCAGCAGGCTGATGACCGTGGCGAGCACGGGCTTGTGGATGAAAATGTCGGTGAACTTCATGACGCTACTGGTTCTCTGGACGTGGCGCCAATTCGGCCGTAGGCTGCACCTGGCCGTTGTCAATGATCGTCACCGCCGCTTCGTTGCGCAATTTGAGCAGGCCCGAGGTGGCAACGCGCTCCCCCGGCTCCAGACCCTCGCGCACCACGATCATGTCACCGCGGGTCGGGCCGGTGCGGATCAGCCGCTGGGTCACGGTCTGTTGATTACCGGTTTGGTTGGCATTGTTGTCGTTGATCACGAATACCGCATTGCCATACGGATTGAACTGCACCGCTGTCTGCGGGATGACCTTGACCGATTCGGCCGCGCCGGTTTCCAGACGCACCCGACCGAACATGCCGGGGCGCAGCAGACCTTCGGCGTTGTCGATCGTGGCTTGCACCTCGAAAGTACGGGTCGATTCCTGAACGCGCGGCTCGATTGCGGTGATCTCGCCATCGAAAATGACGTCCGACCAGGCATCCGCGCGCACCGACAACCGCTGCCCGGGCCGGACTTGGGCCAGGCGCTGCTCCGGCAGGCTGAAATTCATGTAGAGCGGGTCAACGGCGCCTACCGTCACCACCGGCTCGCCCGGCGAGACGTATTGGCCGATATTGACACGGCGAATGCCCGCCACCCCGTCGGCCGGGGCGCGCACGGTTTTCTGACGTATGCGCGCCTCCTGCGCACGCACCGACGCCCTGGCCTGCGCAGTCTCGCTTTGGGCGCGCTCCAGATCGGCCTCCGAAACGCTCTGGCGCTGGTGCAGCCGTTCCAGTCGCTCCTGCTCCAGCGCGGCCAGTTGCGCGGCGGCTTCCAGCCGTTGCAGCTCGGCCTCGTCGGTTTGGGTGTCCAGCGAAACCAGGGCCTGGCCTCGCGTTACGTTCTGGCCGTTGTCGAAGTGGATGGCAACAACAACCCCGGGCACCGGCACGCTCAGCTCCGCCCCGTCAACGGCAACAAAGGTACCGACCGCCTCGGTCGAGGGGATCCACTCATCCTCGTACACCTCGGTGGCGGTGATCGCCGCGGCCGGCATCGGCATGTTGTCGAAGAACTCATTCATGAAATGGTTGCCGATGGCCTTGTAACCGAAAATCAGGCCGAAAACCACGATCACCGCCGTCAGCATGATGATCATTCGTTTGGTCATGATTCGATCACCTCTGCGCGAATCCGCTCTACCAGTCGATCAATGGCTTTGTTGTCGTTGAGGTCCATCAGGGGTTGCCAATCCATGCCGTTGAGATAAATGTGCACCTGCCGGAACAACAGTTGCTGGGGCTTTTCAATGCCGCAGGACTCCAGCAGCCCCTGGGTGCGGATCAGGCTGTGCATGCCCTCACACAGGCACCAGGGGCCGAGTGCCAGCTCCATTTCCCGTTGACCGGTTGCCGGCAGTTCTCCACGGTCGATCGCATCACGCACGATCGTGCTGACCACCTCGCCGATCGGGTCACATTGCGACAATGCCGCCTTGCGCCGTTGTTCCGAAGCGTTCTCCCAGACTGCCTGAGTGAAGACATACTGCACCAGCTTGGTGTGAACCGGATTTTTCAGCGTGTAGTCGGCATCACAGACGGCCACTGCGAACATGCGATCGCGCGGACTGGCCTGCCAGGCCTGAATCCGCTGAAACATCCCGACATGACATTCACTGCTCGCGCCTGCCAACGCCACCAGCAAGTCCTCCTTGGAGGAAAAATGCTGGTACAGGGTTCCGGTGGCGTAATCACAGGATTCGGCCAATCTGGTCATCTGCAGGTTCATCAGCCCTTCGGCACGGATCAGTGCCTCTGCCTTTTCGAGGAACAGCCGCTCACGCTGTTCAAATTCCCGCTGCTTGCGTTCCGTCGTACCCATTTGCCGTGTGTTCGTCCTGCCAAATACCGAATCAGGCGCGTATTATGAATCTGATTCAAAAAGTGATCAAGCGTCAGTGACGTAAGCCGTATCTGGCGGAGGCGATCAGGGCTCGACAACCTCGATTTTGCTTTCATGCCGGTAGGCAGTGTCACCAAGGGCGGACGCGTCGCCATCGGCCGCGACTGCGGCGCCAGCGAGGGTGACGGTGCCGGCAGTTTCCGGGGCCTGCCAGCGCACGATCCATTCGATGACCCGGCCGACATGCTCTTCATCAGCTTGGGACGATCGCGGCTGGCTGTGCCCCAGGTATTGCCTGAGATCCTGCTCGGTCAGGGTTTGATCTCGGTCGGCATCGAATCGCCCCGCCATTGCTCCCTCAAGGTCGGCAGTAAGCTGGAAGCCACCGACCCGGGCCTCGGGGTCGCGCAACCGGAGACGGAATTCGACCCATTCACCGGCAAAGACACGCTCGGGCAGCAAGGCGAAATCCAGCCCGCTGTGCTCATCGGGCGGCGGCCCGAGATAATGGCAATCGCTGCAGTCGGGCTGGGCGCCGAGCCCGGCATGACCAGGCTCGGCACCTTCGGGAAAGGCCAACCCCTTGCTGCCGCAGCAAAGGACCAGGACGATGGCCAGGCAGTGTCTCACTGTCAGTCGAGCCGTGCCTGGCCGATCGTTGTGCGGTCAGTCCCGAACCAGATCGAGTGGCTGTCGGCGTCGTAATCCATGTGCCGGACGGTACCGGCGCCGCCGGGAACAGCGAACGGCTCGCTCCAGCGATGCGAGTTCGTGTCGAAGCCGACAAAGACGTTGGGTTCGACGCCGGTCTCGACGATCCAGAACACATCGTTCTTGTCCATCGCCACGGCGTAGGGGGCGGATTGCTTGGCCGACGGTGCGCGCCATTCATCGATCTGGCCGGTGTCCGGGTCGTAGCGGCCGACATAGCCGTTGGCGTAGTCTGCGTACCAGATCTGCCCGTTGCTGGCCACGGCGAGCCTGCGGCTGCGGGTTTCGGCGCGCGGCAGATTGATTTCCTCAAGTTCACCGTCGACCACGGTCAGTAACTGGTTGGTGCCCAGGGTCACGGCCCAGGGTTGATCGTCGTGGACCACGATGCCATAGGGCCGGGCGCGCTCGGTCGTGAGCTCGTGCATCTGAAACGATTCGTCGGCAGGGTCGAAAAGACCGATCCGGTTGCCTCCCTGCTCGGTGAACCAGATTCGGTTGTCGCTGGTAGAGGCCATGGTGTGCACGTCGCGCGGACCGTCGCCAGGCGGTTGGAATTTCTCGATCGCGCCGCTTTCCGGATCCAGCCGGCCGAGGTGGGCGGCACGATTGCCGGCATACCACACCCCCTGCTCGTTGGCGATTACCGTGTGCGGGCCCGCGCCCTCATCAAGGTCAAAGCGCTCGAACTTGCCGCTCGACGGCGTGAATCGGCCCACGAAATGCGTGCGCTGGCCGACGAACCAGATCAGATCTTCGTCCCCGACCCACGGGTCGCGTGTGCGCGGCTCCTCGAACGGAACGGGCCATTCCTGAATGACCATTGATACGGCCAATGGCTCATCGGCCAGCGAAATCGAAGTACCGAGCAGCAATCCTGCCAGAATTGAATGTTTCACCAAGTTTCTCATTGACTATTCCTTAGATTGGTCGACTTTCAGTCTAAACGACCCTCGGTGAGGCCGATGGTTCAGTGATTACATTCGGGCCTTACGCCGGTCAGGAAAGATGAGCGATCATGACGGGAGCGAGCCACCCATCCAGCGAAGCGGATAACTTCCGATTGCGCTCCTCGTCGCTGAATGTCGACCGCTGCGATCCACCGCAGTCAGGCCAAGCGCCGATCCGCGATCTGGACGGTGTTGTGCGACCGCAGAATCTGAGCGCGCCCGCCATCCCCGATGCTGAGTCATGGGATCGGGGGAGCTTCGAACTGACCGAGGCCACCACCTGTTCCCTGACATCCTAGAACGATTTCGCTACGATCCACGGTGTGAAGCCATCAGGGAAAATATCTGGGCAGGCTTCGGCTGGGACGGTCGAGGCCAACTGCCTTGAGACTGCAATTTGGGCCAGGCGACGATATATTGTTCAGCACCATATTTTATAAACTCTAGCCGGATTGAAGATCAAGGTTGTTGCCTGGCCCCACTCGTGGTATCAGGGTCTTGACGCATTAAAAACCACACTGGGGAAGCCATGTCAGGAACGTACCGCTGGCCGATTATTCCGGGAACCCTCGGATTCATTCTTTGCGTCCTGTTCGGCCTGCCTGGCGCCATCCTGGCCATGGTCTCGGTGGTCTGGACGCTCATTATTGCCGCGCAAGGCCTTCGAGGACCCCAAGCCGGCATGGCGGAAATTGGTTCAACAACAACGATGAGCCGGCGCCACAGGTGGCTGACCGTTTCTTGCCAGGCCGCCGTCCTGTTCATGAGCGGCACTGCAATATCTCAGGCGCAGGCTCTTGACCAGGCTTTTCACCAGCACCTTATCGATACCTGGAGCATCGACGAAGGGCTACCCCAGATCACGATTCTCGATATTGTTCAGGACCCGAAGGGTTATATCTGGGTTGCGACCCAGGCCGGCCTGGCTCGCTTCGATGGGGTACGCTTCACCAACTTCGATCCCACGAACACACCGGAGCTGCCCGGCCAGTTCGTTCAAGCACTATACGTCGACAACAGGCAGAGATTGTGGATCGGAACCTACAAGGGTGCCGCTTACTACTATAACGACACTTTCCGCGCAATCGATGACGGGTCCGGCCGCGAGATCGATGTTTACGCTTTTGCCGAATCCGATGATGTGCTGCTGGCAGCTACAGATCGTGGGTTGCTGCGGCTTTTGGACGACAGCTTTTTTTCCCAATCAGGCGATCCACGCGCTCCTCTCCGTAGCATCCACCGCCATGGCGAGATGCTGTTGGCGGGTGGAGTCGGCGAGATATTCGTCGCTACCACCGGTCAGTGGCAACGTCACGCACTGGAGGATGATCTGTCCGGGGCCACGGTCAATCGGTTTGCCTACCATGACGGTCGCTATTGGGCGGCGACGAGCCGCGGCCTCCTGTTTCTGGATCAGGACCGGTGGTCGCGGCTTCCCCTGCCGGATTCCGCCGACAACCTGGTCTTTGAAACCCTATTCGCCGATCACGGAAAAGAGTTATGGGCCGGTGCCGCCGGCTGGTTGATCCGCGTGCGTGACGGCAAGGTGATCGAACAAATCCCCGATGACGCACCCTACTCCCACGGCACGGTACTTTCGATGGCCACGGATCATGAAGGCAATCTATGGCTGGGTTCGCGCTGGGAGGGTCTGGCTCGACTGTGGCGGAGCTGGGCATTGCGCTATGACCGCCCCGAGGGGCTGCACAACTCCCTGTTGTGGACCGTAGTGCCGGACGCACAGGGCGACGTCTGGACTGGCACTATGGACGGCCTGGCCGTGTTTCGAAATGGTCGTTTCGAGCAGGTGACCCGCGGCATTGATCAACCGCACCCCCATGCCTATTCCCTGTTGCCCGAGGCCGACAGGGTATGGGTGGGAACTCGTACCGGTCTGTTCTGGTGGAACCGGATCAGCGGCCGGATCGACAAGCCCGAAAGCTTTTCGGCCCTCGATTCGAGCCAGATCAATGGCATCATTCGGCGTCAAGATGGCAGCTACTGGCTGGCCAGTTTTGACGGCGTATGGCGATGGCAGGATGAGAGCTTGGAACGAATGGCTGCAGCGAATGAGCCGGGCGGGACCGATGTGCGCATTGTGCATGAAACTTCCGATGGCCGCCTGCTGGCCGGAACCTGGCACGGATTGCTTCAGTTTGATCCGCGATCAGAAAGATTTCTGCCCATGGAAGGAACGGCCAGCGGCCAGGACATCACGGCCATCATGGAGCTTGAGAGTGGTCAATTGGTTGTCGGCACACTCGATGAACGGTTGTGGATAGAGCGGGAGGGAGGCCGATGGCTGGAGTTCGGATCCGAACATGGGCTGCCTTCAAGCAGTCCGTTCACCTTGGCAGAAAGCGACGGTGTGCTGTGGGTGGCTGGCATGCGCGGCATCTACGAATTGCCGCTGGCCGCCATCGATGACTGGGATGCAGGTCGTATTGATCGTTTGCCGGCCCGCATGGTAATCAACAATCACCGTGATCCCGTACCGGGAACTCAGCGGCTCTACTGTTGCAACGGGGCCGGAAACGTCAGAGGCTTTCTGCACCAGGGCGAGTTCTGGTTACCTACCCGCCAGGGTCTCATTCGGCTGATTCTCGATCATATTGAGCGTAATCCGCACCCACCACAAGTAGTAATCGACCGTATTCGCCATGGTGGCCAATGGCGGGCGTTGCAAGCTGACAAAGCGCTTGTACTGCCATCGGACGAACGCGATGTGGCCTTTGGATTCGCCGTGCTCAGTTTTCAGGATCCAGGCAGTATCAAGGTCGAGTACCGACTGGTCGGATTCGATGAATCCTGGCAACCATTGGATCAGCCAGTGCAACGTCAGATTATCTATACCAATCTACCAGCAGGTAATCTCCGCCTGGAGGTTCGTGCAAGCAACAACGCTGGCGTCTGGTCTGAGCAAATGGTACTGCCTTTTCGAATCGAACCAAGGTTTGCTGAGACGATCATGTTTCAGGTGTTGGTATTCTGTGCTGGGGCAATGTTGTTCTGGCTAGGACTGAACTGGCGTCTCCACAGCCTGAAACGCCAGCGCCGGGGGTTGGAAAAGGCGGTCGCCGAGCGGACCGAAGCTTTGCATGCGGCCAATGAGAACCTGCGTGACTATTCCAGACGTATGGAAACGGCCAGCATGACCGATCCACTGACTGGCCTTTGGAATCGACGCTACCTGCTCAATCAGTTGCCAGCCGATCTCGCCCACTTTCAACGCGAACTGGGACGAAATCGGGATTCGGGATTGACCATGCCTTTCATGCTGGTCGATATCGATCACTTCAAACGCATCAACGATGTATACGGACACGCAATAGGAGACGAGGTGCTGGAACAATTCGGCAAGCTCTTACCAACCTTGGTGCAGCACGGTGATTACGTGGTGCGTTGGGGCGGCGAAGAATTTCTTCTGGTCTTTCGCCCCGTGCACACCACGAGAACGGCGCGCATCGCCGATCGCCTGGTGTCAGCGGTGCGCCAGCACGCGTTCGAAGTCGGTTCAGGGCAAACACTGGCACTGACCTGTTCTATCGGTATTGCCGAGTATCCACCTTGTCCGACCCAGACCGAGGCGGTGAGCTGGGAGAAAACCGTCGCGCTGGCCGATATGGCTCTGTATACCGTAAAAAAAGGTGACCGCGATGGCTGGTGCCTAATTCAGCCAAAGGCCTCAATGGCACCCGAGGAGTTGATTAGAAGACTCGATGGAGATCCAGAAGGGCTGCTGACCACGGGCGATCTGCTGATCCAACGGGACCAAACAATCAACGCCTGCTGAACACCACGAACAGAAACGGTAGCGTTATCACGGTACTCCCCGCCACTTGCAAGGCGATTATGATCGTAGCATTCAATAATACCAATTGCCAACAATCATGAACGAAGCGCTACGCTCCTTTGAACGGCCATGCTCGAAATGCATACGCCAGCATGGAATAACAAAGCAGCAAGACAAGGTGAGGCCAGTGCGACCCAATCCAGACCACAGAGATCTCAACTATACTTTCGTGCGTATCATGTCTCTTTACCACTGCCCAAAAGAGCAATGCCATTAGCAGGAAAATGAACAAAGCGGCAAATGAAAAAGCGATACCGAATACCTCTTTCCTCCGCCCATCGAATATCCTGCTCATGGATATGACAAGCGCCGACGTAATACCGATCAGAAACCATGAAACGGAATTTCTATGCAGGATCATGGCTAGCGAAGCAGCCAAAAGCATCGGAGCTGGCGCTGAAACGGCGAATAATACAAATGCACCAAAAGACCTTTTCATCCTGATGACCTCCACATCCCCGACCTCATTGGGCAGCACCTCAACCATCCCGGCTAACCAATAAGGCATCAGCGCCGATCAACACGAGCACATAGCACTCCTGTCCATATTCATTAAGTTGACGCGTTCAGCGCCTGCTCAATCGCCGCCAAGTTCGTACCAGCGACAATCTCCCCGTCTCGAAGCTTGAAACCGAGCGCCAGGTGACGTTCAGGTTGCCTTCGGTCAGGCCTACCGTGGAACCGCAGGGGGCGCCGCACTCTTCGGGGTTTTCCGGAAGATCACTGTTTACTTCAGGTGGGAGGAATGCGATGCCATGCCACGAGTTGGCCACCACCACCCCGCCGATGGAATCAACTGTCTGGCCGTCGGCCGAGACTTTGGCTTCGCCGAATTTGATGAACTCGCCGCTGTCGTGGTCGAGGCCGAAGATGTCCATCTTTGTGCCCGGCAGCAGTTGGTTGACGTTCGGGAAGCCGATCGGGACGGGTTCGTCGTAGATCACGCCGAATGGCTGCATGGCAACGTAGACGGAAAAATCCAACTCCCGTGGCAGCGGTTGCGGGCTTAAGGCGTTGTCCGGGATGTCGGTGATGTGGATCATGCCGTCGAACAACTCGCCTGTGTCTTCCCAGCGTGCGGTGCCCGGCGGGATGGTGAGGGTGACTTCGGCGAAGGTCTCGCCGCCCTTTCTCACTGGCGCGCCGGCCAGTTCAAGGGCGTGGTTTCGTAGCCGCTTACGTTATTGGCCTAATTCCTTATTCAACTTGCATATCTAAATCGCCCAAATTGATTACCCTGCCAAAAGGATCATTTCTACCCCCAAGAGAGTATACGTCTGATTGATAACGCCGCCCATCCTGGCACACGACCTCAAAACGATAGTCTCGTTTACCAGCGGGCAGTACAAAGCTTTCCTCAAACGCGCCTGAAATCTGGCGTGTCGAAACAATTCGGCCGTCCTTAGCATGTGCTCCGCGGATTTTACATTTCCGTGATAAGGCATTTTCACTATCTGGAATAGCACCCACAACCGAAACTACCGCATCACCCATAATGATGCAGCCGGAGGTCAACACCAGCAACAGAATAAACGTGATTGTCAGCAGTCTTTTTCCAAACATTCCTTAAAACGCCCCAAGTTTTGGTCGGCAAACTCGTTTGCCGCGTCTTCGAATCTATTTCCTTCTGCATCACCATTACGCAAGTACTCCGCCACGTATGCACGTCGTGATAACTCACCTATATTCCACTGTCTTAAGACGTGGTAATACTCATGAAGAACCAAGTGCCGGAGCTCGAAGAAACGGTCACACGACACGTTAGGAGGCAATCTAATAGCATTTCGACGTGTTGTAATGTATTGGTTTCGAACACGTTTATGGCGAATGCGAACGTTATCAATGGGCTCATCGAAAATTTTCTCGATACATTCTTGCATTTTTGGGCTTAACGAGCACAATCCCAACGGATCCATAAAATACAAAGGATCCTGTTCTGCATAACCGTAAGTATTGATGCCACCGTTAAGCCCGATCGGGTCAGACTGACTGTACCTTCCGGAGTTCGGTTTGTAATCCCTGAAATAATTGTAATGCCGCTTGATCTCCCCATCGTAATACTGCCCAGGGAATCTCAGATTGACTTCTACCAAACCTTCCGCGTCGATATCGCCAAAAGCTTCCCCCTCCCAATGCCAGACGATAACTCGGGCGTCGCTGATGCCCAATCTCGGGGTGAGCAGGTGGTCGGTATGCAGGTAGGTGATCAATCCAGTCGATTCGATTTGTGCAATTGGACGGACGCCGAGCCAAATGTAGTCTTTCTGTGCATTTCCGGTATTGCCGGTTTCCGTGAGCAGCTGAATTCCAGTGTCATAATGGAATAGCTTTGTCGCTGCGGTCTGCAATTCTTTTCGCGTACGCTGGCCTATGGCATTGTAGGTGTACTCCGCAATGGTTTGGCCGTTCTCAATGTATTCTTGCAAACGATTAGCCTGATTGAAAATGAACTGCATATTTCGTGAAGTTGTCTGGTCTTTCAACTTATCGACTTCGGTCAATCGGTTGGTTTGAGGCTGATAGCTGTAGACTTCGCTGAGCAGGTTGCCGTCGACTCGGCTAAGGCGGTTGTGGTTGGGGTCGTAGTCGTATTGCCAGTTTTTTCCGACTGCCTGGATATCCTGGCCGGTCAGGCGGTCCAGGGCGTCGTAGCTGTAGTGCTGATCGCCCGGGGTACCGGTCCGGGCGATGATGTTACCGGCCGGGTCATAGGTGTAGTGGCGCTCATCCACGATAAAGCTGGCGTCATCGGCCAGGGTCTGATGGGTGAGGCGCCCCTGAAGGTCGTATTTTCGACCTTCGACTAGTCCGTTGCCGAAGGTGGCAGCCGTGATCTGGCCGTCGGCGCGGTACTGGATGTCGGCCAGAATCGGCTGCACCTGTCCCGCGATCTCCGCCCGGACTTCGGTAACTCGGCCAAGTATATCCCGCTCGTATTCTACGCTTCGACCGGACGGATAAACGATGGCGGTGATTCGGTCTTCCAGATCGTATTCATAGTCGGTGATGTACTCAACGCCCAGTTCCGTTCTTGTTGTCCGGACGATGTTGCCAAAGCCATCGTACTGGTATTCCAGAGTGCCGGATTCATCGTCGATGCGGCAGATCCGACCTATGCCGTTGGGGCAATTGTCGTAGGTGTATGCAATGTCCTCTCCGGGTTGCGGGAACGAAACGGTCTGCGGCCGATTGAGGGGATCGTAGGTCAGTTCCCGCCGGATGCCCCGTGCGTCAGTCGAGGCGGTCACGTTATTGACCAGGTCGTACTCCAGAGAGATCGTACCGCGATCCGGGCTGTGTTCGGCGATCTGGCGGGCGAGCAGGTCGAATTCGAACGTGGTGGTGGCGTTGTTCGGGGCGACCACCCGGTTGAGTTGGCTTCGGACGCTATAACCGTACTCCTTCTGATTGCCGACCGGGTCCAACTCACGAATAAGCCTATTGACGGCGTCGTATTCGCGTACGGTGATTCGGCCGTTTGGGTCCACAACGCCCGTCTGGTTGCCTTCGCCGTCGTATGCGAATTGCGTGATCGAATGCTGCCCGAAGAAATGCGGACTGCGCTGCTCGATCAGACGGTCAAGTTCGTCGAAGACCTGTTCCTGTAACGTGAGTAGCGTTCTATCCACCGCGCGCATCTCGGCCCGAATCAGGTTGCCAGCAGAGTCATACTTCATCACGAAACGCTGATTAAGATTGTCGATGATTTCTACCGGCCTGCTCTCAGAATCATAGTTGAATTGCTGCACATTGCCGGTCGGCGTGGTGATCCGCGATATTCCACCAAATCCAGTGTATTCGAAAATGGTCGCGCGCGATTCTTCAAACACGTCCGCTGGAGTCTCGGTGCGCGTGGCCACAAGTCCCAAACTGTCGTATTCGAGTACGGTCTCAAGCCCGTTCGCATTAATCCGACGGGTCATCTGGCCCTGGTCGTTGTATTCCAAGATCGTCACATGACCCAACGGGTTGATGATGCGGGTCAGGTTCCCGTGGGCATCGCGCTCGTAAGTAGTGGCGTGACCTCTTGGGTCGGTCATGGAGGTGACCTGGTTGAACGAATCGTAGGTCCAGGTTACGGTTGCACCATTGGTCTGTTCGGTTTCAGTGAGCATATTGCCGCGAGCGTCAAACGTGCGGGTGACGACCGACCCGTCGGGGCGGGTGGTGCGGGTTGGGTTGCTGTCAGCGTCGCGATCAGTGCGGGTGATTCGTCCCACAGCATCCATGCGTTCAGTGATCCGACCTCGCGCATCTGTTTTGACGCGGGTCAGATTGCCATTGCCATCGAACAGTAAAGCATCGACATTATCGGTCAGCACGGCCTGAGCCGGGTTTTCTTCGGTGCCGTTGCCGGTTGCCGGGTCGATCAGGCCGACCTGGGCGGTGGCGCGGCTGATGGGGTTGGATCCGTCCGGGCGGAGGGCTGATTCCAGGCGGCCGAACTGGTTGTACTGGTATTCGGTGGTGAAGCCGCGTTGATC
>JBGTLI010000122.1:0-1990 GCA_041744195.1 Wenzhouxiangella sp. | reverse complement strand
GAGGGCGCCGGCCACCAGGTCGTCACCGCCACCAATGGCGAAGAAGGTGTGGAAAAGGCACTGGCTGAAGTGCCGGACCTGATCCTGATGGATGTGGTCATGCCGGGCCTGAACGGTTTTCAGGCGACGCGCAAGATCTCGAAACAGAAAACAACAGCCGATATTCCGGTCATTTTTGTCACCACGAAGGATCAGGAAACCGATCGTATCTGGGGTATGCGCCAGGGCGCATCGGCTTACATTACCAAGCCGGTCGACAAAAATGCCCTGATTTCCGCCATGAACAATGCGCTGGGAGACTGACCGATGACAATTTCACCAGGTGATGCGGTTCCGGAAGCCACGCTGACGATCATGTCGGCCGAAGGGCCTTCCCCGGTATCAACAAACGCGTTGTTCGGTCAGGGCCGCACGGTCCTGTTCGCCGTTCCCGGCGCGTTCACCCCGACCTGCTCGGCCAAGCACTTGCCGGGTTTTGTCGATCTTGCTGACGAATTGAACCGGCGCGGCGTCAATCGCATCGTGTGCATGGCGGTCAACGACGTCTTCGTCATGGATGCCTGGGGCAACTCAGCCAAGGTCGATGACAAGATCACCATGGCCGCCGATGGCAATGGCGAGTTCACCAAGGCCCTGGGTCTGGAGATGGATGCGTCGGCATTCGGCATGGGCCAGCGCTCCCAGCGCTTTGCCCTGATCACGCGCAATGGCGTCGTCGAAAAGGTGCTGGTCGAAGGACCGGGCGAATTCCGGGTATCCAGCGCGGAATACGTTTTGAGTCAACTCTGATGCTGTCTCTCTAAATCTTTCCGGGCCCGGTGTCCCGGGCCCGGTTCTCACGTCAATCTCCGGGGCCTGCCGGGTACCGGACTGGGTTGATGCCTTGCGGTTCGATGATCCCGAAATGAAATCCTCCCCACATCAGGAGCAGCAAACCCAGCGAAAGGCCAACTCGCCAGCTCAGACGTCGCACCGTCCGATCACTGTCATCCTTGTCTCTGACCAGGAAATAGAAGCTGGAAGCCAGGCTATACAGAATGGCCAGAAAGATACCGATAATCAAAACTTTACTTAACATGGGATTTTGTTCAGCATGGGGCTTTACTCCGCACGAACAGCGACTTCCAGTGTGACGTGCCTGCATTATAAATCCTGACTGTGATGACCAAGACCCGTTTTTTATCAATTCGTTTCTGGCTGCCTCACCTCGTCGCTCTGCTGGTGATTGCAGGCAGCATCCATCTGGCCGGCTGGCAACTGGAACGCGCCGCCGAAAAGGAAGCTTTGCTCAGCCAGTGGACCGATGCCCCGGCCATTTCATTGAACAATCTGGGTCTGGAATCGGCGCCACGCTATTCCCTGGTTGCCGGCTCCGGTCATTTCGATGCCGACAGGCAGGTGCTGCTCGACAACCAGATTCGCAACAATCATCCCGGTGTTCATGTCTTTACCCCGTTTAGACCGCAGGGCAGCAATCACATCATCCTGGTTAACCGCGGCTGGCAACCCTGGGACCGCCGAGCTGCGCGGATGCCGGATTTCGATACCCCTGAGCACCTGGTCCATATCGAAGGCCGGCTCAATGAGCCACCGCGCGTCGGACTGCAGATTGGCCAGGCCCAGGCGCTCGATCCGGAAAACTGGCCCAACCTGATGACTTATTTCGATCTGGATCGAATCCGGGACGCGTTCGACGATGCAATTTTTGACCAGGTGCTGTTGCTGGACCCGGAGCACCCGGCTCACCTGACCGGTGACGACTGGCGCCTGATCAATATGGGGCCGGAACGCCATCGCGGCTACGCGTTCCAATGGGCCAGCATTGCCCTCGCCGTTTTTCTGATCTGGCTGATCCTGACGATCCGGAGTATTCGTCGAAAATGAACAAGCAGGCCCTGATTCTCATATTCGTCCTTTTCACCGCCCCCGTGGTGATTGCCACGCTCCTGCACAGCGACTGGATTTCGTGGAAGCCCGGCGGCACCCGCAA
>JBGTLI010000121.1:0-12491 GCA_041744195.1 Wenzhouxiangella sp. | reverse complement strand
CTGAAGCCGGAGCGAACTGCACCGCCTCGGGGGTCGGCGAGATTGACGATCTTGCTGATCTTCCTGCTGGCGCCAGTGTGACCTACCAGATCGAAGCCACAGCTTCACGGGCGCTCATCGAGGAAGGTGTCACTATTGTGGTCGAGGTGATCCCGACTGGAGAGGTGAAGGATCCCGATCTCGACAATAACAGTGATTCGGTCACCATCATCGAGCGCATATTCCGCGACCGGTTTGAGGCCGATGATGAGTAAACCTACAATGAGGCCATGAACCCCGAAATCGTCGAGAACATGATCAGGCAGGGCCGCGACAATTACGAGGCCAGGCTGGCTGCCGGGCAGGCGCGCTTGAAGCTCGGCGATCTGGCCCGGGCGATCGAGCATCTGCAACATGCCGTGGAACACAAGGCCGATCGGACCATGGCCTGGCAGGAGTTGGGCAAGGCGCTGAATGAGCATGGCGATACGGAAGCTGCCCGCGCAGCCTGGCAGCGCGGCGTAAAGGTGGCGGCCGAGAATGGTGACAAGCAGTCGGAGAAAGTCATGACCGTCTGGCTCAGACGATTGGACGGCTGATCGAAATTCAGCGGTAGAGTTTTTGCTCTCCATCGGGTCTGCGGCCGAAGCGCTTGTAGATCCACAGGTATTGTGATGGCGCCTGGCGAATCGCGGACTCGAGCCACTGGTTGACCGGCAGCAAAGCGGCCACCGGGTCCGGGTCAACGATGGCCTGGTCAGCGGCATCAAAGCGCAGCTTCCAGCCTTGGCCATGGGGCAGGCGTTCGGCCCAGGCCAAAAATACCGCGCAGCCGGTGCGCCTGGCGAGCTTGTTGGCCAGGGTCATCGACAGGGCCTGATGTCCAAACAGAGGCACGAATGCCCCGTCGCCCCGCTTGGGTTGAATATCGGCCGCGATGCCAACGGCCTGCTTGGCCTTGAGCTGGCCAAGCAGGTGACGCAGGGATGGGCTGCCGCCGGCCACCATGCGGGCGCCAAAGCGTTCGCGCGGCTGGGTGATGAAACGGTCCAGGCGGGTATCTTTCGGCGCCCGGTACAGGCAGACCAGAGGCATATGGGTCGACAGGAACAGGTTGAGCAGCTCCCAGTTGCCCAGGTGACCACTCACGAACAGGATCGCCCGGCCAGCCTGTCGGGCCGCGGTAATCTGTTCCCAGCCTTCGGTTTGAACGTGGCGCCGTATGCTCTTCTCTGACCAATGCCAGATGACCCCGGCTTCAAGTATCAGCCGAAACAAATCCACCAGGTGCTGGCGGTGAAGCCGGTTGCGCTGCCTGTCGTCAAGCTCGGGAAAGCACAACCTCAGGTTGGTCTGGATAACTTGATGCTTCTTCCACGGCAGCAGGTACACCAGCCACCCCAATGGCACGGCCAACCGGTGGAGCAGCGACAGCGGCAGCAGGCTGAAAAGGCGAATCAGCCCTGCTGGTGCGGCCAGTTTCATGACAGGGAGTGTTTCATGGGCGTCTTTCGCGGCGGACCGGATAAATTGGCGCTTCGCCTTGCGGTCGAATGCCGAAGCGCTTGTAACTCCACAGGTACTGGGCTGGCGTTGCCCTGATTTTTTCTTCCAGCCACTCGTTGATGCAGGCAATCGCGACCGCTGGATCCTCAGCGGCGATCCGCTCATCGGCTGGCCTGAATTCAATCGACCAGCCTCGTCCGCCGGCAAGTCGCCGGGCATCGCTGAAAAACACGGCACAGCCGCATCGCCGCGCCAGGCGATTGACCAGGGTCATGGTCAGCGCGTCGGTACCGAAAAATGGGGCAAATACGCCTTCGCCTTGCTTGGGCTGTTGATCGGCCAGCAAACCGGCACCCTGTCCGGCCTTGAGTTGCCTCAGGAGCTGGCGCATGGCCGGACTGCCGCTGGCAATCAACTTTCCCCCAAAGCGTTGCCGGGAACGAGTAATCAGGGCATCGACCCCCGGGTCCGAAGGGGCCTTATACAGGCAGGCAAACGGTTCCTGAATGGTGCCATAGAGCGTCAGGATTTCCCAGTTTCCAATATGTGCGCCAATCATCAGGTAGCCACGACCGGAGCGCTCTGCCCGCTCGACATGCGACCATCCGTCCACTTCACGAACATGGCGCAGGATTCGGTCAGCCGACCAATGCCAGACCGCACCCGACTCCATCACCAGCCGCACCATTTCGATCAGGTGTTGCCGACGCAGACGGTTGCGCCTGCGCTCATCGAGCTCGGGAAAGGCAATGGCCAGATTGAGGTCGATCACGGCCCGCTTGCGCGTCGGCAACAGCGCGATCAGCAGGCCCAGCGGGACGGCCGAATAATACAGCATTTTCAGCGGCATCAGGCTGAGCAGCCGGATCAGCACCCTGGCAATGGCGAGTTTCAAACACGTATCATGGTGTGAGGTTCAGGCGACAGGATACCGGACCGGCCCGGCGGTCGCGCATCTGAATGCGCCGACCGCAATTGGCTTTTTTCAAGCAGCCTTGGCTGGTGCGCCGTTTGCGGCTGTGCCAATCCCGGCGCCGTCGGCAATCATGTCCGACGCCTTTTCAGCGATCATGATGGTTGGCGCGTTGGTGTTGCCGCCAATCAGGGTCGGCATGATCGAGGCATCAATCACCCGCAGGCCGTCGATGCCGTGAACCCGGAGCGTTCCGTCCACTACCGCGTCCGGGCCGGAACCCATGCGGCAGGTGCCGACTGGGTGATAGATGGTTTCGGCCTTTTCCCGAATGAACTCAATCAGGCCATTGCGACTGACCACTTCGTTGCCGGGGAAGATCTCGTGACCACGAAATGGTTTGAACGCTGGCTGGCTGAGAACCTCGCGCGACAGGCGCACGCAATCGAGCATCAGCTCGAGATCCGCCGGCTGGCTGAGGTAATTGGCCTGAATGGCAATCGGCTGGCGAGGGTCGTCGGAACGGATAAACAGGTGGCCGCGACTCTCCGGCCTCAAAGGGCAGGCATGCAGGGTATAGCCGTCGCCCGGCAAGCGGTTGCGACCGTGGTTGTCGAGCAGCGCCGGGACAAAATGCATTTGTAAGTCGGGTCGGTCGTCGCGTCCGCGACCACTGACCAGAAATCCGCCCGCCTCGGCGATATTCGACGTGCCTTCGCCTTCGTGATGGAGAAAGTAGCGTAGGCCCACGCGGAATTCGCTGAGTTGGTCATAGGTAACCGGTTGCGAGCAGCGGGTCAGGGTGCAGATGTCGAGGTGGTCCTGCAGGTTCTGACCGACGCCGGTCAGGTCGTGGCGAACGGATACGCCGGCCTTTTCGAGCATCGCAGCAGGACCAATGCCGGACAGCATCAACAACTGCGGTGAATTGATCGCACCGGCCGCCAGCAGTACTTCGCGATCGGCCTGAACCTTGTGGGTCAGGCCCAGACGGCGAAAGCGGACGCCGCTGATCCTGGACGGGCCGGCAAATTCCAGCCCCAGCGTCATCGCTCCGGTCAGGATGGTGAGGTTGGGTCGGGTCCGGACCTGCCGGAGGTAACCGACCGCCGTCGAGCAACGCCGACCGTTTTTCTGGGTGACCTGATACTTGCCGATTCCGCGCTGCGCCGGGCCATTGAAATCGCGGTTGCGGGCAAAGCCGGCCTGTTCGGCAGCCTGGATAAAGACGTCGCTCAATGGGTTGGTGTGACTGAGGTCCTCGACACTCAACGGCCCGCCAACACCGTGAAGGTCGGATTCGCCGCGGGACTGGTTCTCCGCCCGACGGAAATACGGCAGCACCTTGTTCCACGACCAGTCCGGGTTGCCCAGTTCAGCCCAGGCGTCATAATCGCTGCGGTGGCCACGGGTGTAACACATGGCATTGATCGAGCTCGACCCCCCGAGTACGCGACCGCGCGGCCAGTAAAGCCGGCGGTTGTTCAGGCCCGGCTCCGGCTCGGTCTCATAGCTCCAGTTGAGCGATTTGAAACGGGCCAGCTTGGCCAGCCCGGCCGGCATGTGAATAAACGGATTCCAGTCCCGCGGCCCGGCTTCCAGCAACAGAACCCTGCACCCCGGATCAGCACTCAGCCGATTGGCCAGCACACACCCCGCCGAGCCGGCGCCGACAATGATGTAGTCGTAGGTTCTGGGCATAGATGGCAGCCTCCTTGGCAGGTTTTTTTAGTTTATCGCACGGTTAATGATAGACGAGTAAATTAGAGTGGGGGTTCTATTAGGATAAGGCTCAAGGCTCAAGGTGCAAGGTTCAAGGAAAGGCTAAGGGGCCAAGGGGCCAAGGGGCTAAGGGGCTAAGGGGCTAAGGGGCTAAGGGGCTAAGGGGCTAAGGTTTCAGGTTTCAGGTTTCAGGTTTCAGGTTTCAGGTTTCAGGTTTCAGGTAAACCCACATCGCTACGCTCTTGGTGTTTTGGTGTTTTGCTCCTTGAGCCTTGAACCTTGAACCTTTCAAAGCCGATGCAACTGCCCCATCATCTCAAAGCCCAAAAGCGGCTGATCGAAGCCCCGAGTCAGCCCAATTACCTTGAATTTCTCGCCCATTTCTCCGGGCAGGGTCAGGCGTTTGAGTTCCGAGGCCAGGCGCATGCGGTCGAGGTCGGTTTCGGCCTGGTCGATCAGCTCATGAGCGCCGAGGCTGAGCAGGAAGCCAGCCTGGCTGGTGAATCCTGCGACTTCGAGACCGCAATCGGCGGCCGCCTCGGCCACGGCGGTGAAGTCGACGAAGGTGGACAGATCGGTCAGTCCGGGCCAGACGAAGGGATCGAAGTGGGCCCGGTGGCGGTAGTGGCAGACCAGGGTGCCGGTGTTGCGGTCGGGGTGGTAGTACTCGGAGCGGGGATAGCCGTAGTCGATCAATAACACCGCGCCATGAGCCAGTGGTTTGGTGACTGTCTCCAGCCAGCCGGGCAGAACAAGGCAAATCTCACTCTGGTAGCCCTCGGGCAATGGTGCGGGCAATTCTGAATTCAGTTTTTCGAATGCCGCTTCAAGTCGCGCCGAAGGCGAGGAGCGAGTCCAACCCAGCCGATCGCCGACCAGATCGACCTTAAGTTCGGCCAGGCCTTCAAAGGTCGTTTCAAAGCGGGCGACCGGCAAGGCATCGAGTACTTCGTTGGCAACGATCACGCCATTGAAGGATTCGTCGGGCGGGCTGTCCAGCCAGGCGACACGCGAGTGCAGCGATTGGGGCAGGGAGGCGAGCGTTTCGGCCTGCACTTCACGCAAGGGTGCGCTGGTGTCAAGAATCAGGTAACGAGTGGGCGGGTGGGTGAGCTGCCCGAGCAGATCGCGAGCCAGCACGCCAGAGCCTGCTCCCAGTTCCAGCAGCGCCCATTCGTCATCCAGTTGCGCGGTAATTTCGTCAATCTGGCGGGCCAGTGCTGTGGCGAAAATCCGGCCGTGCTCAGGCGCGGTGACAAAATCGCCGGCCTGACCAAACTTGTGCAGGCCGTTGACGTAGTAGCCCAGACCAGGCTCATATAGAGCCATGTTCATGTAGCGGTCAAAGCGCATGGGGCCGGCGCGTTCGATCTCATTGACGATCCTGGTGCACAATTGCTCACTCAACCCGGCCAATTCCTGCGGGGGCTCAGGCAGAGATAAAGACGAATTCGACAATGACATCCCTTGATACAGATACCGATGGAGTCGCGATTGTAACCGGCGCTGCGCGCCGAATCGGCTCAGCAATCGTGCAGCGCCTGCATCAACGCGGCCTTAACGTGGTGATCCATTGCCGTGATTCCGGCTCGGAGGCCAATGCGCTGGCCGCGTCCTTGAATCAGCAAAGACCAAACTCAGCGACGGTAATCCAGGCGGACCTTGCCGATCAAGAGGCGCCGGCGAGAATCACCGGCGCGGCGCTGCGGGCCTATGGCCGTATCGACGTACTGATCAACAATGCCTCGGCTTTCTACCCGACGCCGATCAAGCAGGCCACGGCTGGGCAGTGGGACGATTTGATGGCAAGCAACCTGCGGGCGCCGTTTTTCCTGTCCCAGGCCTGTGTGCCGCACCTGGCTCGCCATGGTGGCGCCATTGTCAACCTGGTCGACATTCATGCCCTGGCACCGATGCAGCGCCATGCCATCTACTGCCAGGCCAAGGCCGGCCTGGTCATGCAGACCCGCGCCCTGGCCAAGGAACTGGCGCCGGACATTCGCGTCAACGGCGTCGCCCCGGGGGCTATCCTGTGGCCGGAGACTCAAGGTTCACCCGAAGCGACCGCTGAGATCCTGGACCGTATTCCGCTGGGCCGTCAGGGCCGGCCCGAGGACATTGCTAGCGCGGTGGCCTTTTTGGCTCTGGATGCGCCGTATATTACTGGCCAGATATTGGCGGTGGATGGGGGGCGGTTGTTGAATATGTGAAAAGGGTTTCACTTCAACAACTTCGTTACCTCTCGGAAACGCGGATGCTCGGCATCGGCCATTAGTTCGAATAGTGCCATTTCCACATTGCTGAGGTGGACGCCGGCTGCGGCCATGCGCTGGAAGCCGATGTCGCGATTGAAGGCTGAGCGCGATGAGACCGCGTCGCAGATGAGGTGGACCTGGTAGTCCTCGCGCCGCAGCGCGGCGGCGGTTTGCCAGACGCAGACGTGGGTCTCGATACCGCACAGCAGAATTTGCTGCCGACCGCTGCGGCGAATCGCGGTGTTGAGTTGCTTGTCGCCCCAGCAGCCGAAGCTGGATTTGTTGTTTGGCTGCAGGCCGTCGAGTTTCTCGGCCAGTTCGGGCACGGTGGACCCCAACTTTTCCGGCAACTGCTCGGCCCAGATGATCGGGATATCAAGAATGCGACAGCCTTCGATCAGGATCCGCTGCTGACGGACCATGGTTTCTGCTTCATGCATTAGCCGCGCCAGCCGGCCCTGGACGTCGACCACCAGCAGCAGGGTCTCTTCGATGCGGGGCAGGTCAATGCTCTGTGTCATGGCTGGACTCGAATTGATTGGCTTCCGAAGAGAGTAACCACGAAAGTAGCGGAATGCACGGGAGGATAGAAAAATGCCTCGGGTCTTTGGATTGTAGTGAAAAGCCCCGGTGCAGAGCCCGGGGCCGTTCGCTCTAAAACATTGATTAGGTGCCAGCAGCGCTGTGTCAACTAGACTGATCTATACCAGCATCGTAGCCCGTCGCTCGTTATCTCGCATGAAACGGGGGAACCGCCAACGCCGCCTGGACCGGTAACGGGGATGCCGAACATGGTCATCCGATCCAGGAACTGCTGCAGGTTCAATTCGCCAGGGGCAGCACCCGAGAACTCGAAACTCATTCCCGGAGAAACGTCGCTTGCTGTAGCGGGAATGCGGTTACCATCCGAGTCTTCGAACGTGTCCCAGTCGGGTTCCCAACGGTCCGTCTCAACATTGAAGTTCCATATCGCGAAGCTGCCGTCAGAAAACTGGAACAGTTTGCTGGCCCGGGTGTTGATTGGAGCGACTCGAACATAGTTGCCGACCCAGCTTTGAATCTGACCAAGCACCCCCAGGCCTTCACCATGAGCTTCAGCAAGTTGCAATGCCCTGGCTTGATTGCCGATAATGTCGTGTGCGGAATTTTGCTCCGGTCCAGGCGGGATGGTAATGGGAAAGGTCATCCCCGGTTGAGGCTGGATGGTCGCGTCCGGTTCTTTCGTGCCGCCCCGTTCTTTCAGCGAGTATTGGGTGCTGTCCGCGCAGGCCTCATAATGGTATCCCCAGCCCATCGGACGCCAGACCTCCTCGACCATTCCGAACAGTCCGTCCGAAAGCGCCACTTCCTTGGCTGACAGGGTTTGTGCATTTGCGACGACGAGACCGACCCGGGTGAGTCGTTGGTCGTCCCGGCTGCCTTCTCCCGGGACTATGGTGCCGGGTAAAGTGACCTCAAGATAATATTTTGACGCAACCCAGTTCTCGAAATCAAAGATCCATACATAGTTGCCGGTTCGAAGACCCTCGACTGTCGCGACTTCGATCGCACACTGCTGCATCTGCGAGTCTGAGCATCCATCGCACATGCGCCAATCTGTGACTGGGGTGACTGACCCCTGAGCCGAACCGCAGTAGATAAGTAAAGCGGCCAAGGCCGATAGCGAATACTTCATTCGTGTAAAGTTTCCTGTCAGTGATTTTTTTCCGAGATCGGTTCGCGGTTGTCAGATACGATGGCTCCTTCAAAATGCCGAAAAAGCCTGAGTCGTCTTGAGAGAGGTTACCCCCCTTTTAAGTTTGTCAACGGCCTTTCAAGGGTTGCGCCTCAGTCTCCCGGGCGGGTTCAGTCGGGCTTGAGGACAAAATTGATCGGCGCGGCAAAGGTGTTGAATGGACCGGGAATTGGTCCGTGCGCCATTTGATCATTGTGGTATTCGATCGCGAACAATGCTGTGCCGAAGCCACTGGAGAAGTCATAGCCACTGCCGATATTTTCCCTGGTGGGCAACGTGCAATCGCCGACTGTGCCACCAAACGTCATGTTTCCGGCCGAACCGGTCACATCGAAGTTGGCGTTTCCGGCCGGATTGGCGACAAAGACGTTATTGATGTCGTTGGGCCGATGCGATGCCAGGGCGCCGCCGCCGGTTCCCGGAAAGTGCCAGATTGTATAAACACCACCCGGAATAAGACCCCTGAATTGGAAGTGATAGCGCGTACCGTCTTCCTGACACGCGATTCTTACCTGTCCTTTGGCCTGACTCCATTGCCACAGCGTAATTGGATTGCCGAGAGGATCGACCAATCGTGTCAAATCAGTGGCCGGGTCGCATTCGGCGACGCCAAATTTGATGCCCAGTGCGACGCTGAAATCGATCAGGAACAATTCGGTTTCAGGGTCGGAGTATGGCGTTGCAAAATTGCAGAACTCGTCGGCGACATCGGGCAGCACTTCGTTGCCGGAACCTGCCAGGTTGGAAACCGCCATCAGGCGTTCCTGCAAGAAAGGTGAAGCGGCCCAGGTGACGCTGCTTGCCGCCAGAAACACCGACAGTATGAGGGCCAGTTTGATGCCAAAGTTGAAAAGGAGGTTGCTTACAAACATGTTGATCTCCCATAGGTATGGTTGCCCGCTGATTAGCTAGGTACCCAGGAGTATAGACGTCTCTGTCCCTGAGATCCAGATCCAGCTTTGCCGCGCTTAATATGGCGTGGGTCACAGCACCCTGTGTTCAATGCCTTGATCGATTTCCTCGACGAAAACTCAGCAACCTGGACGAAATAGGCAACGGTTTGGGTGCCGAGGGCTGCGCTTCACGACGCAGTCGGTCGGCAGACGCGTTAAGGTCAAGTAACCGGCTCGATCGCCTTCCGGGGTGCGGTCGCCTTTGAATTCGCATCAGTGCTGGACGAAAGTCTCCCGGCTTCAGGTCTCTGGATTGTATATTGAAAGGCCCCGGTACATAGTCCGGGGCCGTTAGCTCAAAAATCTTGAGCAGATGCTTAAGCAGCGCTGCGTTACTTATACTGATCTATACCAGCATCGTAGCCCTTCACTGGTTACTTCGCAACGAACTGGGGAACCGTCGCCACCGCCACCGCCTGGGCCGGTAATGGGGATGCCGAACATGTTCATCCGATCAAAGAACTGCTGCAGGTTCAACTCGCCAGGGGCAGCACCCGAAAAATCGAAACCCATTCCGGGAGAAACGTCGTTTGAGGTATGGGGAATGGGGTTACCATCCGAGTCTTCAAACGTGGACCAGTCCGGTTCCCAGCGTTCGTTATGACTGCTGTAGTGCCAGATGGCGCTGCTGCCGTCAGCAAACCGGAACCTGATGCTGGTCTGTGTGTTGACTGGACTAGCTCGAATAAAATTGGCGACCCAGCTTTGAACCGCGCCGAGCGTCCCGATGTTTCCACTGTAGGTTTGGGCAAGTTGCAATGCCCGAGCTTGACTGCCAATAATGTCGTGTGCGGAGTTTTGATCAGGTCCGGGCGGGATTGTAATGTTGTAGATCAGCCCCGCTTCAGACTGGATGGTCGCGTCCGGCTCTTTCGCATCGTCTCCCATTGCCAGCGATGACAGGTTGCTGTCCAAGCAGGCCGGATAATGGTATCCCCAGCCCAGCGGTCGCCAGACCACCTCGACCATTCCAAACAGTGCGTCCGAAAGCTCGATTTCCTTGTCCGACAGGGCTTGTGGAAATGCGGCGATGAACCCGCTCTGGGTGAGTGAATCGTCGCCGTCACCCTTTCCCTGGATGATGGTGCCGGGTGGTGTGACCTCGAGGTAATATAACGATGCAACCCAGTTCTCGAAATCAAAGATCCAGACATAGTCGCCGGTTTTAAGATTCTCAACTGACGCGATCTCGATCGCGCACTGCTGCATCTGCGAGACTGAGCATCCATCGCACATGCGCCAATCCCTGACCGGGGTGGCCGACCCCTGAGCTGAAGCGCAGTAGATAAGAGAGGCAGCCAAGGCCGACATAAAATATTTCATTTTTGTGAATGTTTCCTGTCTATGATTGTTTTGATCCATACGACGATCACATCGCTCCATCGAAATACGCCAACAAGCCAATATCGTCTTGGCATGTTACCCCCCCCCCCGAGCTTTGTCAACGACCTTTCAGGGGCTGTCCCTTAATCAACCAGGCGCTGAAGTGATCGGTCTCCGACAAAACATTGCCAGTGCTCGGTAAAGGTCTTGCCGGTGACCGGGTGTTTCAGGTTCGGGGCGATGTCGGCCAGTGGTCTTAGGACGTGGGCGTATTTCAGGATTTCGTCGCGTGGCAGGATCAGGCCGTTGAAATCACCGACCAGGTCGCCGTACAGCAGGATGTCGATATCAAGCGCGCGGTCGGAGAATTTGGGCTGGCTGCGGTCGCGGCCATGGCGGTCTTCCAGGTCGGTCAGCCAGGTCTTGAGCTCAGTGACGGACACATCAGTTCGGATGCGTGCAGTCGCATTGAGAAAGTCGTGACCCTCGAAGCCAACAGCGCATGAGCGATAGACCGGAGACAATTCCATGTCGCCAAAGCGCTCCCGCAAGGCCGCAAGACCGGCGGCCAGATGTTTTTCCGGATCCTGGTTGCTGCCCAGGCCCAGATAGGCGTTGGTCATGCTCATTCCGGTTTGCGGCCGCGTTCGATCAGGATGCCAACCGAGCGCGCACCGCGCACCGCACCCGGCTTATCCAGACGCAGGCGAACCCACTGGACCGGAAATTCCTTGAGCAGAATCTCCGTGCATCGTTCCGCCAATGTCTCGACCAGGCCGAATTCGCTTTTCTCCACGAAGCCGATCAGGCGCTTGGACACCGCCTTGTAATCCAGCGTGTCCTCGATCCGGTCGGCCAGGGCCGCCTTGCGGACATCGGCGTTCATTTCGATATTCAGGCGCACAGTCTGACGAATCTCGCGCTCCCAGTCATAAATGCCGATGACGGTGTCGATGTCGAGGTCGGAGATGAAGACGATGTCCATGAAGAGCAGGTTAAAGGTGAAAGGTTAAAGGTGAAAGGTTAAAGGAAAAGAAAAGGTGGTAGGTGGCAGATTGAGTTCCGATTACTGACCACTGACCACCGACTACTGACCACTGACCGTTGGTACTTTCAGTTCATCAAGTGGCCATCGGGGGCGGATGCTGATCTGGCCATCCTTCTTGCCTTCGGCGCGGCGGTACCAGCCGGCGTGGGCGATCATGGCGCCATTGTCGGTGCACAGGGACATGCGCGGATAATACACTTGGCCGGGCAGGGCCTGGTCGAGGGCGGCACGCAAGTGCTTGTTGGCGCTGACGCCGCCGGCCATGATCAGGCGGTCGAGTCGGCCTTGTTCCAGGGCGCGCCGGCACTTGATGACCAGAGTGTCGACCACCGCCTGCTCGAAACCGGCGGCGATGTCGGCATAGTCTTCCGGGTCACAGCGCTTGATTAGCTGACGGGTGTGTGTCTTGAGGCCGGAAAAACTGAAATCCACCCCGGGGCGATTGGTCATCGGGCGCGGGAAGTCGAAGCGCTGGCGGTCACCGCGCTCAGCCAGACGCGCCACCTCCGGGCCGCCTGGATAGCCCAGGCCCAGCAGGCGGGCGGTCTTGTCGAAAGCCTCTCCAGCAGCGTCGTCCAGGGTTTCGCCCATCAGGCGATATTGACCGACTCCGGCAACCTCGATCAGCATCGTGTGGCCGCCGGAGACCAGCAGGGCGACGAAGGGAAAATCCGGCGCACTGTCTTCCAGCATCGGCGAGAGCAGATGGCCTTCCATGTGATGCACGGCAATGGCGGGCAGGCCAACGGACGCAGCCATTCCGACGGCGGTCGAGGCGCCCACCAGGAGGGCGCCGGCCAGCCCCGGGCCGGCAGTGTAGGCGATGGCATCAAGCTCTGAAGCCCCGATGCCGGCCAGGTCAAGGACTTCCCGGATCATGCCAGGAAGCTTGCGTACATGGTCTCTTGAGGCGAGCTCAGGCACCACCCCGCCGTACGCGGCGTGGTCGGCCTGGGTGTAGACCAGTTCAGCGACGATGCCGGCGTCCGGACGGTAGACCGCCACGCCAGTTTCATCGCATGAAGTTTCGATCCCGAGAATGCTTTGCATGGCTCGC
>JBGTLI010000120.1:0-2966 GCA_041744195.1 Wenzhouxiangella sp. | reverse complement strand
CGTAACCGGGCGCGCTGGGAAGCGCTGGCGACCCGACGCCAGGGCGATCTACTGGCCGGGACCACCATTGCCGAGCCACGCATCAGCATCAAGCCGCCGGGCGACCGTGACAACCTGCTCGATGACTACGCCAGCCTGGGCTTGAGCCTGGATCATCATCCACTCAAGATTCTGCGCCGCCAGTTGGGCCGCCGCGTTCGCACGGCGGCCCAACTGCGTGAACTGGCCGATGGCGCCTTGATCGAGGCCGCCGGTGTTGTCACCCACCGCCAGCGCCCGGGCACGGCCTCCGGCGTGGTCTTTCTGTCACTGGAAGACGAAACCGGCATCATCAACGTCATCGTCTGGCCGAAGCTGGTCGAACGCTATCGCCAGGCCGTGCTTGATGGCCATATCCTGCGCGTGGTCGGCAAACTGCAGAACGCCCAGAATACCCAGCACCTGGTGGCCAGGAGCATTCATAGTGAAGATCACCGGCTGGCACAACTGACTCACCACTCCCGTGATTTTTGCTGACAAAGTAGGCGAAAAGGTAAAAAGGTGAAAGGTGGGAGAAGGAACGGGGACATTGACCTGATTGAGGGGGTTGGGTAGAGTGCTCGGGCCGGTTCGTCCGGTGCGTCATTACAATATAAAGGCCTGCCCATGACCCAGTCCGACGTTCGCCTCGACCCCTTGCCGCCACCGCCGCCGTTATACCGCTGGGTGGTGCTGATCTTCATCAGCCTGGCGATGTTCGGCAACTACTACGTCTACGACTCACTCGGGCCGGTCATCGACTTGCTTCGCGACCAGCTCGATTTCAACTACAGCCAGGTCGGACAACTGGTCTCGATCTACAACATTGCCGCCCTGCTCGTGCTGCTGGCCGGCGGTGTCATGATCGACCGCTTCGGCACCAAGGTGGCCATCACCTTCTTTGGCATAGTCTGCGTGATCGGCGCCGCGATGATCGCCGCCACCCCGCACTTCGAGATGATGCTGGCTGGCCGGTTCGTGCTCGGCCTGGGAGCCGAACCGATGATCGTGGCCGCGATCACTGCCATGGCCAAGTGGTTCAAGGGCAAGGAGCTGAGCTTTGCCTTCGGCATCAACCTGTCGATCTCGCGCTTAGGCTCGGCTTCAGCCGACTGGTCGACCTCGTTCGCCGCACCCCTTTACGTCAACTGGCAGGATCCGCTGTGGCTGGCCACGGCCATCTGTGGCCTGGCCGTGACCGCCGCCATCCTGTACTGGATCATGGAACAGCGCGCCGAGACCCGTTACTCGCTCGGCCCGGCCGAGGAAACCGAAAAGCTCAGCTTTAAGGAACTCTACGCCTTCGGCCGCTCCTACTGGTACGTGGTCGCGCTGTGCGTGGTGTTCTATTCAACAATTTTCCCGTTCCGCACCTTCGCCATCGATTACTTCCAGCAGGCCCACGGCATGACCCGCGACGCCGCCGGCCTGCTCTCCAGCCTGCTGCCCGTGGCCGCCATCATCGCCACGCCGATCTTCGGCCTGATGGTCGACAAGGTCGGCAAGCGCTCGATGTTCATGGTCATCGGCTCGCTGGTGATGCTGCCCTTGTTCCTGGCCGTGACCTACCTGCCGCCAGGGCCGGAAGTTCGGCTGGTCATTCCGTTCATTGGCTCCGGCGAAGTGCCGCTGACCCTGCTGATCGTGATTACTTTGCTGGGCGGTGTGTTCTCGCTGATTCCGGCCGTGATGTGGCCGTCGGTGGCCTATATCGTCGACGAACGCCGGCTGGGCTCGGCCTATGCCCTGATGACCCTGTGCCAGCAACTCGGCTGGGCCGTCGTGCCAGTCATGATCGGCTGGCTCAACGACCGCTTCAGCGCCTCACCGGAAAACCCCGACGGCTATGCCGCCGGCATGTGGTTCTACTCCGCCCTGGTCACCATCGGCCTGGTTTTCGCCTGGCTGCTGTACCGGGTCGAACGCGGCCCCAATGCTCACGGGCTGGAAACGATCACGGCGCATGCGGATAGTGCGCGGGGGGATCCGGAGCAGGATGAGCACGTTCAGACCAGGGTTTGAGGGCGCTGGTGCGCCCGTGGAAAAGGTGAAAGGTGAAAGGTGAAAGGTGAAAGGTGAAAGGTGAAAGGTGAAAGGCCTCGAAGCCATAGATATCTGGGCACTGAGACGCGATGCTAATCAGGTAGGTCTACGGTGCATCGCAATGGCCCTGACTGCACGGCAGGGACCTTGGTATTACCAGACTTCAAGACGCAGGTTTTCAACGCGTTCGAATTCGCGCTGATTGCGGGTGACCAGCACGGCCTTGTGGGCCACGGCGATCGCCGCGATCAGCGTATCGTTGGGTCCGATGGGTGTTCCTCGTGCGGCCAGGACGGCGCGAATGACGGCGTAGTGTTCGGCGCAGTCGTCATCGAAAGTCAGTGTCTTCAGTGGCCCTGCGAAGACCCGAACCCGCTCGAGGTTTTCTTCGACCTGCTGGCTGTTGCGTGCACCCCAGAGCAATTCCGCACGGACCACGCTGCATAGCGCCAGCTCTGGCGGCGCATGCGAACGGAGCCGTTCCAACAGGGCCGGCTCGCGGCCATTGAGCAGATGGATACAGATATCGGTGTCGAGCAGCTTCATTCGAGCCGTGTCCGGTCCTCGAAGTCATCCTGAGCACCACGCTCAATTGGCGCAATCTCGCCACGATCGAAAAGATCCTCGAAATAACCTTCCGGCCAGTCGGAAACCAGGTCCTTGCGCGCCAGTTCCGCCAGATAGCGCGACACACTCATCCCGGCACGCTCGGCTCGGTGCCGAAGCGACTCGGCTTCGTGATCAGGCAAGTAGCAATGAAGTTGGTATTCGACGACAATTACTTTGGCCGGTTGACGACAACTATTTTGTCCGGTTGCCACTAAGCTTGCCGCTTGCTCATTCCCGGGAAGGGATTTTGAATGGCGGCCACTCAGCAACAGGTCAAAGTCTTTATGGATCAACGA
>JBGTLI010000119.1:0-4123 GCA_041744195.1 Wenzhouxiangella sp. | reverse complement strand
TTCAGCACCTTCGGGATGGCCTCGATCGGGCCGATGCCCATGACTTCGGCCGGCACACCGGCAACTGAAAAGCCGCGGAACACCGCCAGCGGGGTCAGGTTGAGTTCCTTGAGGACGCGTTCGGAAACCAGGATCAGGGCGCCTGCGCCGTCGGACATCTGCGAACTGGTTCCGGCCGTGACCGTGCCCTTTGCATCGAATACGGTACGAAGCTTGCCGAGGGCTTCGGGTGTGGTATCGCGGCGTGGGCCTTCGTCAGTGTCGACCACGGTTTCGATTTCACGGACCTGGCCGGTGCGCGGATCCGGCACCCGGCTGGTCACGGTGACCGGGCGAATCTCGGTGAACTCGCCACCATCGATGGCGGCAATCGCCTTCTGGTGCGACCGCCAGGCAAACTGGTCCTGGTCTTCGCGACTGACTTTCCACTGGCGGGCGACGTTCTCGGCGGTGATGCCCATGCCGTAGGCGATGCCGACGTTGTCATCGGAAAAGACGCGCGGGTTCATGGCGACCTTGTGGCCCATCATTGGCACCATGGTCATGGTTTCAGTGCCGGCGGCGATCATGACATCGGCCTCGCCCAGCCGGATCCGATCAGCGGCCATGGCGATGGTCTGCAATCCGGAAGAGCAGAAGCGGTTGACGGTCACGCCTGGAACGGTGTCGGGCAGGCCGGCCAGCAGCAGGCCGATGCGGGCGACGTTCATGCCTTGCTCGGCCTCGGGCATGGCACAGCCGACGATCACGTCCTCGACCCTTGCCGGATCGAGTTCGGGTACCTCTGCCAGCGCGGCTGTCAAGGCATGGGCCAGCAGGTCGTCCGGCCGGAAGTTGCGAAAGCCGCCCTTGAAGGCCCGGGCGACGGGCGTGCGGACGGCGGAAACGATGTATGCGTTGGTCATTGGTCAGTCCTTGTCAAATTTAGTGGGGGAAAGGGAAACGGGAAAAGGGTGGGGCCCTCTTCCTTCTTCCATCTATTCCTCATCCGTCGCTCCGTCAGTTCCTCAGCGGCTTGCCGGTCTTCAGCATGTGGCCGATTCGCTCTTGTGATTTCGGCATCGCGGCCAGGGCCATGAAGTGTTCAAGCTCCAGGTGATGCAGCCAGTCTTCGTTGACTGGCGTGCCGCGGTCGATGTCGCCGCCGCACAGGACGGTTGCGATGCGGGTGCCGATCTCGAAGTCGTGCTCAGAGATGAAGTGGCCTTCGAGCATGTTGACCAGCAGCATCTTGAGCGTGGCGATGCCGACGTCGCCGGCAGCCGGGATGGTGCGCCCGGCGTGCTCAGGTGCGTAGCCAGCAGCCGCAAGAGCCCGGACCTGATAGTGGGCGGTATGGAGCAGCTCATGCTCATGCAGAACGATCTGGTCTTGCGGGCGCAGGTAACCCATTTCACGCGCTTCTATGGCAGAACCGGAGACCTGACCCATGGCGACCTGCTTGTAGCGTTTTTCCAGCAGCGGCCAGGTATCCCCGGCTGCGGTATCGGCATTGATCTGCATGGCCAGGGTCGCCAGTCCGCCACCGCCGGGCAATAACCCGACACCGGCTTCGACCAGGCCCATGTAGCTTTCCAGGTGGGCGACCCGGCGGCTGGCGTGCATCGCCAGTTCCAGTCCGCCGCCCAGGGCCAGGCCGCGCATCGCGGCCACGGAAGGTGCGGTGGAATAACGCATGCGCAGGTTGACGGCCTGGAAGCCGCCGACCAGCTTGCGCACGCTGTCGTAATCGCCCTGGTGAATGGCATCAGCCGCGGCCTTGAGGTTGGCGCCGGCGGAAAACGGCCCTTTTGGCTGCCAGATCACCAGGCCTTCGAAGTCGCTCTCGGCCCGGTCCAGCGCGGCATTCAGGCCGTCGACCACGCCGTTGTCGATTACGCCCATCTTCGTTTTCAGACTGGCGATCAGGACGTCGTCATGCAGGGTCCAGAGGCGGATCGCATCGGTTTCGTGAACGGTGGTGCCGCTCTCGCTTTGCTCGCCCAGCAGGCGTACCGGCTGGTACTGACGCTGGTAGACCGGCAGATCCGGACGCGGGCTGACGGTGTTGTCAGAGGCCGAATAGGAGCCATCCGGGCCGTGTGCGCTGTCGATATCTCCGACCCAGCCGGGCAGGGCGGCGTCGACACCGGTCTTGCCGGCCTCGATATCAGCCTGGATCAGCCCGGCAACTTCCTTCCAGCCAGCGGCCTGCCATTGTTCGAACGGCCCATTATTCCAGCCATAACCCCAGCGCATGGCCAGGTCGATCTCGCGCGCGCTTTCGGCAATTTCGGCCAGGTGATAGGCGCAGTAATGAAACAGGTCGCGATGAATGGCCCACAGGAATTCGGTTTCCGGGTGCTCGCACTTGGCCAGTTCGGCCAGCTTTTCGCCCGGGTTCCTGATCGCGAGGATGGCCTTGACTTCGTCGCGTACGCTGTAATCGGTGGCGCGGTAATCGCCGCTTTCCGGATCGAAGACCTTGATGTCACGGCCTTCCTTTTTGAACACGCCGGCGCCGGCCTTCTGGCCCAGCGCACCGGCCTCGACCAGCTTGGCCAACCAGTCAGGGGCCTGGTACAGGCTGTGCCAGGGGTCATCGCCAAGCTTGGCGTCCATGGTCTTGATGACGTTGGCCATGGTGTCCAGGCCAACGACATCGGCCAGGCGGAAGGTGGCGCTTTTCGGTCGCCCGATGGCCGGACCGGTCAGGGCGTCGACGGTGTCGAATCCCAGCCCCAGGCGCTGGGCATGGTGCATGGTTGACCACATGGTGAATACACCGACCCGGTTGGCAA
Organism: Wenzhouxiangella sp.; assembly: GCA_041744195.1. Classification (GTDB taxonomy): domain Bacteria; phylum Pseudomonadota; class Gammaproteobacteria; order Xanthomonadales; family Wenzhouxiangellaceae; genus Wenzhouxiangella. Next base: position 1,343 of record JBGTLI010000119.1, on the reverse strand, counting down.
TGAAGTTTGCCGTGTCGCGGGCGCGCACGACGCCCTTGCCCAGGGTGCGGGTGAGAAAGTCTTCCAGTTGATCGAGGATCGCGGCATCCGTGCCCTCGTGCGGGATCAGTTCGACCAGGTGCATGTAGCGCGGTGGATTGAAAAAATGCACGCCGCAGAATCGGCTGCGCAAGGCCTCGGGAACGACCCCGGCCAACTCGTTGATCGACAATCCGGAGGTGTTGCTGGCAAAGATGGCGTTCTTGGCGATGTGCGGACCGATCTTTTCGTAGAGGTCGCGCTTGATGTCCATGCGCTCGACGATCGCCTCGATGATGAAGTCACAGTCGGCCAGTTTTTCCAGGTCGTCTTCGAAATTGCGCGGTTCGATGAACTGGGCCAGATCGGGTCTCGGCAGCGGCGCCGGCTTGAGTTTGGCCAGATTCTGGCGACCCTGGTCGGCGATCTTGCTGCGCTTCTTGTCGTCGGAGGGCAGGTCGAACAGGTCGACGGGGATGCCGGCAGCGGTCAGGTGCGCGGCAATTTGTGCCCCCATGACCCCGGCCCCGAGAACAGCAGCCCGACGTACGCGAAGTTTGTGATCAGTCATGAATCAGTCCTTGTTTTTTTAAAAAATGCAATCAACCGGGGTGGGGCGCATGACCATCATTGGCGGCGGTGCCCGACCCGATTCCGGTTGGTGATATCAGTTCGTCAACCGGTCGCCGCCATCGGCTGCTGACTGGTTTGCTGGCCGGCGAGTTCTTCGGGTGTGAACTCATCGACCGCGATCACCCGATTCGACAATTGCTGCGCGTGACGCAGGTCGGCGGCCTGTTCTTCGGTAATCACGCCGGCTTCCATGGCTTTTTTGGCCAGGGCATCGACATTGACCGGCGAGGGCACGGCCTTGAACGCGTTGCGGATCGCGTGCTCGGCCGGTTCGGCCTTGAGCACGGCGTCGAACGCCTGCAATACGATGCCGGTGCCGTCGTCGATTTTCGACATATAGGTGCCGGCGATCAGGCGTTCGCGCATGGGAGATTTCTCCATCATCTGGCGCGCGATGCGGTGGCCAGCGCGGTCGTCGCTGACGCCGTGACGACGACCAAACGGGAAGCAGAAGGCGCGCAGGACCGGCCCAAGTGGGGCCACGGGGAAGTTGCGGAATACGCCGTGCAGTGCCTCTTCGACCTGGTGCAGGCTGTCTTCGACCGCATATCGCATCACGTCCAGATCCTCGGCCGGCCGGCCGTCATCCTCGAACCGGCGCAGGCTGGTCGAGGCCATGTAGAGATGGGCCAGGGCGTCGGCGAAGCGGCCAGAGAGCTTCTCGGCAAACTTGAACTTGCCGCCCAGGATCA
>JBGTLI010000118.1:0-5940 GCA_041744195.1 Wenzhouxiangella sp. | reverse complement strand
GATTATTCAGTCGATTCTCAACTTCTTCATTCCCTCGGGCAGTGGCCAGGCGTTCGTGACCATGCCGCTGATGGCGCCCCTGGGTGATCTGGTCGGTGTCTCGCGCCAGGTGTCGGTGCTGGCCTACCAGCTTGGTGACGGATTCACCAACATGGTGATTCCAACCAATGCCATCCTGATGGGCATTCTCGGCATGGCCGGCATTTCATATGTCAAATGGCTGCGTTTTGTCTGGCCGCTGATGCTTAAACTGTTTTTTGCTGCCGCCTTGGTGTTGGTCGGTGCGGTTTGGCTCGGATTTGAGTGACATGACAATGGATGCGAATAGTTCTGGAACGGTCCTCATCACGGGCGCCGGCGCCGGGCTGGGTGAGGCCATGGCAAGACGTTTTTCTGCTGCAGGCTGGTCAGTCATCGTTGCCGACCTGGACGAGGAGCGGGCCCGCGTGGTTGCCGAAACCCTGACGCCCGGCAGCCGTCACGTTGCCATGGACGTGACCGACGAATCAGGCTGGCAACAGCTCGTGGCGCTGGTCAGGGATGAGTACGGTCAGTTGGATGTGCTGGTCAACAATGCCGGGGTGGCAGCCGGCGGGTCACTGGAAGAAACCTCGCTGGAAGACTGGCGCTGGGTGATGGAGATTGATCTGATGGGCGTGGTGATGGGGTGCAAGGCGTTTGCCCCGCTGATGCGGGAGCAGGGCCGGGGCCACATCATCAACGTGGCCTCATTTGCCGGCTTCGCGGCGGCTCCCGGCATCAATGCCTATGGCACGGCCAAGGCTGCTGTCATCGCGTTGTCGGAGATGTTGCGGGCTGAGATGGTTGACGCCGGCGTTAGCGTTTCGGCCCTGTGCCCGGCCTTCGTCAAGACCCGCCTGACCGAAACTATGCGCGCACCCGAAGCCAGCTATCAGAAGCGGGTTGAACGCTGGATGACCGAGTCCGGGGTGACAGCCGGGGATGTGGCGGAAATCGTCTACCGTGCCGTACTCAAGCCGCGTTTCATGTTGCTGACGCATACCAACACCCGCTGGCTTTGGCGGCTGAGGCGCTGGTTTCCGGAGATCTACTTCAGAATTCTGATGCGAAGTATCAGAAAAATCGAGAAGCGGCGTGCCGGGAAGAGCGCAAAGACCAGCGACAAGTCACGCTGAGGACGCCATCTGGCGCTTGAAGCGAGTGGCTTTTGGCGCAATACTGGCTGATGGAGGGCCGAAGATGAGGGGAAATGGCCAATGAAGGAACGATTTTACCTGGAAAGCTCGCGGGGACAGTCACAGCTTCCCAGGCGTCTGGATATCTCTGGTTTTCCGACGACCCTCGGCCGCCATCCCGACTGCGGCCTGCAGTTGAACGTCGATCGTATCTCGCGGCTCCATGCCCGGTTCGACCTGATCGAAGGAACGCTCTACATCGAAGACCTGGGCAGCACCAACGGAACCTTCGTCAATCATGAGCAGATTGCCGAACCGGCGCCGGTGGTGGCAGGCGACGTGGTTCACCTCGCTGATCATGAGTTCCGGCTGATGCGGGAAGAGGCCCGTTTCGAGCCGCCGCAGCGGCCTGTCTCTTCAGCCGAGACGGTGATTGGCATGAGCGCGTTGCCGCGCCAGTTTCCCCTGCAGATGGCGGCGTTTTTCGACCTGCTGGAAAATAACCAGGTGGTGGCCTATCATCAGGCCATCCACGCCGCCGACGGCGCTTTGTTTGGCTGGGAATTGCTGGGACGCAGCGCCCATCCTGAACTTGATCAGAACCCGATGGAGCTTTTCCGCCTGGCCGAGGCACTCAATGCCGAAGTGCGATTGAGCCAGCTTTTTCGACGCAGCGGGTTTGACGCGGCCGCTCGGGCGGGCCTGAGCGGGCCTGTTTTCTTCAATAATCATCCGGCAGAGTGCGAGAATTTCGATGAACTTCTGGCCGAGCTAAGGCGACTTCGTCGCCAGTACCCGAACCTCGACCTGGTCTTTGAAGTGCACGAGGCCGCTGTAACCGATCAAGCCACGATGGCGATCGTGCGCAAGGAGCTCAAGCGCATGAACATTGCCCTGGCCTATGATGACTTTGGCGCCGGCCAGGCGCGCCTGCTTGAGCTGGTTGAGGTTCCGCCGGATTATCTGAAATTCGATATATCGCTGGTGCGGGGGCTGGAGGATCGAAGCTCCGCCAAGTTCAGGCTGCTGTCCACGCTCAATGGGCTGATCAGTGGCATGGGCATCAAGACCCTGGCAGAAGGCATCGAGACCAAGCAGGCCGCATCGTTGTGCCGTGAGATCGGTATTGATTATTTGCAGGGCTTTCTGTTTTCGGTTCCGGGTCCGGTTGAGATCAAAGCCGAGTCTGAGTAACTACCACCAGAGGGAAACTGACACTGCGCCGTAGTCCTGAGCGCTGATCTGGCCTGCGAATTCACGGCTGCGCCAGACATGCGTGTAGGCCAGGCGCAGGCGGTTATAGGTGTAAATGAACCCACCGAAAAGTTCGCCGACCTGGCGACGTGCGTCCACGCCATCACGGCCACCAACGGTATTGCCTTCAATGAACAGATCACGTCCGACCAACCGCACCTCGCTGCCGAAGTAGAAGTACCAGCTGCGCCCGTTGCCTGGTCGAAAGTGACCGGCCCCGGAGGCCGCTGGCGTGATTCTCGGTGGGCCGTAGTCGTCCGGAAGGTTGTGCCCGACGCGGATAAAGCTGCCACCACTCAAATGCGTGTAGGCGTTGCCCAGCGTGACGCCGCCGAGCAGGCTCAAATCGATCCCGTATTGATTGGGCTCAGCCCGGTCGATGATCCGTCTGAACCGGTCATAGCCAAGTTGCAGGGTCGGTTCGTTGCGCAGTTGCGTATGCCAGCCCACCGGTTGGTCGCTGCCGATCGCACGGTGAGCCCATTTCTGAACCTGCTTTCCCATGGCGGCAGGTCCGACAATGCCCAGTCCCACCCGAACCTGATCGGCGCCGCGGGGGTGCAGGGTGCCGGTAGCAAACTTGACGTGCAGCCAGGCCGCATAGGGTCGGTCGTCCGGCGGGAACTCCGGGTTGGTGATATCTGTGGGGGTGTAGATGTTATGGCCGATGGACAAGCTGTACGGCAGGACATCCGCCTGATCGAAGCCGGGAAAGCGCCGTGCAACCGACTCCAGCCAACTTGGCGCTTCGCGCGCTTCGGCCAGGCGGGTGAGGCGAAGGCCGCTGCTGTAGAAGCGATCTTCCCCGGCGAAAAGGTCATTCTCGTATTCGACAATCCAGAGTGACTTGTCGTTCTCAGCCCAGGCAAATTCCGTGGTGCCTACGATCAAGGTGGCCAGAAGCAGACCGGCCAACGCGGCAATTCGCATACGTTGTTATTCTCGGGTCAGGGAACGTTGGGATGATGACTGAGACCGAACAATCGTTCGGTCTCAGTAGACAGACTTCAGCCCCAGGGCTGGCTTGCGCGGCCCTGGATCATTTTCTCACCAGATACTAACGCGCTTTTCCGGAGGAAGATAAAGCGTGTGGTCTGAGCTGATGTCAAAGGCTTCATACCAGGCGTCAATGTTTCGGACCACGCCATTGACGCGATATCGCGCCGGACTGTGCGGGCCGGTGATCAGGCGGGCTCGCAGCGATTCCTCGGTTTCAATGGTGCGCCAGACCTGGCTCCAGGCCATGAAGAAACGCTGGTCACCGGTGGTGCCGTCGAGGACGGGTGCTTGTCCATCGTGATGGTCAGCCAGGTAGAGGTGGTAGGCATGGTGGGCAATGGACAGCCCGCCCAGGTCGCCGATATTCTCGCCGAGCGCGAGTTCGCCGTTGACGTTCATGCCGGGCAGGGGCTCGAATTCATTGTACTGGGCGATCAGTGTGGCGGTGCGCTGCTCGAACTGGGTGCGGGAATGGTCCGTCCACCAGTTGCGCAAGACGCCGTCGGCATCCGAACGTGAACCCTGGTCATCGAAGCCGTGACCCATTTCATGGCCAATCACCCCGCCAATGGCGCCAAAGTTGACCGCCGGATCGGCATTCGGATCAAAAAATGGTGGTTGCAGAATGGCGGCCGGAAAGACGATTTCATTTCTCGTTGAAGAATAATAGGCGTTGACCGTCTGCGGGGTCATGAACCACTCCCATTCCCGGACCGGCTCGTCGAGGCGGGCCAGCGAATCGTTCCGGGACCACTCGGCAAGTCGGTCGAGGTTGCCCACCAGATCGTCACTGGCGATGGTGACGTCGCTGTAGTCCCGCCACCGATTCGGGTAGCCGATCTTGGGCAGGAAGGCGGCCAGCTTGGCCTGGGCCTCGACCCTGGTTTCGTCATCCATCCAGTCCAGCGTTGCCAGTCGTTCGGCAAAGGCGCGTCGCAGATACTCGACGAGTTCTTCCATCTGGGCGCGGTGCGCCGGCGGGAAATGGCGTTCAACATAGACCTTGCCGACCAACTCTCCCAGGCGTCCACTGACCAGGTTGATGGCGCGACGGTCGCGCGGGCGCTGCTCTTCAACGCCATTGAGCCGGCGCTGGAAAAATTTGAAGTGGGCCGAATCGTAGGCTTCGGGCAACTGGGTGGCGTGGTTGTTGATCCAGTGGAATGCATGCCATGAGGCCCAGTGGTCAACGGGTATTTCCGCGAACAGACGGGCATTGGCCGCGACTGCCGTATTGGCGGTCAGGACAAGCTCCTCAATGTCAGCCAGTTCCCGCTCGGCGAAAAAGTCCGCCCATGGGAATCCGGGCGCCTGGCTGTCAAGTTCGGAGCGTTTGAGAAGGCGGTAATTGGCTTCACGATCACGCTGTTCGACACGGGTCCAATGATTGGCGGCCACCGCCGTTTCCAGGGCCATGATGTTGATCGCCCTCTCGGCGGCGCGGTCAACCCCGGCGCGCTCGAGCGTGGCAGTGATATAGGCCACGTAGGCATCGCGGTGTTCGGGGAACGGTGAGTCCTCACGATCATAGTAATCGCGGTTCGGCAGCCCCAACCCACTTTGTCCCAGATGGACCAGGTAGCGTTGCGGGTTGCCTGAATCCTGGGTAATGAAAACGCCCATCAGGGACGAAGTGCCGCGACGCGCCATCCAACTGGCGACAGCCTCATGACTGTCCAGCGTCAGCAGCGCTGTCAATTCGGCCTGGATCGGGCTCAGCCCGAGGGCCTCAATCCGATCGGCGTCCATGAAACTTGAATACAGATCACCAATGCTGCGTTGGGCAAAGTCAGCCTCGGCGGCCGCCCCGCGGGCTTCCTCGATGATGGTGTTGACATGCTCTTCGGCTTCGAGCGCCAATTCGGCGAATGATCCGAAGCGCGAAAAGCCCGACGGCATTTCAGCAGTGTTCAACCAGCCTTCGTTGACGAAAGTGAAAAAGTCGTCGCCAGGGGATACTTCCTTGCTGATATTGCTGGCCTCCACGCCCCATGCGCCCATGCGCGCCGAATCTGTTCCGGCCGAAACCGTTCCAGCTGAAACCGTTCCAGCTGAAACCGTTTCATCCGAATCGGTTCCATCCAGTGAGCAGCCCGTCAACAGCACGCTGGCGAGGATCAGGGCCGCAGCCCGGGGATAAGATAAAGTCATTCAATTCGCTCCTTTTTAAGCGCGTGTATTCTGAATTCTTGGCTGATTTTATTACAAAGTGAGCTTTGACCGCGAAAGGCGGGTTTTGGTTCGCCGCGCCAGTCGGAATCTGCCGCGCCCTGGTTTTGGCAAATTGCACCGATCGTGGCGCCTGCCCCCGTTCGTGGCGGCTGATTGGATGCTATGATTGGTCGCAAGCCAGATTCGGGGTGCGTCCGAGTTCAGGAGCTTGCAGCCTGACACTGCCTCGCCACGATCTGGATTTGGTTCAGCCGCTTCGGAATTTATGCAGGAACGTGATTGATGACCATCTCTTCAAAACCCAGGGGCGGGGATGGTTCGCTATGGCAGTCCGAACTGATCATCCACCCGTCGGACC
>JBGTLI010000117.1:0-5943 GCA_041744195.1 Wenzhouxiangella sp. | reverse complement strand
GTGGAAAAAGCCGAAGAATTCCGCTGGCTGCAGGATGCCGGGGTGGAGCTGTTCCAGGGCTATTTCTTCGCCCAGCCGGGCATGGAGTGACATTGGTTGGCTGGTTGGCTGGTTGGCCTGGTTTATTGGTTCGCTTGTTCGTTTTCCCGCTTGGCAACTGATCTGATCTCTGACTACTGCCCAACTCGAACCAAAAAGATATCTCGCGCAGAGCCGCGGAGGCGCTGAGAAAGGAAGTAAAAAAATATTTTTTCCTCTGCGCCTCTGCGGCTCTGCGCGAATCGCCTTTAGTCTTTTCTGACCTCCGACCGCCAGCATTCCCCGTCATCCCGGACTTGATCCGGGATCTTAGGGGCGATCGTTACACGGAAGTAGCCAGGGGGGCGGGGGGAGATTTCGGCTTGCCAGGAATTCCGGGTTGAAGAGGCGGGATTCGTAGCGGCTGGCTGAATCGCACAACACGGTCACGATGGTATGACCCGGCCCAAGCTGACGGGCCAGGCGGATGGCGCCGGCGACATTGATACCGCTTGAAGCGCCCAGGTACAGGCCTTCCCTGCCGATCAGATCCCACAGCACCGGTAGCAACTCGCTATCAGGAATATTGAAGGCGTCGTCGATTCTGACGCCGTCCAGATTTCCGGTCACCCGATTCTGGCCGATCCCTTCGGTGATGGAGCTGCCCGCAGCGCTCATCTCACCGTGCTTGACCCAGTTGTAGATTCCCGCCCCATCCGGATCGGCGGCGGCAATGACGATGTTGGCGTCCTTGTCTTTCAACCACATGGACAGGCCGGCCAGCGTACCGCCGGTGCCAACCGCGCAGATAAACGCATCAACCCGGCCATTGAGTTGCAGCCATATCTCTGGCGCGGTCGAGCGCATATGCCCTTCGCGATTGGAAAGATTGTCCCACTGGTTGGCGTAGAAAACACCCTGATCGTGATGCATTGATTCGGCCAGTCGACGCGCCTGGTGCACATAGTTTTCCGGGTTCCTGTACGGCACGGCCGGAACGGTCCTGAGATCGGCGCCCATGCCGCGAAGCGCCGACTTCTTTTCCTCCGACTGCGTATCTGGCATGACGATCACCGTCTTCATGCCCAGCGAGTTGGCCGCCAGCGTCAGGCCAATGCCGGTATTGCCGGCTGTGCCCTCGACCACAATGCCGCCCGGTTCAATCCTTTTGGCCTTGATGGCATCCAGCAGCAGGTACTTGGCCGCCCGATCCTTGACCGAACCACCGGGATTCAGGAACTCGCACTTGCCGAAGATCTCGCAACCGGTGAGCTCGGAAGCCAGCTTCAGTCGAATCAGCGGGGTGTCGCCGACTGCTTCAAGAAAGTTGCCCGGATTGGTCATCGGCTCTGGCGCCTTGCATGTGGAAACTGCATACTCCCCCTCGGACTCACCCCTGTCAAATGACTATCGAGGCACCAAAATGAAATCGACTTTGAAGCCTGTTCTGCTGATTCCCTGCCTGTTCATGGCCGCGTGTACCTGGGTCAAGACCGATCCTGGCGCTGAGCGGGTCCGGCTGATGACCACAGAACAAGTGAGCCAGTGCGAGGCCCTGGGCCAGGCAACGACATCAGTACGTGATCGAGTCGCCGGCGTGCAGCGCAGCCCGGGAAAGGTCGAGGACGAATTGGCCGCCCTGGCGCGCAACAGTGCTTACGAGATGGGTGGCAATACGATCGTGAGGGACTCTCCGGTGCGCGGTGGCCAGCAGCGTTTCAAAATTTACAACTGCCGGTAAGCTATTGCCCGGACCGCGCACTCTTGGACTTTGGACCCATGACGCCTTGAGGCGGAGCGGTTAAACTCGGGGAGTTTGAAAAAAAAAACGGAGAATCAACTTGCGCATCGCAATTGCTGCCCTGATGCTCACTGGCCTGTCTTTGGCACACGCCAATGACTTGCGCCAGCCCGGCCCAAGCGTCCATGCTCTGGTCGATGTTCGCATCGTCACTGAACCCGGCCAGATCATCGAATCCGGGACCATTGTCATCCGCGATGGCATCATAGAAGCCGTCGGCGCGGGAACCCGTCCGCCCTCGGACGCCCGTATCCATCGCTTCGAACGCGAGGAAGGTCAGGAACCCGTCACCATCTACGCCGGCCTGATCGAGCCTTATCTGCTGGTTGATACGACAGTTGATCGCAACAGCAACGAAGATCCGACACCAGCCGGGCGCCACGAACTCATCAACCCTGATTTCAGCCTGAGAGCCGGACACTGGCCAGCCGATGACATTCAGGCGCTGCGCCGGGCTGGCTATACGACGGCACTGATGGCTTCCGATCGCGGCCTGTTGCGCGGTCATGGCACGCTCGCCAACCTGGGCGAAGGTGGCCTGGCCGGCAATTTGCTGGCCCGCCGTTTCGGTCAGTTCGCCAGTTTCGACGGACGGGCCGAGAATCAGGGCTTCCCCAGCTCGCTGATGGGGGCAGTGGCCCTGATGCGCCAGACCCTGGATGATGCACGCTGGCAGGCACAGGCACGGGAGGCCTGGCAGGCCAACCCGGCCCAGCCACGACCCGAATGGCTGGAAGGTCTGGATGATCTGTCCCCGGCGATGGCCGGTCGCACCCCATTGATCTTCGAGTCCCAGGACATGCTCGACACCTTGCGGATTCTGGAATTCATCGAACCCGGCACCGTGGATCTGGTCGTCGTCGGACATGGCCGCGAATATCAGCGCCTGGATGCGCTGGCCGGCAGACCGTTGCGTCACATCCTGCCGCTGGACTTTCCCGAAGCGCCGGACGTCAAGAGCGAAGCCGACCGCAACGTTTCGCTGGAGGAGCTTCGTCACTGGCGCGATGCGCCGGACAATCCCCGAAAGATGGCCGAAGCCAGAATGCCGATGATGTTCACCACCCGGGGCCTGTCCCAGCCCGCCCAGCTATTTGCCCAGTTGGCCATCGCGATCGAACGCGGCCTGAACCCGGATCACGCACTGGCTGCCGTCACCACCGAGCCGGCCCGCTGGCTCGGACTGAATGATCGTGCTGGCCGAATCCGGACCGGTTTCATGGCCAATCTGATCGTTGTTGAAGGTGAATTGTTTACCGAGAATCCGGCGATATCCGATGTCTGGATTGATGGTCGCCGACATGTCATGGCTGCTATTGAGCCTCCAGCCGTTGACCCGGCCGGCACCTGGGCGCTGACTTTGGGCCTGGGCGACATGGGCGATGTCGATGCCAGCCTGGTCTTGTCGGGGCCGCCGACCAACATGGAAGGCACCTTGACGGTCATGGGCAATGAAACACCACTGAGTGAAGTCCGGGTCAGCGGAGAGCGCGTTATTGCCTCCATAGACGCAGCCCGCTTTGGCGGGTCCGGCACCATTACAATCCGCATGGAAATCGACGGTGACCGGGCTCGCGGATCCGGCAGTGGCCCATTCGGCGAATTCACCGTCCGTGGCCGCCGCACCGGTGGTCCGGACGAAGAGGAGGCAAACTGATGCGTTACTCGATGCTCTCGGTATCACTGACATGGTTGTTGGCGCTCTCGCCGCTGACCGCTGACTGGACACCTGACATCGAGGCCTGGAACAGCCCGCAGCCAGAGCGGCCCGCGGCCATGGTCATTCGCAACACGACCATTTGGACCGGCACCGATACAGGCGTCATCGAACAGGCTGATCTGCTGGTTGTCAATGGCCGGATCAGCGCGGTGGGACCGAACCTGACGGCACCCCGTGGCGCCGTCGAAATGGATGGTACCGGCAGGCATGTCACGCCGGGCATTATCGATGCGCACTCCCACGCCGCCATGCTCGGCGGCGTTAACGAAATGTCACGAATCAGCACGGCTGACGTGCGGGTCCGCGATGTGATCGATTCGGAATCAATCAACATCTATCGTCAACTCGCTGGCGGCGTGACCACCATCAACCTGCTGCACGGCTCGGCCAATGCCATTGGCGGCCAGATGGCCGTGATCAAGATGCGCTGGGGTGCAAACCCGGCCGAGCTGGTGTTAGATGCCGCCCCCGAAGGGATCAAATTCGCCCTGGGTGAGAATCCAAAGCAAAGCAACTGGAATGTCAGCGATCGCCGTTACCCGCAAACCCGCCATGGCGTCGAGCAGGTGATACGGGAGAAATTCCAGCAGGCTGAAGACTATCGGAATGCTCGCTCGGACATGCCGCGCGGACGAGCCGCCCGTGACCGTGTCCCGCCCCGACCCAACCACGAACTGGCTGCCATCGCCGAGATCATTCATGGCGAGCGCGATGTACATTCCCATGCCTACCGGGCTGACGAAATGCTTGCCCTGATGCGCGTGGCTGAGCAGTTCGACTTTGTCATCAAGACCTTCCAGCACGTGCTGGAAGGCTACAAGATCGCGCCGCAAATGGCCGCCCACGGCGCCGGTGGCTCAACGTTCATCGACTGGTGGTCATTCAAGCACGAAGCGATTGATGGCATCGGCTTCAATCCAGCCCTGATGCACGAGGCTGGCGTTCTGACCGGCCTGCATTCGGACAACCCCGAACTGGCCCGGCGTATGAATCTGGAAGCGGCCAAGGCCGTCCGCTACGGCGATGTCGATCCCCACGACGCGCTGATGATGATCACCGCCTGGCCAGCAGACCAACTCGGCATCGGCAACCGCACCGGCCGCCTCGCCGAAGGCTTCGATGCCGATTTCGTCATCTGGAACGGCCATCCGCTGTCGGTCTATACCCTGGCCGAACAGACCTGGGTCGATGGCCGGCGCTATTTTGATCGTGAGTCAGACCAGCGTATGCGCGAGACATTGGAAGCAGAGCGGGCTGAACTAATTGCCCTGGCGCTGGATGCCGACGATGCCGAAGAAAACGACAATGGCAATAACAACGACGGCGACGAAGCGCCGAACCGGAGACGCATTCACAGTTTTGCCGCTCACCTGACCGGCTATCGCCCATCGGAACTGGACCATGATGAATATTGCATTTTCCATGCTCATTAAAATGATCGCAGCAACCCTGCTTGGGACTATGATGCTGGCTGGCGCCGTCCAGGCCGAAACGACCGCCCTGGTTGGCGCGACTGTCCACCCGGTCAGCAGCGATTCGATCGACAACGCCACGGTGCTGATCCGTGACGGGCTCATCGAGGCAGTTGGCCAGAACCTGACCATCCCGCCGGATGCCCGGGTCATCGACCTGGCAGGGCTTCACCTTTATCCTGGATTTGTCCATCCCGGCACCCAGCTGGGCCTGATCGAAATCAGCAGCGTCGCAGGCACCGTGGATACTGCCGAGATGGGCAACATCAATGCCGCCGTGCGTGTCGAGGTCGCGGTCAACCATGATTCCGAATTGTTGCCAACCAGTATTGCTGGCGGGATCCTGTCTGCCCATATCGTGCCGGGTGGTGGTCTGATTCGCGGCAGCTCGGCGGTGATGAACCTGAATGGCTGGAGCTGGGAGGAAATGGTGATCGCCTCGCCAGTGGGCATGCATCTGAGCTTTCCGCCCGGCTCGGTCGAAAACGAAGACGACGATGACCTTCAGCTGATCAATGATGTCCTCGACCAGGCACGCCACTGGCACCAGGCCCGTGCTGCAGCGATCGACGGCAATGGTCGTCGACCTGGCCATAATGATCAGCTCCAGGCATTGGGGCCTTTGCTGGATGGACAGGTTCCGCTGTTTATCCACGCCAATCGATACGATGTGATGGAAAAGGCCCTGGACTGGGCCGAATCACAAAGTTTTGAGCGGGTCATCCTGGTGGCCAATGCCGACGCCCAGCATATCGCCGCTCGCCTGGCCAGCGACAACATCTCCGTCATTCTGCGCAACGTGTATGCGATGCCCAGCCGCCGCTGGGAACCGTATGACATGGCCTACGTCGCAGCCGCAAGACTCCACGAAGCAGGCGTGCGGTTCGCGATCGCCGACTCCGGCGGCGGCATGGACGTGGCCAACGCGCGCA
>JBGTLI010000116.1:0-2739 GCA_041744195.1 Wenzhouxiangella sp. | reverse complement strand
CGCACCGACCTCAGCCGGCCAGGGGGGGTTGCTGGATCAGGGTGACGCTGGTGGCGAACATCTGGCCGCCCCGGAACACGGTCAGTTCCATTTTCTTGCCAGGCGGGCTCTGGGCAATCTGCAACATGAACTCGCGGGCACTGGTGACGGGTTCAGCAGCGGCACTGACAACAATATCGCCAGAGCGCAACCCGGAGCGCCAGGCTGGCCCGCCGGGATCGACCCTGGAAACCCGGGCGCCACTGAGAGGCATTCCCTGGAATTCCACCGCAAAGGACAGGTCGGCGACATCCACCCCCATCCATCCGCGCCGAACCTGGCCGTACTCAATGATTTGCTCCATGGTCTGGCGAGCCAGAGAGGCTGGAATGGCAAAGCTGATGCCCTGGGCGCCCACATTCTGGCTGAGAGAGGCGCTGTTGATGCCGACCACTTCGCCCCTGGGGTTGATCAGCGCGCCACCGCTATTGCCGGCATTGATGGCGGCATCGGTCTGGATGAAGTCCTCCAGCGTCGTCAGGTTGAGCTGACCACGCCCTGTTGCGCTGACGATACCCATGGTGACGGTATGGCTCAGGCCAAAGGCATTGCCGATGGCCAGTACGACATCGCCGGCTCGCATGCGTCCATTGGCAGATAGGCTGGCTGCTGGCAGGTCGGCCAGTTCGATCTTCAACACGGCGAGGTCGGTGCCAGGGTCAGCCCCGACCACAACAGCCTCGGCAATCCTGCCGTCCCACAGGGCGACAATGATGTTATCGACCTCGGAAATGACGTGCATCGTGGTCAGGATCAGGCCGTCGTCGGAAACGATGACCCCCGAACCCAGGCCGCGGCGGGGTCGAGTGACCATGCGGTCCTGATACAGGGCCCGGAACAGCGGATCTGTAATATCCTGAGAAAGCGGCTGGCTAACCAGTGTGCGGGTGTAGATACTGACAACCGAAGGGGCGGCCAGATTGACCGCGTCGGCATAACTGACCGGCATGGCGTTCGTTGCGGGCGGATCCAGTGCCGGCAATAAATTCGGACGCAAGTAGACGGCGACGAAAGCCAACGCCAGGCCCAGGATGACAAATTGCACGGTAAATTGGACTAATCTATTCAAATTGATGCGCGCATCCGTACCGGGGCGGCCTCCCTGTCTCCTGGCAACTGGTGGATTGTGGACTAATCAACGGCGTTGAGGAAGGCATATCGACCTGCCCAACACGTCCACATGCCAGTATAATTGTGAAGTTCCTTAATTTTTCGCTAAAATAGCGGATTGAATCTTTGCTATATCCGGAAATTCCGCTGGCTTTTGCCAGTCGGACGGCTCTTGCTGAGCCCGCCAGATGAATGACATCACCGCTTGGAGCGTCGGCCATGGCCTGCCGGTCCAGCACTTATCATGTAAGATCGGGAGTGATCCATGTCCGAAACCGAACCGCTTGATTCCGTCCAGCCCCCCGCTGATCCTTCCCGGCGCCGGTTGTTGACGGCAACGACCGGCGTTGTCGGCGCCGTTGGCGTCGGTGTTGCCGCCTGGCCGTTTCTCGCCTCCCTGCGGCCCAGTGCCCGTGCCCGCATTGTCGGTGCACCGGTTGAAGTCTATATTGGTCACGCCGAACCAGGGCAATTGCTTCGGGTTCAGTGGCGGGGGCAGACCATCGGCATCATGCGCCGAACCGATCGAATGCTGGAGCAACTGCCGACGCTGGATGACCGGCTACGTGATCCGGATTCGGCAGTTACTGACCAGCAGCCCGAATATGCGCGCAATCAGCATCGATCCATTCGGCCGGAAATCCTGGTACTGAACGTTCATTGCACCCATCTGGGTTGTGTTCCCCAGGTGATACCTGAAATCGGCCCGCAACCGTTTGACTCGAACTGGCGCGGCGGGTTTTTCTGCCCCTGCCATCGCTCCACGTTCGATCTGGCCGGTCGGGTTTACAGCGGTGTTCCGGCGGCGCGCAACCTGCTGGTGCCCCCCTATACGTTCATTGATGACGATCACGTGCTGATTGGCGTTGATCACGAACAAGGAGCTGCCTGATCATGGCCAAGCCCGCGAGCAATTTGAACAAAAGCGTTGCTGCCCTTGATACATGGGTTAACGAGCGGCTTCCGGTGGGAGATTTCTGGAAGAAGCACATCAGCGAGTATTACGCGCCAAAGAATTTCAATGTCTGGTACCTATTCGGATCGCTGTCGCTGCTGGTGCTGGTCAACCAGCTTCTGACCGGCATTTTCCTGACCATGTACTACAAGCCTGATGCTGAATTGGCCTTTGCCTCGATCGAATACATCATGCGGGATGTCGAGTGGGGCTGGCTGATCCGCTACATGCACTCCACCGGCGCCTCGCTGTTTTTCGTGGTGGTCTACCTGCACATGTTCCGCGCGTTGATGTATGGCTCCTACCACAAGCCGCGCGAGTTGGTGTGGATTCTCGGGGTGACGATCTACCTGGTGCTGATGGCCATTTCGTTCATGGGCTACGTGCTGCCATGGGGGCAGATGTCCTACTGGGGCGCCCAGGTGATCATCTCACTGTTCGGAGCCATCCCGTATATCGGTGAAGGTCTGGTCGAGTGGATTCGGGGTGATTACTTTGTTGCCGACGCGACCCTCAATCGCTTCTTCGCCCTGCACGTGGTGGCCCTGCCGCTGGTGTTGCTGGGGTTGGTGGTGCTTCATCTGGCCGCCCTGCATGAAGTCGGCTCCAGCAACCCCGATGGCGTCGAGATCAAG
>JBGTLI010000115.1:0-12914 GCA_041744195.1 Wenzhouxiangella sp. | reverse complement strand
GATCCATAAAGACTTTGACCTGTTGCTGAGTGGCCGCCATTCAAAATCCCTTCCCGGGAATGAGCAAGCGGCAAGCTTAGTGGCAACCGGACAAAATAGTTGTCGTCAACCGGCCAAAGTAATTGTCGTCGAATAGCTTGGCCGTCCGCAGAGCGCTGGCGCAGGCACTGAAACCTAAGTTGCGGCGCAAGGGTGCCTCTGATACGCATGCCGCCCTTTTGCGGTTGGCGCGCAACCGTGAGGGGGCGTTGCGGCTGGTTACCACCAATTTCGACCGCGTGTTCCAGACGGCAGGCAGACGCACCCGCCAAGTGTTCCAGGCCTATTCAGCACCTATGTTGCCGATTCCGAAGAGCAGCCGCTGGGACGGGCTAGTGTATCTGCATGGCCTGTTGCCCGACAAACCAGAGGAATCCGCTCTAAATCGGCTGGTCCTGACCAGCGGCGATTTTGGTCTGGCCTACCTCACCGAACGCTGGGCGGCTCGCTTCGTCAGCGAGCTTTTCCGTAATTATGTGGTGTGCTTCGTAGGCTACAGCATCAACGATCCGGTGCTGCGCTACATGATGGATGCGCTTGCTGCCGACCGAATGCTCGGTGAGGTCACACCGCAAGCTTGGGCGCTGGGCGAATTCGAATCGGGTCATAAACCCCGCAAGGTCAGAGGGTGGGAAGCCAAGGGGGTCACGCCAATCCTGTACGAAGTGCCCACCGGCAATCATGACCATGCCGCGCTGCACCAAACCTTGCAGTCTTGGGCAGACATCTACCAAGATGGCGTACTGGGCAAAGAGCGAGTTGTTGTGAGCCATGCCTTGGCACGGCCGTCGTCCAGTACACAACAAGATGACTTCGTCGGGCGGATGCTTTGGGCTTTGTCGGATAAGTCCGGCTTGCCTGCTCAGCGCTTTGCTGAGTTCAACCCTGTGCCTTCGCTGGACTGGTTGCTCGACACCTTCTCAGATGAGCGTTTCCAGCACGGTGATCTTACCCGTTTTCGAGTTCCCCCTCACGAAGAGCAAGACGACAAGCTGCGCTTCAGCCTGATTCGTCGGCCAGCGCACTATGAACTTGCACCGCCGATGCTGCTGGCTTCCGGGAGGATGGCTGAAAGCCAGTGGGATGATGTCATGCTTCAGTTGGCTCGCTGGCTCGTGCGCCACCTCGACGACCCAAGGCTGGTCATCTGGATTGCGAAGTATGGCGGTCGGATGCACGAAAGCTTGTCGCGGCTGATAGAACAGAGATTTGATCACTTTGCCTCACTGGAGCGCCAAGGCAAAACCGCCGAACTGGAGGATATCTGCTCACAGTCTCCTCAGGCCATCCCCAGGCCTTTGATGCGCACGCTGTGGCGTCTGCTTCTTAGCGGGCGAGTTAAATCAGCATGGCACAATCGCGATCTCTATGGCTGGAAGAAGCGCCTCAATCGGGATGGCCTGACTACCACTCTGCGCTGGGAGTTGCGGGACCTGCTCTCACCCAAGGTTGTCTTGAAAGAACCGTTTCGCTGGGGCGAGAAGGAAGATCACCCAGAGGGGCCTACAAACATCAAACAACTCGTGAACTGGGAACTGGTGTTGGCCGCCGATCACGTCACTGCGGTCATCAGGGAGCTTACCAGCGAACACTGGATATCTGCCTTGCCAATACTCCTGGAAGACTTTGAGCGTCTGCTGCGCGATGCGCTTGATCTGCTGCGAGAGTTGGGGGAGGCCGACGACATCAGAGATCGATCGCACTGGGATCTCCCCTCCATCTCTCCACACTGGCAGAACCGGGGCTTCCGCGACTGGGTGAGCTTGATCGAGTTGGTTCGCGACGCATGGCTGGCGATTCATAGCCAAGATTGCGCTCGCGCTACACGGATAGCTCAGGCATGGTTTGAGCAGCCCTATCCCACCTTTAAACGACTGGCTTTTTTTGCTGCGAGCCAGGATGGATGTACCGCATCCGGGCAGTGGGTAGATTGGTTGTTGGCTGATAGTATGTGGTGGCTGTGGTCCGTGGATTCGAGGCGCGAGGCACTTCGGCTCCTGGTGCTACAAGGGTGCCAATTGGAAAGTACGGCTAAGGGTCGTCTCGAAGCGGCCATACTGGAAGGTCCTCCGCGCGAAATGTATCGAGAAGACCTCAATCCGGATGAATGGCAGGACTTGGTGGCGCGATCAGTCTGGATGCGTTTGGCTAAACTAAATCAATCTGGCCTCGCCTTGGGCGATGCCGCCGAAGCTCGGCTTGCAGAACTGTCTAGCGTATACCCTGGCTGGCGGTTGGAAGCCAATGAAAGCGACGAGTTCTCCCATTGGATGAGCGGCTCCGGCGATCCCGGCTTTGAGGACAGCCGGGACATCGACATTGCCCCTCGCAACCGGCACGAACTGGTGCGATGGCTGACGAAGCCGCAGCCTGAACGGCGAACGTTCTGCGACGACACATGGCCTGAGGTCTGCCGCACTCGTTTTTTTCATGCTCTCTTCGCGCTATCCGATCTGGCCCGTGATGGAGTGTGGCCGGCCGAGCGATGGAGTCAGGCCATGCAGGCCTGGAGTGACGAAGCAATTCTCGAACGGTCGTGGCGGTATGCCGCGCCGCTAGTGCAGAAGATGCCCGGCGCTGTCGTACAGGAAATCGCTCGTACCATGACGTGGTGGATGGAGGCCGCATCCAAGTTGCTGAGTCGCCATGAAAATATCTTGCTGGATCTGATCGACCGCGTTTTGGCGCTGCCGCTCGACGCGGATACCGGAATCACGAGCAATGGCGAGCCTATAGAACACCCCGTCTTGGAGGCCATCAACCACCCAATCGGGCATGTGACTCGGGCGCTGATCAATCTTTGGTTCGGTCGGAAACCGAATGACAATGATTTCCTTCCAGATCACTTGAAGCCTTTCTTCACTAAGCTTTGTGATGTAGAAGTGATCCGGTACCGCCTCGGTCGGGTACTACTGGGTTCACAATTGATTCCGTTTTTTCGCGTGGATCGTCCGTGGACCGAGCGGTATCTGCTGCCACTATTCAGTTGGGACAATCCAGCCGAGGCAAAAGCTGTTTGGGAAGGCTTTCTTTGGTCACCCCGCTTGTACCAGCCCCTAATGTTGGCCTTCAAGCCTCAGCTTTTGGAGAGCGCACATCATTATGCCGACTTGGGTGAGCACCGACAGCAGTTCGCGGCATTCCTGACCTACGCAGCTCTGGGTCCGACGGAGGGCTACACCGTGGAAGACTTTCGATCAGTATTTGACGCATTGCCGCGCGACGGTCTGGAGGAATCCGCACAGGCGCTTTTCCAGGCGCTGGAAGCAGCTGCCGATCAGCGTGATGACTACTGGGAGAACCGTGTCCAACCGTTCTGGAAACAGATTTGGCCCAAGTCACGCGAGCAAGCCACCCCGCGTATCGCCGAATCCTTGACCCGCCTGACGATTGCCGCCCAGGGCAAATTCCCGGCGGCATTGGCTGCGGTGCAGGACTGGCTGCAACCGATTGAACACCCGGACTACATCGTGGATTTGTTGCTCCAGTCGGGACTTTGCAGCAAATATCCAGTGGAGGCACTGCGTCTGCTAGCTGCTGTGATTGCTGATCAGCCCTGGATACCTCAGGAATTGGGAATGTGTCTGGACCATATCGCAAACGCCGCGCCACATCTTGAGCAAGACGCCCAATTTCAACGACTACGAGAATACTTCCGCAGGCGCGGGGTGTGAGAGCGCCGCTCAACCGTCCCCGTCATCCGCTTTGTACAGCGACTCAAAGCGCTCCGCGCTCATTGCATAGCCATCGTCGCCCTCCGAATCATTAAAAACCAGCCAGTCGCCAGCCTCATAACGCGTCGAACCTTCCTTGGTCTGGATAGTTCCAGATTCGGTGGCGCGTTTGGCCCAGACTTTTCCGGTTTTGATGTACTGGCCGGGCGTGTCGGTGGGGGTGTAGGTGGTTTCGAAGGTCTCGCGGTCGACGGTGTAGACTTCGTCGCCGTTCTTGACCAGCCAGTCGCCGCTCTTGGCGGTTTGGGTGTCGTCCCATTTGTGGTAGGTGAACAGGGGATCGCCGGGCTGGTTGTTGCGGTTGGCGATCAGGTTCAGGGGGATGGCGGTGACCGGGTTGTTGGCGCGGCGGCGGTAGGGCTTTAGGTCGCTGTCTTCGGGCTGGTCGGTTTTCTTCGGCAGGTCGAAGGCTTTGGGGAAGTGGTCTGGAGCGATGGCGTCTGCGGTGCGTTCGGCGAGTTGCTTGAGGATGGGCAGGTTTCCAGGTCGGTCCATGGCGGTCAGGGATTTGATTGCCTTTGGACTTAGCTCGGGCATCAGCGTTTTTAGCGCTGTGGGCCTCAGGTCGAGTTGGTAGCGCTGGTAGGTGAAGGCGGGGTGCTCGGTCAGCAGGTCGCGGGTCAGGTTGCCGATTTCTCCGTCGATCGTTCTGGCGGTCGGGCTGTGGGAGAGCCATTGCATGACGGTCTCGACCAGGTCACCGCAGTCGTCCATCAGGGATGTCAATGCTTTGATGCCGTCTGATGCGGCCAGAATGCTGCTTTGCCGGCTGGGATCGGCGTTGCCGGTCCCTAGCGAGACGATCAGCATCCGGTCCTCGCCGGTCGGCCAGCCCAGCCTGAAGCCATCGAGGGTTGCGTACATGAACGCCTGCAGCGCCGGGTTGTTGTGCGGGCTGACGCCGCCGTCGACAAATAAGCCTTCTACCGGAGGATGGCCCGGCTGCCGGGCGATGGTGATTTCCTCGGGCGCAAAAAACACTGGTGCAGCGGTGGAGGCACGTACCACGCGCCACAATGGGTAATCGGCATTGGCCAGAAAGTCCGCATCCGGCCCGCTCCGAAAATACGCGCCGGCCGGGTTGTTGCCCAGCGGCCAGGGGCTGCCGGTGTCCATGCGCTTGGTGACGATCAGCAGGCCCGTCTGCAGGCTGTCATCACCAAGGGTCCGTTCACCGAAAACCGACTTCAGTTCTTCAATCAGGGCGCGTTCGTCATAGCGCTCGCGCCAGATTCCCTTGCGCCACCAGCGGGAACGGAAAACCTTGTTGCCCATGGATTCGTAGCGCTCGATCAGTTCATCAACGGACAACCCGATCGCCAGCCCAGCGGCAATGATAGCGCCGGTGGAAGTACCGGCGATCAGGTCGAAGTAGTGGCTGAGTCGAAAATCAGGGTCATTGCCGTGGCGCGAGCGCAATAAAGTTTCGATTCGCTTGAGGTAGACCAGCGAAACGATGCCTCGAAGGCCGCCACCGTCGAGGGAGAGGATGCGTTTGGGGCCGCCCGCCTGCAGATGCTCGTCTTTTGACAGTTCCCTATAAGGCATCGCTTTCACTGCGCCGCATGCAGCGGTCCGTGGCTCCAGTCAAGCATCATGGTACTTCCCAAGCAGCCTGTCTGCCCGAGTTCTCAGGTTGATGGCATTCGAATATCGAGCAAGGACAAGGTACGCCTACCCTTACTCGCTTCATCATTGGCGTCAGTGGGAAAGTTACGGAAGTCTCGATGACGCACAACAACGGTGCTGGAACGGTCAATTGCGGCCCCCATTCAACGCAGATGATTGGGTCTGCTTCCTGCATGAAAGCTCGGTGGCGTTACCGCCTAACCAGTGGCGCAGAGCGCGTTCTGTTCGGAATGTCCTTGCCAGGAAGCTATAGTCCGGCGGTGTGACTCCATCCTCGACCCACATGGCCGCACTGGGTGTCCAGAGCCCCTGAGGAAAATGATAAAGCTTTTTGGCCCGTCCGTATTCGTAAGGAATCCACTCTGACCCGCTGGCCTTTGAACTCCAAAGTGCAATCACATTTGTGCAATTGAGCAGTCCTATCTCGATGGTCGCTGCAATCAAGACTGATCGTAGAGTCGCTGGGAAGGCGCCATTGTATCGGTTCAATACGCCGAGTGATGGATCATGGATATCCAGCCAGTATTCATACTGGTGCTCCTGAGCAATACACGCAACTCGTTCGGCAATTGCAGCATCGGTCGATCGGTGAGAAATGAACAGACAGGGGGTTGGCTTACTTTCAATCGATATCCTGTCGCGGTTAAATTTCTCGCGATCTATCGCATCCAGAAATTGATCAAATGTACGCCGCAGCTCTAACAGGATTTCAATAAACCCATCCTTGGCCCACAGTTCATCCTCATCGTAGTTAAGAGCCTCCTCAAGGCTCTCGGACTCTGCTTCGAACCGAGCATAGAGTTCAAATAAGATTCGCACAAACTGCTGCCATGCCTCTTCGCCATAGACTGGTTCTTCTGCTTCTCGGTATCGAGTAAACCACCTTTCCAGCAGTTCTGGAACAGTCTGTGCCTCTACCTCTTGATATCTGAAGCTCATGATCGAAATCCTTAGTCTGCTCGCTTACAAACTTCATGGATGGTTTTCAGGATTTTCGTCCGGCTCACAGCGCGCTCTCTGAGGTACATGACTTCATCCGTTGAGTGCAGCCATTCGTGCAGCCGTCGGACGCCCACAGCCACGGCAACGGTGTCGGCGCAATTGGCCAGGAAGATCATCTGGATCTGTTGGACGTGGTCGGCGGCATAAACGCCGAAGTCGCTGGCCACGGTCATGGTGTCGGGGGTGCCGATGATCTTGCTGGCCTGGTTTTCGGTCACGCCCTTGTAGCAGGCGATCAGGTGAACGATGCCCGGGGTTTGCTTGCTTAGTTGATCGGCCCAGAGGTGGTCGCGCAGGAAGGGCTGGCCGAGCATTTCGCGGGCGGCGGCCACGCTCATGGCGCCGGGGACGGCGTGCAGGCAGGCGGCGAGTTGGGCGTCGGCCAGTTTGACCTGGCAGGGGCCGTCTTTTTTTGCTTTTTCAGTGGGAACGAAAAGCTCGGTCGCCAGGGTCTTTGTCATTTCGTAGCGGCGACGGCTCATGTCCAGCCGGCTCCAGTCGAGCGCCAGGCCGCGATCGCGGCTGCGACCACCGCTGGCGCCCTGATGGGCCAACTCGGCCACCGCTTTGTGCAGCAGTTCCAGCACAGCCTGATGCAGTTCGGTCTCGGTTTTGACTGATAGCTTGAATGGCCGGGAGCGCTCCAGGGCGGTGCTGAATTTCCGATCGGACTCGTCCTTTGGTTTTGGCACGGGTTGGAGTTCGATCAGGTAGACGATATTGCCCCGGCGCGAAACCGCTTCCTGGAATTCGGCGTGGCAAATGCCAATCCCTTGCTCATCCAGCTTCCAGCCGGCCTCGCCGTTGTAAAGCACAATGACGATATCAGCCCTGCGGATCTCGTCCAGTGACAGATCAAACGGGCTGCGTTTGCTGCTCTTGGCCTTCTCGTTTTCATGAATCCAGACGTCGAAAATCTGCTGGCCGCTTGAAATCGCCTCAGCATGGCCAGCCGCTTCGGTGGACCAGCGAAGCGCGTGCAGCGACTTCTGCAGCCGCTTGCGCAAATCGGTCAGCTTGATTCGTGCCTCGCCGGAGAACACCGCGCTTTCGGCGCGGCTGGAGATCATGACGCGGATGGTGGGAAGCGTGTTCACGGTCGGTCCCCCATTAGTCCCTTTTTGTTAGTCCCTTTGGGATATTAACGCGACAGACAGCAGAACGACAGCGAAAACCGGTTGCTGTACCCATATATCGGCACGCATGGGGCGGGGTGGTCGAGTTGGGCCCGTTTCAGGCCGGATTTTCGGCACATTGTCGGCTTGACAATGCCATGTATCGTTCGTATCTTTTGTATCTTACGTATATCGGCTGGAGGCGGCCATGATCCGTTTTTCTTTCCCGGATTCGGAGGCAACTGTGGATCAGTCTGACGAGCTGGTTTACTTGGCTTTTCGAGATACTGCCGTGCGGGTGATGCCGATGGCCCAGTTGTGGAAGGAACGTGCCGATGTGAACCGGCAGGACCTTGACACCATCGCCTTTTTTCATCAATCGCGGCCAATCTCTGAGATCAGGCCGCTTGTTCAGTACTTCGGCGCCAAGGATTCCAAAAAAATTGGCCAGGCTGAACTTTTTGTTCGCGAAGACGCGGTTGAGCACGAGACGAACTGGCGAAAGTACTCGGCGTTTCGCGCGTCAAAAGCTCTGGCGGACCTGCGGGCCTTTGCGACCAACCCGATTGGTGAGCTTGACCTATCGGCGGACGAAGTGCTGGTGATGCCCGGTCAATTCTTGATGCAATGGTTCGAGGCCGAGGCAGACCCGGAACCAGGGTCGTTGGCCGAATGGCTGCGCGACGAGGATGGACAGGCGGCGCAGGCGCGGGAGAGCGCCGTGGAACGGCTGGCGGAGGAGCGGGAACGCATTATCGAGACGGTTCCGATGCTGGATGCGACCCAGTTGGCGCGACTGCGCGGTTCAAGGGCCAGAGAGCATCGCGCGCTTGCCCAGCGCTGGCGCGACTCAGGTGAGCTGCTGGGCGTCAGGGTTGGTCGTGAGTTTCGCTATCCAGAATTTCAATTCGATCCACGCAGCGGTCAGATTAGACCGCAGATGACCGGGATACTTGCGCGCGTGCGGGCTGGCGAGGACGACCCGGATGGCTGGCGCGCCATGCATTGGTTCTTTGCCCGCGCGGGCACCCTGGGGGGCGAGCGGCCTTGGGAGGTATTTCCCTCCAGTCCGGATCGTGTTTTGATGGCTGCACGAGAGGAGTTTTTCGATGCCGATCCGGTGCCCGAACTCCCTTCTTGAGTAGCGTTGTCGGAATGAATTCTGCTTTCATCACAGATCTGTGGGATCAGGGTAGGAGCGACCCTCTGGTCGCGAACCCACCTTTGATCGCGGCCAGAGGGCCGCTCCTACAATTCTACTAACCGGGATCGGACGCCGTGGTTGATTGGGCCGAAAGCGGCCCTCGAATCATGATGCTTTGATGCCTGAATTTTGGATGCTATGATGCCCTCATGAGAACAACACTAACGCTTGACGACGAACTGGCGCGCCTGCTCAAGCAGCGCGCGCTGGACACGGGCCGGCCGTTCAAGGAAGTGGTCAACGAAACCTTGCGTGCCGGACTGGAGCAGATTACATCCACCCCTGGGCGGCGCCCTTACCGACTCCGGCCTGCGGCCATGGGCCGTTCTGCCCGTGGCGCCGACCTCGACAAGGCATTGCAACTGGCCGGTTCCCTTGAAGACGACGAGCTGGGACGCAAACTGGAACTGCGTAAGTGATCGTTCCCGACGTCAACCTGCTGGTCTATGCCGTCAACCAGGACGCTCCGCATCACGAGCGGGCGGGCGCATGGCTGGAACAGATGTTGTCCGGCAGCGAAAGGGTTGGCTTGCCCTGGCTGGTCCTGATTGCTTTTCTGCGCCTGACCACCCACCCGCATATCTTCGAAACCCCGCTCACAACGCCGATGGCTCTGGACTATGTGACCGGCTGGCTGGCCCAGCCCTGCGTGCAACCGCTTGAACCAGGAGATCGTCACTGGCTGATCCTCTCGCAACTGTTGCATCAGTCCGGCAGCGCCGGCAACCTGACCAACGACGCTCACCTCGCCGCCATCGCCATCGAACACGATGCCAGCCTGCACAGCGCAGATAACGACTTTCGGCGTTTCCCGGAGCTGAAGTTCCACAATCCGCTGGCCGGCTCGCGGCTGCAGGAACCAGTTTCGGATTACTCGTGAACCGGTAAAGTATCGGCGGCTGGAATTATGGGATCAAGATGGCGGCAAGCGTGAAAAGCGTTGCCGAGACTTTATTCACTTGAACTAGTACGGCATAATCTACTTGTATTCGCACGACGCTACCGACTTGTAGTCCCGCAATGGAAGGCCGCATGGCACAACCACACAAGAAACTCGCAGTTTCCCTCAATTCCCTGAAAGCATTGCAGGAGGACGGGCGGCGAGTATTCAAGTCCGGCGAGTTCACTCGGACGCACCGAGAACGACTGGTCAAACATGGCTTTCTGCTGGAGGTCATGAAAGGCTGGCTGATTTCCACCAGTCCGGGTGCGCAGGACGGGGATAGCACGCCCTGGTATGCCTCCTTCTGGGAATTCTGCGCCCACTACTGTCAGGCACGTTTCGGCACTCAGTGGCATTTGTCGCCCGAGCAATCGCTTTTACTGGAAGCCGGAAATACGGTGATCCCCCGCCAGGTGATCGTCTACAGCCCAAAGGCTACGAACAACACCATCGACTTGTTGTTCGACACCTCTCTTTACGATCTGAAACATAAGACCATGCCGGGTCAAAAAGACATTCGGGTGATCAATGGGCTTAGGTTGTACGGGCCAGTCGCTGCCCTCACGAGAGTGCCGGAACCCTTCTACCGCGGTCATCCAATCGAGGCACAGGTGGTTTTGTCGCAGATGTCGGAGGCCAGCGAACTCCTTTCGCACCTTCTTGCCGGCGGGCATTCGACAGTCGCCGGACGGCTGGCAGGAGCATTTCGACGGGTTGGTCGAGGTGTGCTCGCCGACGAGATTGTGGCCGGGATGAGCGCCGCTGATTATACGATCCGGGAGGTTGATCCTTTCGATGCGGATCGCAGGATTCCGGAGATCGTCCGGCCCGCAACTCCAATCGTCGCCCGTTTGAGAACGCTCTGGAGAACACACAGAAGCTTCGTGCTCGATCAGTTTCCCGATGAGCCGGGCCTACCGATTGATGTCGGGATCTACCTTGATCAGGTTGATGAAATCTACAAGAGCGATGCTTATCATTCACTTTCGATCGAGGGCTACCGTGTCACACCTGAGCTGATCGAGCGCGTGAAGTCAGGAGACTGGAACCCGGACAGCCGGGACGGCGATTGGCATGACGATAGGCATGGCGATAGGTATGGCGATAGGTATGGCGATAGGCATGACGATAGGCATGATCGCGATGCGCTTGCCGCTCGCGGCTACTGGCAGGCGTTCAAGCGCGTCAAGGAAGATGTCGAGGCGGTTCTTACGGACGCCGAGCCTGGCCAGCAGGTCCGGCGGACCCACCATGAATGGTATCGGGAGTTGTTTCAACCCTGCGTTAGCGCAGGGCTGATCGGCGCTGACGCCCTTGCCGGATATCGCAGGGATGCCGTCTACCTGAAAGGCTCCCGATTTGTACCTCCCCGATGGGAAGTCGTCCGGGATGCCATGCCGGCACTATTCGACTTGTTGGAAGAAGAGGACAAGGCCTCTGTCAAAGCGGTGTTGGGACATTGGCTGATTGGCTACGTTCACCCGTATCCTGACGGCAATGGTCGGATGGCGCGTTTTCTTATGAATGTCATGCTGGCCTCCGGCGGATTCCCCTGGACCGTCATTCGCGTGGAAGACCGTGATTCATATCTGGCTGCCCTCGACGAGGCCAGCATGGCATCTAACATCCAGCCCTTCGCGACATTCATCGCCGAGCGCGTTCAACGGTCGAACGAGGAAGCAGGTAAGAGTTCATGATTAAATTCGAAATCGGAGGCCGTAAAGTCGACCCTGATCGTATCGGTGATGCGGTCACGGCTCAGATCCTGAAATCGTTGCGTAGGAACTTAACCGAGAGACTGGGTGCAATACGGCATCCAGAAACCGGAGAATTCCCGACTATTGTAGTACGCGGCACCGCCCTTTGAAGACCTGAAAATCCATATTGAAGGCTCTGATGAGTTGGTCGCATTGGTAAAGGAGCGATTGGCAATGGAAACTACCATGGAAACGAATAGCGCGAAAGAATCAGAGTCACCTATTGTTTTCTTGAGCTACGCATCCGAGGATACGGGCTTTGCCGGAGAGATTGCCGCGGCACTTCAGAATAAGGGAATTCAAGTCTGGTGGGATAAGTGGTGCATCGCAACGGGGGATAGCTTGCGTCAAAAGATTGATGAGGGACTGTCGGACTGTACACACTTCCTGGTCTTGCTCACCCCTCAGTCCATCGGCAAGCCATGGGTGAATCAGGAAATGGATGCAGGGCTCGTTCGAAAGTTGAGAAATGAATGTGGATTCCTGCCAATTCGCCGAGAGTTGCCAGCATCTGATCTACCACCTCTGCTGTCCGGGATCTATGCACCCGAGGTCACAACAGCAGAAGACATCATGCAGCTTGTTAACGATATTTACGGCATCACAGGAAGACCTCCTCTGGGCAATCAACCAAAGGTTGTTGCCCAGGGTGCTCACTTGGATTCTGGCTATTCTGCGAGCGCGACGCGCATTGCCCGTTTCTTCGTGGAAGAATCCAAGCATGGAATTTACGGGGACCCTCAAATTGAACTCTCCGAGCTTGCCAAGGCGGTCGAACTTACCATCGATGACACGAAAGATGCCGTCTTTGAGCTCTCTGAATTTATCAAGGATGCCCACTATCGCCTCGTCGCAAAAAACGCGTTATTCGTAGAGTTCGACAGGTTCTGGAAGGAGTCGAATCCGGCTGAAGATGCACTGCAATTGGCAGCCGATCTTTTGAATGACCCAGAGTTTCCGAACAGTTGCAAGGAAATTGCGCATCGGTATGGCTGGGATGCACGCCGACTTAATCCTGCAATTCATTACCTCAAGGAACGAGGCTTGATTCATGACTTCAGTGGTTACGGTAGTTATCCTTGGGCGATGATCAGGATTGTGGGCAATGATCACCTGCGGCGGTTCGTGAAAAGCCGTCGCTGAGTTTCAGGCAAATATAATTACGAACATTCGCCGCCTTCACCTGGGGCCTGCGCCGCCGGTGGCCGGCTCTGGAACGTTGAATGTCTACTGACCTCAGTTGGTGAGTGGCTTGGCCGCACCAAAAAGAGCCCCGACCATGACTTCCTGCCCTGTAACTTTCCGCGTGCCCATGCGTATATTCGGGTATGGAGCGGCGATTCGAAAATCTGGTTGATGAGCATGGGGCCCGGTTGCTGCAATTGGCCCGTTTGTTGTTGCGCTCGAATGCCGAGGCTGAAGATGCGGTCCAGGATTGTCTGGTCAAGCTTTGGCATCATCTGGCCGACCTTCATGCCGGGGCTGAGCTGG
>JBGTLI010000114.1:0-13939 GCA_041744195.1 Wenzhouxiangella sp. | reverse complement strand
GGTCATGAGCTATATCGAGAAGCACAATCAGGCACCGGCGCCATTTATCTGGACGAAGTCCGCGCAAGATATCCTCGAAAAAGTGAAACGAGGGCGTCAGACCCTGAATAAGTTACAGAGTGTTTGACGGGGTACACTAGTTCAAAATCAAGGGCTAATTCTATTAGCCCTTGATTTATTATCTGTTTGGTGGATTAGAACGATTTTAGTGCTTGACAGAAAGGCAACTGAATAATTTGACGGAGGGAACAACGCACTTCGTACCCGCACTGCCGAAGGGATTAGCGCGGCTTGCGCCTATTGGTAGGTGGCCTGCGATGGTTAGCATCGCCAACGTTGGCGCGAAGGAATCTCTCAGACGAATCACTTGCCGTCCATCGTCAAGGTTCCTCCGGCTCAGCCCTCACATCGCTTTAAAGTATTGGTGTTGACTGTATCTAAACCTGACTTGAAGACGAATGGGACCTTAATGCGTAGAAGCGATTCGTGGATTGCACGCGGAAAAGAAATCACTCGACTACTGGCGCCAGACTATTTCTGGTTCCTAGCGCTACTGTTCCTTTATCTTGCCTCGACCACGGCCCCAATGGTTTTTGGCTCTGTCAAGTGGCAAGGAGAGCTGGACTTTAAGGATGCATTGGATGTCCGGTTGGTTAACCCAGACCTTGAGCAGATGTTGCGGCAGTCGGTGAGTCATATCCATAAGGTTTCGATCCGCGTGGAATCATTGGAAGATCACTTGTACAAGGTCAGCTGGGAATTGACGGCAGGCTGGGTGGATTCCGTGCCTAGAGATGTCCTCGATCAGGTTAGCGCGGCTCTATGGGCCAACGGTTTTGAACCCACCTCGGGAGCAAGGTTTCGAACTGAGCTACTCTGGCAAAGATCTCTGAACTTAATAATCTGGCTGCCGTTAGCCGCAATTCTGTTGGCCTTCTTTTACTGGAAAACAACGAATGCCAGGCTTTTTGGCTTTCGCGATGAGGTTGGTGGCTGGGCAGGTAGGTTGCTTTTGCCGATATGCACCGCTATCATTCTGTCGGTTTTGCTCACTTGGCTATATGGGTTATTCGGGAGTTCGTCACTGCCGACAAGGCAAAATGCGGATGAACTTTCATCTTTGAATTGGCAGCTTGTTTTGGTGCTAGTTTTCTTGATTCCGCTCTCGGAAGAGATCATTTTCCGGGGGTGGTTATTGGAGAGGTTTAGTCGAATTATTGGGACGTTCTGGGCGCTTCCAATTAGCGCTGTGGCGTTTTCGGCGATTCACCCTATCGGACTTACTGGAAATTTGTTGTTGTTGCTTCCGGGCTTTGCCTGGGGTTGGCTTTGGCTTCGGTATCGATCGATCTGGATATGCACCACTTCGCATGCCACTTATAACCTTCTCATCTTGCTTTTCGCTTCGAAACTGTAGGTTTCGAGAGCATTACGGTAGTAGTACGGGACAGTAGTACCGGACACCCAGTGCGCTGGCAAAAGCTGGTGGTAGATCAAGCGGTGAAAGCCCGCTGTCTGGAAAAGGCTACTGTAGTGTCGGAACGGCGAAAGCACGAAAGTACGGGACACGCAAGATCTGATCACGGGCGCCTAAGTCGACGTTGGGTTCAGTTCATTTCCATTAAAAAAGCGACGCGGTAGGGTCGGCGTGTAGCGGGATGGCGGTATAGGGAGAGTTTGTCCCGGATCGCACGGTAGTAAACGCTCTCGGTTCCCTGCACCGGGCGCAGCCACGCACGACGGCACTCTGCCGTGGCTACTTACGCACTTGCGCGCAAACCATTACGACACCGTCGCCTGTGCTGCCTGGGATGTTTTGCCACAGCCCAGAGTGCCGAGGGTGGGGTGGTGATCTGGTCAGCAGGTTTGAGCTTTCCGCGCTTGTCGGGACGGACCTGCCCGCCGGTCCACTGAACCAGTTCGATGTAGCTGGCTTCGGTCATGTTCAGCAGGGCGTCTGAATGCAGTCCGGCAACGGGTTTCAGCGGGCGGTCGAAGAGTTTCTTCGGATGGAGGCATTTTCAACGCTCCTGAAGCCGGAGTCAACGAACTACTCTGCAGCACCTGATATGGCAACCATGCCTGGGCCTCGCCAAGCGAAGTTCTTGAATAAGCCTGATCAGGCCTCAAAGCCGGGCGCCAATCTGCAGGCCAGTCGCACCAGCCTATTCCACACCTGCCGACAAATCGGGCGAACCAAATAATGCCGAAGCCAAGTGACCTGACAAGAAACGGGGCATTGATTTGCCTTAGTGAAATGGTATGATATTATCATACTTCTGACTTGGTTAGGAGCGCCAGCTATGAGTATGCACCGGAAAACCATCACGCTGACTGAACAGCAAGACGACTGGGTGAAAGGTCAGATTGAAAGTGGTCACTTTGGCAATGATAGTGAATATATCCGCGATCTAATCCGAAGAGACCAGCAGGCCAAGGAACGTCTTGCCACGTTGAGGCAGGCCCTTGCTGACGGAGAGTCTAGTGGGAAACCTAAGCCGCTCGATATATCGGCCATCAAAGCGGCTGGCCGTAAGCGGATGAAGGCGGCTAACTAGTGCTTACGCTTACCGTCACGCCGAAGGCGGAAGCTGACCTCACCGGAATCTGGATGTATACCTGCGAAGAATGGGGGGTCGACCAGGCGGATATATACCTGGATCAACTTGAGGCAGGAATGAATCAGCTGATTAATCATCCATCACTCGGCGCTAACTACGCCCATGTTCTTCCTGGGTATCGCAGATTGCAAGTAGAGCATCACGCTGTTTTCTATCAAGTGCTGGAGCCGGAGGTGCTCGTTGTTCGTGTTCTGCACGAGGACATGGATGCACCGCGAAGGCTTCTGGATTAGCGGAGGGAATCTTAGAGAGTACCCCAACGGGCGACAATTAAAATGGCCGGTCGGTTAGTAGCAAAGTACGGGACGCGCAGTGCGCCGGCAAAAGCTGGTGGTAGATCAAGCGGTGAAAGCCCGCTATCTGGAAAGGGTTAGCGCCCCGGCCCCGGGTCATGGGCGGATATTTGTGAGGACAACCGTTAAACGTTGACAGGGGAAGGTACAGGCTCGGCCTCTTCGTCTTTCCAGCTTTCGGTCTGGTCGGGGTCTACATGCAGGACGATATGGGTGTGATTGCTCACGCGCTGACGGCTCCACTCCAGGGCTTCTTGCCGTACCGGCAAACGCTATTGCCGAGAGCCAATAGTCTTGCCCAGCAGGTCATTTATTCAGGTATTCGATGTGGTTCTGCCTCTTGCATGCTTGCTATCAGTTGATCAACGGCCGTAAGCCAGGCAGGGTCCACTGAATTGGCGTTCTGGTAAATGGCTCTTGCTGTCAAGGCATGCACCATCGCCTGTTCAGGCATTTGGCGTGCACTGAGTACAATTGCCAGTGCTTCATGCGCCTTGCCGATGCGGGGATGGCCGGCCGCGTAACCGCTGATGGCCACGTCAAGTGCCAGTCGGGCGTTTCTCTCGGCAGGGCCGAGGTCGCCGGAGTAGGTCTGTAATCGGGCCAGATTGAACAGCGCTGTGGCCGTCTGCGGATGGTCAATGCCGAGGGTCTCGCGACGAATCGCGACGGAGCGTTGCATGGCCGTGACGGCGTCGGAAAGCCGGCCCATCTGGTGGTGCTGAAGGGCCAGATTGTTGAGCAGAATGGCATAGCTGGGATGATTTTCCCCGGTAGCGGCAGCCTGCAGGCGTAGGCTTTGTTCGAAGGCTGCAAGAGCTTCTTCGTTTTTGTTCAGGCCCTGCCGCGCCGTGGCCAGCGTCGACCAAATGGCCGAAAGCGTTCTAACGTCGTCACCCGTCTCAGCCAGTAATCTCGCCTGGTCGGCCCGACGCTCGCTTTCTTCATAATCGCCAGCGTCAATGAGCATGGCGGCCCAGTTGGCAAGAACCTTTACACGCCAGACATCTGTTTCTGGTTCTGCTGTCCCCGAAAGAAGCTTGATGGCGCGGCCGAACTGCTGTGCGCTGCGATCAAGATCACTATCCCACCAGGCGATAAGCCCCAGGCCGTCGTGGATCTGAGCCAGCTTGACTGAATCGTTATGCATATCTCGAAGGGCCAGCGCTTTTTCGAACTGATCCCTGGCCAATTCGACTTCGCCCAGGTTCTGCAGTGCGTAGCCGATGGTGTAGCGCATATCGGCTTCGAGCTCCGGTTGGTCCGCGAAGCGCATGTCGACGTCATCCAAAGCAAGTTTCAAGGCTCCGGCGAGAGTTGGTGCTACGGCGTTTTCGAAGGGATCGGCACGCTGGATCATGTCGACCAGGAATCCGCGTGCAGCCTCGGCCCTGGCGGCCTGTTGGCTGGCCAGTTCGCGCTGGTTCTCGACCATGATCAGGGCTGTAGCCAGGGCGACAAAAACGGTAGCAGTCGCCGCCACACCGACTCGATAGCGGGAAAGAAATCTGGAAATCCGGTAGATTCCCGATGCTCCGCGGGCCTTGACCGGCTTTCCACTCAGATGACGCTCGATGTCGTCAGCAAGCGCCTGAGCAGTTGGGTAGCGCTGCGCCGATGTGTGGTGCAAAGCGGTCATTACGATACGATCGATGTCGCCGCGCAGGCGCTTGCGCAGTCTGCGAGGGTTATCGAGTCCGGCGGCTGTTGCGGTTCGCCGCTGCGCTACGCTCGTGCTGGGATCGCAAGGTATGGTAAAGCAGACCATCCTTTCGATTTCCGCCGGACTCATGCCGGCCAGCTGGTAGGGCCGGGTGCCGGTCAGCAGCTCATAGGCCAGCACGCCGAGCGAGTAGACATCACTGCTGATTCCGACTTTTTCACCACGAATCTGCTCGGGGCTGGCATATTCGGGTGTCATCAATTGACTGCCGAGTCGAGTCTCGGGCAGGTCCACCAGTACGGCCGAATTGTCGAGCGCTCGGGCAATGCCGAAATCGATCAGCTTCGGCACGCCATCGTTGGTAACCAGCACATTGCCGGCCTTGATGTCGCGATGAACAATCCCTTGTCTGTGGGCGACGTTCACGGCATCGCATAGCTGTTGCAATAGAGTCAGCCGGCCCTCGACGGATGTCGAGTGCCTGCGGCAGTAATGGGTGATGGGTTCGCCCTGGACCAGCTCTATGACGACATAGGGCGTGCCATCGTCCGCTGCGCCGCCGTCGATAATTCGGGCGATCCCGGGATGTTCGAGCGTAGCCAGTATGCGACGCTCGGCATCAAAGCGGCGGCGACTCTGAGCATCCAGGCTGGCCGCTTCGAAAAGTTTAACCGCTACCTGCTGGTCAAAAGCGCCGTCGGCGCGGCGCGCTCGGTAAACCGTGCTCATGCCGCCAATTGCGAGCATTTCGATCAGTTCAAAAGCGCCAAGCCGTTGGCCAGCCCGGTCGTCGAGCACCCATGACGCTGGATGAGTTCTGGGTCCGTCTTCCAGAAACCCCGAACTGCGACTTTCGGCTTCCCTCAGTGCGAGTACTTTTTCCAGCAATTCAGGTGAATCGGAACACTGCTGAGTCAGCCAATCGGTACGCTGCGCGGCGGGCTGCTCCAGGCTGTTCAGGAACAGCTTGAGCGCAAGCCTATCCAATTCGAGTTCGTTGGTGGGCTGGCTATTCATTGACCGAGTGGCTCTAGCTGCATGAATAGCCAGCTACGCGCCGCGCGCCAGTATCGATTGACTGTGGCAGTCGACAGGCCCATCACCTCGGCCGTTTCGGCAACGGTAAGGCCACCGAAGTAGCGCAGTTCGACAATTCTGGCCTGCGCCTCATCAAGTGCCTCCAGACGAGTCAAGGCCTTATCGAGTTCTGCGAAATCTACCGATGCGGATTGGTCGCCAACCTCCACGGTGATCGTCAACGGGTCTTTAATTTGCCGCTTTGCCGCGCGCTTTCGGCGTCCACTGTCGACCAGGATCTGGCGCATGATTCGAGAGGCCAGGGCCATGAAGTGAGTCCGGTCCTGCCACTGAGCATCATTGGCTTCTTTGAGCTTGAGCCAGACTTCGCTTACCAGCGAGGTTGGCTGCAAGGTATGCTCCGGTCGCTCGCCCGAAAAATGAATGCGCGCGAGTCGCCTGAGTTCACCGTAGACCGCGGCGATGTATGCCTCGCCTGCGCTTTCATCGCCGTCAGACCAACGCTCCAGTAGCGAGTCCAGTTCGGAGTCGTGGTCTGGTGATTGTTCTGGCATGTCACGATCCTCCGGGGCGGAGCAGGGTGCTCTAATCCTCAGTTTACTAAGTTTTCAACGGGCCAGGACTATCCAAATGGTGCTGACTGATACAAAACGCCGAGCCTTTGCGCTTTAAAGGGTAGTAGTTCGCCCAACTGAGGAAATCGGTACTCATGTTTATGAAAGTTCTGCCGGTCAGGCACAGTCTCGCGCTTTTTGGGGTGATCGTGTTCGCCGCGATTTCTTCTCCGGTTGTTGCCCAAATCGAGCGTATCAGCGTCGCCAATAACGGCAGCCAGGCCAATGCAGGAAGCGCAAGCGCTGCCATCTCTTTCGATGGCTCGGTTATCGCGTTTCACTCCAACGCCGACAATCTGGTGCCAGGTGATACCAACGGTTGGACCGACGTATTCGTGCGCGATCTGGACGCAGGCACCACCGAAATCGTCAGCCTGCGACCCGATGGTGGCCAGACGGCCAACTACAGCCGACTGTCCAGCATCAGCAATGACGGCAATCTGGTGGCTTTTCAGGCACGCAGTTCAGCCGTCGTGACGATCCCGGGACTGACGGATCGAGCGGGTGGCACCACCGCCCACCTGCTGCCGGACAGCTCTGGACCGAACCCAGCAGTGGCAGCTGTGGCGCGCCTGGAAGCCACGCTGTCCGGCGACGGTCGCTTTCTCGCCTTCCGCACTCGCTCATCGCTGCAGAACGTCTGGCCTGAATCGATTCGCCCGATCAACGATGACTTAAACAGCGCCCACGACGTTTTCGTCCTCGACCTGGTGACCGATCCCACGCCACAGATCGAGCGCATCAGCCGCCTGAGCACAGGCGTCGGACTGGATGCCGATAGCCGCAGCCCGGCATTCAGCAGTGATGGCCGCTTTGTGGCCTTCATGACCTATTCAGAGCTGTTGCCCGATGACGCCAACAACCGTCCGGATATTGCTGTCAAGGATCGCCAATCGGGCAATCTGGAGGTCATTAGTGTTACCCCGGGCGGCAGCACGGGCAATGGTGGCAGCTTCAACCCGGCCGTTTCGGACGATGGAAATATCGTCGTTTTTCGCTCGGAAGCCAGCAACCTGGTGGCCGGCGACACCAACGGGCGCTGGGACATTTTCGTGCGTGATCGATCTGCCGGCACGACCACCCGAGTCAGCATTGCCTCCGACGGCAGCCAAGCCAACCATAACAGCATGGACGCCGCGGTCTCGGCTGACGGGCGCTTTGTCGTTTTCCGCTCGCTGGCCTCCAACCTTGTACCTGAGGACAGCAACAATCGCGCTGACATCTTTGTACACGACCGGCAAAGCAGACAAACGGCTATTGTCTCAAGGCCGCCGGGCGGTCAGGCGGACGGCCATAGCGCCAACCCGATGCCCTCGGGAGACGGGCTCTGGATCGCGTTTGAGTCCGATGCCAGCAATCTGATCGTTGGCGATACCAACCGGGTGCGAGATATCTTCCGAGCACCCAATCCGCTGGCCGGCGCGCCGGTCACCAGCACAGAGGGTCGCTGACATGCGCTGCAATTCTGCCCTGAAAGCAATCCTCGGTTTGGTGCTGATGGCGGCAAGCCATGCCGCGCCGGCCCAGATCGAACAGCGCTGCGTACTGCTTGTCGATCGTTTCGAGGACCCGACCGGGCTGCCCCAATTTCACCCGGTTTTTGACCAGGCCATCCCGGCCAATGCCGTGCTGGAATTCGATATCGACACCAGCTCGCCGGGCAGTCAGCTGGGACTGATCTGGCGCTTGCCGCAAGCACCGCCCGGCATGAGTATCGATGAGTCCACCGGTGTGGTGACCTGGGTGCCCACTGTGCTTGACGTGGGCGTGATCGCTGCAACGGTGATAGTCACTGATCCACAGGGCAGGCGCAATCGTCATACCTTTTGCGTTGAAGTGATTGATCCAAACAGCGCCCCGCGGATCGCGGCCATTGCCGACCGGGCGATTGTGGCCAAGCTTCCATTTACGCTGACCGTGGAAGCCACCGACCCGGATGAAGGCGATGAACTGAGTTTGAACCTGGACGCCGCGCCGGCCGGCATGACGCTGGACTTGGCCAGTGGCTTGCTGGAATGGCTGCCAGAGCTGGGTGATATCGGCGAGGCTGCGGTGACCGTTCGCGCGACCGACCCCGCCGGCCACTTCGACCTTGAATCGTTTACCCTGACCGTGATCGCTAATAACGCAGCCCCGGTGCTGGACCCGATCGCCGATCGCGGCGCCCGGGTCAACGCGCTGCTCAGCTTTACTGCCACGGCCAGCGATGCGGACGGCGACGAACTGAGCTGGAGTCTGCCCCAGGCGCCGGCTGGTATGGCGATCGATTCCCTGACCGGTCAGATCAACTGGACACCGGTGACCCAGCAGTTGGGGCCCAATCCGGTCACGGTGCGCGTCGCCGATCCGCTGGGCTTTGCCGACCAAGCCGACTTCAGCGTATTTGTTGATTTCAATCGCCCGCCGGTAGCCATTGACGACAGCTACCGTGTCGAACGTGGCGATACGCTGGTCGTCCCCGCGCCGGGTGTTCTGGCCAACGACGAAGACCCCAATGACGACCCGCTGACAGCCCAGCTCGCAACCGGCCCACAGCGTGGCAGCCTGACCCTCAATGCCGATGGCAGTTTCGACTACACCCCGGACAATCAGGTCGGCACGATTGGCTTTGCCGAAAAGTGGAATTTTTCCCAGTCCGGTGGTCTCAATTACTGGCCGCCAATCGTTGCCAACATCGACGACGATCCCCAGTCCGAGATCCTGATGATTCGCGGCGCGACCGCCAGCAGCGTCGTTATCGCGCTGGACGGGATCAGTGGCGAAATAGAATGGCAAGTGCCTTTTGGGTTTTTGGAAATGGCTCTGAGCGCAAGACCGGCGATTGCTGACTTAAACGGCGACGGCCGGCCGGAACTGCTGATCATCGGCGGGGAGCGACACAACGCGCCATCCTCTCCACTGAGGCTGATTGCCTTGAGCCACGACGGTCATATCAAGTGGATCAGCGAGGAGTTACCACAGTGGTTCTACATGGGAGGCGTCCGTCGCAGCGGCCGCCAAATGGGCGCTGCAGCAATTACGGTTGCCGACCTCGATGGCGACGGCATCCCCGAAATCATAGTGGCCCCGGATGACGGTCCGGCGGGTTTCCACGTCTGGGATCACGAGGGCCGCACGCTGGCCAGCGTCTATCAGCCCGGCACCAGCATTGGCGGAGCCACCCGAGTCACTTTGGTGGATCTGGATCTGGACGGCGACCTGGAGATCGTGGTCGGCGATACCGCCTGGCACCACGACGGCACTTTGATCTGGTCGCTAGGCCTCAGCAGCAATGCCGATTCGACCTATCCAATTGTGGTCAATCTTGACGATGATCCGTATCCCGAACTGGTTCGCACTCGCGGCCTGAGCGCATCGCCCCCCGACAATGCTGGCGATATTCTTGCCATCAATCACGATGGCAGCATTTTGTGGGAAGCGTCGCGCCCGGGCGGCTCCATAACTTCGGCGTTTGATACAGCGCCAATGACGGCCGCCGATGTCAATGGCGACGGCTATACCGACATTTTGCGCACCTACCCGCAGGCGGTCGGGGTATTCGAAGTGCTTGACGGCCGAGACGGTTCAACGCTGTGGAGCAAGAATGTTCCGACCCTTTATAGCGGCGCCACTGCCATTGATCTGGACGGCGACGGGTTCCTGGAGGTGGTGCTGTTCAGCGGTGACGGGAAACTGTACGTCTGGGACGGCCGGGACGGCGCCGAAAAGGCCGTGTTCGATACCCTGAGCACCGCGCCGTCGCCAAACACGGTGCCAGTGTTTGCCGATATCGACGCCGATGGCCGTGCCGAACTGATCCTGAGCATTGCCGGGTCCTTTAGCTTCACGCCGGCGGTGATCGTCTACGAAAGCCCCAACGACGACTGGCCGCCGATGCGCGCAATCTGGAACCAGATGCGCTATCACGTCACCAACATCAACGATGATCTGAGTGTTCCGGCCGTGCAGCGACCTCACTGGCTGCTGCCCGGCCTGAATCAGTACATGATCAACGAGCGCCTGCCCGAGGCGCGGGTCGAGGATGCCGACTCCTTCACCTATCGTGCCAGCGACGGTGAATTCGAGTCTAACGAAGCCCGGGTCGATATCACGATCTTTCCCCCAAACAGTCCGCCGCGCATCCTGTCGACACCGAGAACTCTGGCCTCGCCGGGCTTCGAGTATGTCTATAACGTGCTCGCAGTGGATGCCGACGTCGGGGAGTTGCTGAGCTGGTCGATTGGCGAAGGCCCGGACGGTATGGTCGTCAACGAATTCGGCTCGGTAAGCTGGACACCGACAATGGCTGATCTGGGCCGTCACACGGTTGTCATCCGAGTGTCCGACAGCGTCGGAGCCGCCGCCTTCCAGAACTTTCTCCTCGACGTG
Organism: Wenzhouxiangella sp.; assembly: GCA_041744195.1. GTDB lineage: Bacteria > Pseudomonadota > Gammaproteobacteria > Xanthomonadales > Wenzhouxiangellaceae > Wenzhouxiangella. Next base: position 3,342 of record JBGTLI010000114.1, on the reverse strand, counting down.
GTCCCTGCCGTCAATGTGCCCAATCTGGCCGGGCGAACCGAGGCCGAGGCAGTCAGCGATCTGGCCGCAGTCTCCCTCACGGCCAGCCCGATTCTGGATACCTTCAGCGACACGATTCCGGCCGGTCAAGTTGCGGCTCAGAATCCCGCAGCTAGCAGCCATGTCGCGGCCGGAGCCAATGTGCGGATCGATGTTTCGCGCGGTCCGGTCCCGATCCCGGTGCCACGGATGGTGGGCTTTGGTCTTGCCGATGCACTCGATGCCCTGGCAAACGCCGGGCTGACGGCCGGTCCGATTGTCTGGGTCAATGAACCAATCATCCCAAGAAACGTGATTGCTCAGCAAAATCCGCCGCCGCAAACCCTGGTCGCTCCAACAAGCCCGGTGACGCTGACCGTATCGGGCGGCCCACGCGCGATTCTCCTGGTTGATCCGCCGCTGATCTCATCCGGTCAGTCGGCTGTTGTCAGTGTGGAGGTACGCGATGTTGACGGCACGCCGCTCGATCCGCAGCCCGCCATAGATCTCATGATTGAGGTCGATCCGTTCAGTTTCTTTGGCCCGGACCCGACCCTGATCGACGATAGCCTGGCGACGGCGGCAGACAGCCAGGGCAGCCTCTTGATCAGCGCATCGTTCAGTGCGCCAAATCCTGAGGTGGTTCGCGTGCCGGTGGCGGTGCTGCCGCCAATCAGTGACGGTCCGGGCGGCAGTGTCTACAGCGACTTTACCCGCCAACAGATCGAGTTTGGCGAACTGATTGAAGCACTGATTGCCGCGATTGACGCCGGTGATATTGCCGCCGTGCTGGCGCTGGACCAGGCCCTGGCCGATCTCGAGGCCGAGATCGACCTGCGCCGTTTGCGAACAATGACTGTCGTTGCACCGGAAGCTGGCGTACTGCCGACGCCGGACCAGGGGATCGCTGGCGGACTGCTGCCGAAAGTCGATGACAGCGCCTTTGTTTCGATCGCCGCTGAACTGGTCGAGCGGCTGAGGCAGATCGAGGCGTTGGTTTTGGAAGGCACCGTGTCCGATCAGGTGATGAATCAGCTCAATCAGAATCTGGGCAGCGCCGCTGCTGCGTTGGCGGCGCTTGATCCATCCGCAGTTGGCGTCCTGCGCGGCAGGCCCTGGATTACCGCCCTGTTGGGCACCCAGGCACCCGGCGTACTGGTGGCCGACATCAGAGCCGTGCGGCAGGCCCTGGCCGAAGCTGACCGGCTCACCGCTGATGGTGCCGGCCTCGCTTCCGCGCGTTTCACCTTGCCAGGTATCATGACTGCGGTGAGCATTCGCAACAATCTGATCAAGAACTTTTATGTGCCCTATCTGGGCCAGGTTGCCCGCGCCCTCGGGGTCGTGATTGCAGCGGACCTGCTGCAACCCTATGTCAACGGCAGTGCCATCGTTGCCGTCATCAGCGGTGCCAGCCAGGCCATTCATGTGTTTGATATCCCGAACTCGGCCATTGAAGGTTTCGGCCTCGACCCGATACTCGGCTCGAATGCAGCAGTGACGATGATCGGTCCTGACCTGATCAATTCAGTGATCGGCGCTGCCACCAGTCTGGTCAGCGCATCCAGCCTCAAGGATGCCAACTCGGCCATGGACAGCATCAACCAGGCTGCGAGCGACTGGAACCGGGCCAACAGTGTGCCGGGTGGGCAAGTGCGCGGCTGCTTGTTTGACGGATCGCCGGGCTGTGGTCAGCTGGTCTATCCGGATGGATTTTCCAGCGTCTACAAACTGACCGGGGGTTTCAACCTGCCAGCACCAGTACTGATCATCGCCCGCAATCTCGAATCCGGCGGCTCGGCCATTTTCATTGCCAACTTTGTACCGACCCGCGAGGAGGAGTGAGAGCCGCTGGCTCAGACAGAGCCAAGTGTGGGTACTGTAACCGGGCCACCAGCGAGACAACGACCGGCCGGATACCGCCAGGCTCGGTCGTGGTAGTCCGCCGCTCACGGTACCCACAGCCTCTAAGCAGCAATCATCGTTAAACAAGTCGACCAGAAAACCCGCTCCGCACCTCAGTCAACGAACTACACCGCAACCCCTGAGCTGCCACCCTGCCTGGACCTCACCAGGCGAAATCCTTGACAAAGCCTGAGTAGGCTGCAAAACTGGGTCGCGCCCCGCGAGCCAATCACGCCAAAGCGGCGCAACTGATCTTTGTTGTTGGTGCGAAGCACTTGTTGGTTTCAGTGATTCAGGAGATGACATGACAGACGGGCAGGGGTTATCACCAGAGTCGATTAAACGAATCTGGGAACATGCGCTTCATGAGGAGCGTATTTACAATGACCGCCATAATTTTTTCTTAGTGGCAGAAGCCATGTTGTTTGTATTTTACGCGACTCTCGGTTCAGAACCACAGACATGGGCACTTGTTGCGATAGCATTACTGGGTCTCGTGATTACCGCTATGTGGATAATGATTGCGATGCGTCAGGCAGAAGATCTAGAAGTTGCTGTACGACGTCTGAAAATATACTGCTCCGAATACGTATCCTATAAGAAAGAGAGGGAAAGTAAAAAGAAGTTTAGATATGGAGCACTGAAAATAATGGGTAGGTGGATGCCGATTGCAATCGGTGCAGCATGGGTTGTACTGCTCGTCGAAGTTGCGACAAGATAGAACGGCGCCATGACACAGGATGAAAGATCTAAAGGTGAGTGAGGCCCAATCGTCGCTTGAGCACAGAAGGGTCACATGAAAGTCCCTCTGATCAGTGTGGTTTTGGTCCTTCTATCGGGCTGTGCGCATTGGTTCGGTCCGGCTCACGGCGTTTTCGACGCTGTCGGTTCCACGCCAGGTAATCTACCTTGCCAGCTATTTATCGCTCCTGTCGGCTCCAGCGGCATTTGCAGAGTGTGGACCGTCACCGGCGACTTTCGACAGAGTGTTTTGGTCAGTCATTCGCGCAAGGGGCATATCATTGCTTTGAGTTGCAACAACACTATTATTGCAATGCGCACGTTCAAGTACGGCCGAGACGTAGATACCCTCAGAGAGCTCGATATTTAACCTTTTAAGCAAGGTCTTTCTAAACGCGCCTGAGCGCTATCTGAAGTACTTGTTCGCCGGACAAGAGAAAACAACAGGACAGCTACAATCTGGCGGTGACGTCGCATTGCGGGGCTAGTTTCATGAAAACTGGAACTACAAAGGCGGCCCAAGGGAGTCAGCGCGGAGCTAGTGTAGTGTAATGAATTGTTTGTTTATATGGTATAATTCAGCCTGCCTTTATGCAAACAATGAACGATGCCAGCGCCCACGCCTATCAAGCTCTCACCCGACGAAGAAGCCATCCTGAAGAAAAGCCTTGCGAGTGG
>JBGTLI010000113.1:0-3487 GCA_041744195.1 Wenzhouxiangella sp. | reverse complement strand
CCACTCGCAAGGCTTTTCTTCAGGATGGCTTCTTCGTCGGGTGAGAGCTTGATAGGCGTGGGCGCTGGCATCGTTCATTGTTTGCATAAAGGCAGGCTGAATTATACCATATAAACAAACAATTCATTACACTACACTAGTAATTGGCTGTTGAAAGTTGAGGGTATTGGATCGGGCGTCGAGAATGACGCTTTATCTGACTGGCCTGCCGCCACCCGCGCCAACTCCCTGTAATAGCGAAGTAAATTGGTTGCCCGTATCCAATCTCAGTCATTTTCTGACGCATAACTACGGAATTTTCCTGTGCCATGGCGGGTTGATTTCTGATTTTCGGAAACTGTGTCGACAGTTGTGATGCTGCCTCACTGCGCTGGAAAGGACAAGTCATGGGCCGAAAAGTTATTGGATCGGATGCGGCGGGTGCTGCGTACGTGCCACTGAGGCCTATCTATCCACCGTACGATTTGATTGCCACTTTGCTGTATGGATCCAGGGTGCAAATTTCAGAAGTCATTCCCAAACGCCAAACACGCTACCGCCATTGGATGCACATGCGTGCGCAAGCCATTGTTTTGCTGCCTTAATTTTTGACGCCTGGGCCGAATTTGTTGCTTTTTTCCGGCTTTTTTTAACTTTTGCGCCGCGATCAGTCCTGCAGCCTTTGACGGCTTAGTCAAGAGGGGAGGGTGTGATTACCCTCTTTCCTCTATCCCTCTACTCGTCTCCCCACTATCATTGCACTTGCTTTTGGAACAAGGCTCATTGCATGTCGATCGAAGTCGATGGCTTTCGCAATCTGCAGGTGGAGGCCGATTCGTTGCCGGATTACCGGCGTGTTGAGCTCAATCCTGTCGCACGCAGTTTTCTGCCGTACTCACTGATCACCACCGCCGGGTTCTGGTTGTTTCTGGCGCTGGTGCTGCTGGCTGTACGCTGGGTGCCGTATGTGAATTTCGATATTGGCCTGTGGCCGCCGATTGCCGTCCTGTTTGCGACGGTCTGGTTCTGCCTGATCACCTGGCTGGGGGTGCGCCGACGAGCCTGGGCGTTGCGCGAGCATGATCTGATTTACCAATCCGGGGTGATCTGGCGCAAGACGGTGATCGTGCCTTTTGTTCGGATCCAGCATGTGGAGTCGTCCAGTGGCCCGCTTGAACGCCTGTTTGGCCTGATGCGGGTCAAGTGCTTTACCGCCGGCGGCATGATGGCTGATCTGACCGTGGAAGGCCTGGATACGGATGCAGCCAACCGGGTTCGCCAGTACCTGCTTGAGCAGATACGCGATGATCGGGTGGCTGATAGTGAATCTGGCAGTGGTTCTGCTAGTGAATCCGGTAATGAATCCGCTGGTGAACTCGGCTCGCGTGCCGAGGCAGACGAGGTTGATCGTGGACCAGGGTGAGGCTGACGGCTGGCAGCGGCTGGCGCCGCTGTCGCTGATTTTCATCATTTTCGGTGGCGTGCAGAAGTTCGTTCGCGAGAACATCTACCTGTTCCTCGGCGCAGGCGCGGGTGTGGCCTTTACCGAATGGCTGGGGCCACGGGAGCTGTTGCTCGGGGTGACTGGTGTTCTGCTGGCCATCGTGATTGGCGCCGTGATTTATCACCGTCGCTTTCGGTTCAAGCTGGAGGAGGATGCGATCCGGGTCAGGCGCGGGCTGTTCGAGAGGAAGGAGCTGAGGATCCGGTTCGCGCGGGTCCAGAACATTCAGCTAGGCGAACCGTTTTACTTTCGTCCCTTCGGTCTGGTTCGTTTCAGCCTGGAAACGCCGGGGGCTGCCCAGAAGGAAGTTGAACTGCCCGGTATCTCGCGTGAACTGGCCGAGGCTATGCGCGACCGGATTGCCGGCAGCCAGGGAGACGTGCCTTTCCAAAGTGACGTCGAAGCAGGCGGTCATGTCCCGGCTGCACCCGCCAGCCAGGAGCTGTTTGCGGCCTCGACCAGTCGTCTGTTCGTCCATGGCATGGGCTCGAACCAGGTCTGGTTGATCTTCAGCGCTCTGGCCTGGCTGTTTGGCGTGGTCGTTCAACGCTTTGGTCAACGGCTGGAGCAGACCGACGGATTTATCTGGCTCAGTGAGCAGTTTGCGATCGGTTGGTTGTTGATCGGGTTGATGATTCCGCTTCTGTTCGCTTTCCTGGTGATGGTTTCGGGCTTGTTGTCCGTGATTCGCTTCCATGATTTTCGCCTGATCGAGCGTGGTGATCGTCTGGTGGGCGTCGGCGGTCTGCTGGACAAACGTGAGCAAACCATTCGACGCAAGAAGATCACTGGTCTGACCTTGCGTCAGACCGGCCTGGGCCGGCCTCTCGGCAGTTGGTATTTGCTGGTTCGACAGGCCAAGAGCAGCGATGCCGAAGATGCCGGCACTCGCACGGGTTTCCAGGTGCCCGGCCTTAGGCGAAGCGATCATGGCCTGGTGGACCGGATTGTTCATGGCTGGCAGACGCCGGAGGCGTTCTCGCCGATCAGCAGACGTTTCCGATTGATCCTCTGGTTGCGCTGGCTGGTGCTGCTTGTTTTCGGTCTGGGCGTTCTGACCACCAACTTCGGCTTTGACTCAGTGGCGGCTTCAACGCTGGCCGGTCTGTACGTGGTTGTCTTCGTTTGCGTTCACCTTCGATGGCGCCATTGGGGCTGGCACCTCGATGGTGATCAGATCTGGATACGTCGTGGTCTGGTCGGCCAGACGCTGGATGCCTTTGACCTCAACCTGGTCCAGCAGGCCCGGATCAACCAGAGCCCCTACCAGCGCCGCCACCAACTGGCCACCCTACAACTGGTCCTGCCACAGGGCGCCGTGACCGTACCGTTCCTGCGATTCGACACCGCCGCCGAACTTGCCAACCGCGCGCTGCTGGCCGCCGAAACCGCAATGGTTCATCGGGTTTGACCGATTAAAAAAATATTTAACCACGGAGGCACAGAGAGCACAGAGGATTAAACTACAAAACAATATTTTATCTTGCTTTTCTCTGTGACTCCGTGCCTCTGTGGTGAGCTTTTCTTGTCCCTTTCGCGACAGCGGGTTCGGGGCCAAACTCGTAAACTCTGTGGTTCAATCGCTTTCAGGTTCTTTCGAAAATCCCGGCTGCGCCCATTCCCGTGCCGATGCACATGGTGACCATGCCGTAGCGTTGCTGGCGCCTGTGCAGGCCGTGGATGAGTTTGGCGGCGAGGATGGCGCCGGTGGCGCCCAAGGGGTGGCCGAGGGCGATGGCGCCACCGAGCGGGTTGACTTTGTCGGGGTCGAGTTCGGTGGTGCGCATGACGGCCAGGGCCTGGGCGGCGAAGGCTTCGTTGAGTTCAATCCAGTCGAGATCATTCTTGTCGATGCCTGACTGCTTCAGCACCTTCGGGATGGCCTCGATCGGGCCGATGCCCATGACTTCGGCCGGCACACCGGCAACTGAAAAGCCGCGGAACACCGCCAGCGGGGTCAGGTTGAGTTCCTTGAGGACGCGTTCGGAAACCAGGATCAGGGCG
>JBGTLI010000112.1:0-3334 GCA_041744195.1 Wenzhouxiangella sp. | reverse complement strand
AATGGTGCTGAGGGTGGAGACGAAGGCCGAGGCGCCAAGCTGCGTGGCAACCAGGTGCTGGCCGTCTTCCTGGCTCATGCTGACTGCCGGTACGGAAGAGCAGGCACGGTTCGGGTTGCCGCCACAATCAAGCAGGCCGCCAAAGCCGCCGGGCTCGTTGTTGTAGACGATAGCTGCAACGCCACCGCCGGCTTGAACAGCAGACACCTTGTCGCTGAAGGAAATCTGGCCGCGCTCGCAAAGAACAGTCATACCGGACCAGTTGCCGGCGGACAGGCACAGACCACCGTCGACCAGGTTGCCGGTTGCCGTTGTCTTGGCTGATCGGTCCATCGGCGAAACCAGGTAGCTGCGGTCAACTTCAACAGCGGCGTCGGCAAACGGGGTCGTACTCAGTACGCCTACACCCGGCGCTGACAACTCAACCTGGCTGTTGCGCTGCGAGAAACTGGCCAGATTCTTGTTGATATCAATGGCGGCGACCGAAACCACGGCGTCATATGAGGCCGGATAACTGAATGCGGTATTGCCGTCGTTTCCAGCCGCTGCAATCGACAGCACGCCCTGGTCCAGCAAATCCTGGAAGCCTTGTGCTGCGGTGGTGCTGGCAGACCCGCCGCCCAGGCTCATGTTGATCACATTCGCACCAGCGTCCTGACATTCGTAGGCCGCCTGGAGAACGCCAGAGGTGTAACTCCAGCCACAGGAGCCTGAGGTCCAGCTGTCATTGCCGAAAACCTTGACGATGTGCAGGCCGACATTGCCGCCGGGCAGAACACCCAGCACGCCACCACCGTTGGCCAGAGCGGCGATGGTGCCGGTCACGTGCGTACCGTGACCGCAGGGGTCAATGAATGGATCGCCACTGCCGGAGAGGAAACTTGCTGTCACGTTGGCCGACTGCAGGTCGGTGTGCCCGATGTGATAACCAGAGTCAATGACACAAATCTTCTGGTTTCCTGTGAACTGGTCGCTGACCAGGTCACCCTGAACCATGGTCACGCCGAACGGCACCTCGTCAGCCATGGGGTAGACCCGGCTATCGGCTTCAATGTTGATGATGTTCGGGTTGTTTTGCAGGCCTTGCAGTGCCTGGGCGGGGATGGTGATCGCCATGGCATTGACGCTGCGGTGGGTCATGTCGATCTCGACCCGTCCGCCGGCGGCCTGAACGGCGGCCTTGCCATTGCCGGCCGCGCCAGGCGCGAACTGAACAATATAGCGGTCGTCATCGGCGATGCTCGCGCCGGAGAAGACCAGGCCGGCAGCGCCCACAAGCGCAGGCAGCCAGGAATTGGAATATTTCATTTGAGGATCCCTTCGATTGACTTAAGTTGGATTTAGGGTTTGCTGGTACTTGGACCCTGTCCCTCGTCCCCAGGGATCCGACATGCCTTGGCCGTTATCCATTGTGAAATCGCGCCGGAAGGATATCCGGACGATCCGAAATGGAAGATTTTGGTGGCCGGTTGAATAAATGACTTTTGGCTCTTGACGATTTGAGAAAGACATGCTGTGTTTTCAGTCACCTTTTTACTTTGCGCACAGGAGTCGGGTTCTGTCAATAGGTTTTGGTGATATTTTTCACACTTGCTTCACCAAAGAACGACACACCATTCATTCTTCCTCCACACCACGCTCATGTTTTCCTGACATTACGTTCATGCCTGAGGTTCATTCTGCAATTGCCTGATGGCATTTACTTTTTTCCCCACTGGAGAGATTTATGACAACCCGCATCACCAATTTATTTTTCGGCCTGATACTGGCCCTGATCTTGAGTCCGGCGATTGCCGATTACACGGATGGAAAATCTCAGGCGGACAGCAAGAACCTGATCGAAACAGCCCGGGAGAGCGGGCAATTCAGCACTTTGCTGACAGCCATCGAGGCGGCCGGCCTGACGGACGCACTGTCCGGCCCGGGTCCGTTTACCGTATTCGCTCCGACTGACGAGGCCTTTGCCGCCATCCCGACAGACCAGCTCAATGCCATTCTGGCTGACACCGCCACTCTGACGTCGATCCTGACCTACCATGTCGTCAGCGGCCGGGTCAGCTCAACCGAGGTGGTTGGCCTGGACAGCGCTGAAACACTGCAGGGTTCGTCAGTGTCGATCGATGCCGGCCCCAACGGGGTGACCATTGATAACGCCAATGTCATTGCGGTGGATATTGAAACGTCCAACGGGATCATTCATGTCATCGACGCCGTGATCACCCCCTGATCACTCCCTTGGATCCAGTTAAACCCTCACAAGCCCGCCAAATGGCGGGCTTTTTTTAACTCTTGCGGATCATCGCTTTGGTAATCTGGCAATTCATTGATGGCAGGCGGAACGATCATGAATCCCTCGCAACAGCGATCCAGTTCGACAGCGCCGATGTTCGACAACACCTACGCAAGATTACCCGCTCATTTTTACGCTTGCCTCGATCCGACACCGGTTGCCCGGCCGAAACTGACCGAAGTCAACCGCGATCTGGCGGTCTCCCTGGGTTTCGATCCGGACTGGCTTTGCGGGCCCGGAGGACTGGGCTTGTTATCCGGGAATCAATTGCCGCCATCCGCCGAGCCCCTGGCCATGGCCTATGCCGGGCACCAGTTCGGCAATTGGGTGCCGCGGCTGGGCGACGGTCGCGCACTGTTACTTGGCGAGGTCATTGACCGCGATGGCGTGCGCCGGGACGTGCAACTCAAGGGCTCCGGGCCGACGCCGTATTCTCGCGGCGGCGATGGTCGCTCATCGATCGGCCCGGTCGTGCGTGAATACCTGGGCAGCGAAGCCATGGCTGCGCTGGGCATTCCCTCCACGCGGGCGTTGGGAGCAGTGGCCACCGGTGAGCAAGTGATGCGCGAGCGACCGGAACCTGGTGGCATCCTGTGCCGTGTGGCAACCAGCCATGTCAGGATCGGTACTTTCGAATACTTTGCCCGCAACAACCAGCCGGAGGCCGTCCGTCGGCTGGCCGACTACGTCATCGGGCGCCACTATCCGGCACTGGCCGACAGCGACCAGCCTTATCAGGCGTTACTCGACGCCATCTTGACGCGAACCGCACATCTGGTTTCTTCATGGATGCTGATCGGCTTCGTTCACGGTGTCATGAACACCGATAACAGCTCGGTCGTCGGTGAAACAATCGACTTCGGGCCCTTTGGTTACGTCGACGCCTTCGATCCGGCCACCGTCTACAGCTACATTGATCGGCGCGGCCGTTACGCCTGGAATCAACAGCCCGGTATCGCCCACTGGAATCTGGCCCGACTGGCCGAATGCCTGCTCGGCCTGTTGGCCGATGACGAGCAAGCCGCGCTCGAAGTCGCCGACGAC
>JBGTLI010000111.1:0-4178 GCA_041744195.1 Wenzhouxiangella sp. | reverse complement strand
TTTTGCTGACGCCGAAACTTGCAATGGACTGCAGGATGACGGTGCCAACGCTGTTGAGCATGATGGCAAAGATCATGTAGGCAATGATCAGCGCCAGGATGATGCGTGCATGTTTCATGTCGATCACGATTCCGTATGAGGTGCGGGGCCCGGTTCGCCCCGGAATGGCCCTTCCCGCCAGCGGCAGGAAGGGCCGGCTTCTTGCAATCAGAAGCGGTAGGTTACCGATGCTTCCGCGCTGCGACCGTCGATGGGCCGACCGAGGAATACATTATCGGTGACACCCGAGCCCAGCACGCGCGTGTTGCCTTCGGTCAGGGCAAGTTCGTCGGTCACGTTGACCGCCATCAGGCGCAGTTGCCAGTTATTTCGGAAATCTGCGGTCAAGCCCAGATCCAGCGTGTCATAGGACGGCAGCCGTTGCTCATTGGCGATGTCCGAAAAGCGCTTGCCGACATGTGTCCAGGTGCCGAACAGCCGCAAATCCGCCAACTGGGTCGGAATGCGCAGGGTCGGTGTGAGGCGGAACTGGAAATCGGGCTGGCGGCGTATGCTGTTGCCTGAGAACTCGTCGAAGTTCTTGTACTCGGCATCCATCCAGTTGCCGGTCAGGTGAACTTCGAAGTTGTGGACCGGGCGAAGCAGCGCCTCGAATTCAACGCCCATCGCTTCGGAGCCGCCGATACGGGTGATGTTCATACCGTCGGCGAAAACCTGGAATGGCAGTCCTTTGAAGCGGTTGTAAAAACCGGTGAGGAACAGGCTGTAGTAGCGCCCGGAGGACTTGAAGCCGATTTCGTACTGGTCGACTTGCTGGGTGTTGTCCTGGCCATCACGCAGGTTGTCGAACTGCGGGAAGAAGAAGCCAGAGTTGATCCGCGCGAACACATTGGAGTTCGATGTGACCAGGTAGTTCAGGCCGGCGGTCCAGGACGTGTCGGTATCGCTGAAATCTATCCTCCGGAATTCGCCAGTGGGTACTGAGGCATTGTTGTTGTGGAGAGTCAACGGGTTGCCGTCCAGATTCACATTGGCAACGTTCTCAACGTTGCCGTCGACGGTCTGCTTTTCCACGCGCAGGCCGAGATCCAGGCGCCAGGCGTCGGAAAACTCCCATTCATTGGCGATGAAACCGGCGAGGTTGTCGCCTTTGTAATCCGCGTTGAGGGTGAAGAAGGATGCGCCGCTGAAACCTTCGCGAGTGACCTGTACGCCATTGTCCAACTCCACATCAATCCGGCGGGCATTGGGTTCGGCGGTCAACAGCATGTTGTTGCCCAACCACCATTGATCCTGCGCTTCGTAGTTGGCGTAGTAGAAGCCCACGGTCATAGTATTGCCGCGGAACAGTTCACGCGAGAGGCGGGTTTCGTTGGTGAACGACTGGATTTCCTTGTCGACGACCCAGAAGCCGGCTTCCATGACCTGCTGGTCGCCCGATACGGGCTGGCCACCATTGAAGAAGCGGGCCGTGCCACCGGTTGCCGGTCCGCCGGCGGCAGCCAGAATTTCTGGATCGGCATTGACGTTTTCAACCACACCGGCGATGAAGCTGTCCAGGGTGCGCGGCGTCGGGCCAGTGAACAGGCCGTTGGTCGGCGTATCGCCATCAAGGAAATGGAGGCGGTTGTTCAGGTCCCAGGCGCCAAAGTTCAGGTCCAGCGTGGCGCCGAAGCTGGTCAGTTCGACACCGCGGCCGTCGGCCAGATCGGGCGTGATGGTGCCGGGTGAATCGCCAGGACTAACCTGAATGTTCGGCCGACGGAAATCCCGGCTGATCAGGGTGTCGGAAGTCGGGTCGAAGCCCGGGAAGCCGCTGATGCCGCCGCCTTCGTTGATCAGTAGCGGAATGCCGGTAAAAAACGCGTTCTTGTCATTGAGATACCGGCCGTACACGGTCAGCTCGCCATTGGCCAGAGTATGGGTCAGCGTGCCGCTGATCTGGCCGCCCTGGTTGGCTGAGAATTCTGTATCGCGCACGCCGTCGTCGTCGCGGTAGAAACCGCCGAGGCTGAAGGACCAGTTGTCGCTGATCGGGCCGCTGACAAAGCCGTCGAAGCGTTGTTTGCCCTCGCTGCCGAGCAGAACGCGACCCAGGCCTTCGAATTCAGGCCCGCCCTTCTTCTGGATCAGGTTAATGGTGGCGCCCGGCTGGCCGTTCGAGAACACCGGGCTGGGACCGCCGCGCAGCACTTCGACCCGCTCGATGGTTTGGTCCAGGCGGATCAGCGAGGAGTTTTCCAGAAATGACAGGGTGGGCGGTGGAAATACTGGCGAGCCATCCATCTGGAAGGTGACGAACGGCGCATCGGAGCCACCCGGAAAACCGCGTACATCGATGTTGGCGCCGGCTTCTCCACCGGTGGATTCCACCCAGATGCCGGGTACGATCTTGAGCAGGTCGGCGGTACTGCGTGGTGCGGCGTCGTCAATTTCCTCCGCCGTCGCGGTGGTGACCGAGAAACTGGCCTCCCGCTGGCTCAGGCCGGCCGCGCGCGGCGACCCGCTGACGATCCTGATGCGGTCCACAGTGCCCTCCAGGCCCTGTTCGGTCTCCTCGTCTTCACCTGTGGTTTGCGCTATCAGTGGGAGTGGCGCCAGGATGGCGCCGATGGCTGCACTTAGAAGCAGCTTGCGGAATGTGTTCGATTGCATGATTCTAACCTCGCTATTGAATCTTAGTTGTGCTGATGGGCCGAATGCCCGTTTTTTTTAGTTCAACCCAAGCTGCCGCTAGGCGGGCGATGGGCGTTTCTGCCAGACGAGTGCCGCCTGACGGGCAGCACATCGATACGAAATTGGTCGAGACCCCTGAGGATCGCATCGGCTTCGGCAAGCTGGGTGCGCGTGCCAATTCCCAGTGCGACCATGCCAGCGGCTTTCAGCGCGGTGATGCCGGCTGGGGCATCCTCGATGCCAAGGCATGCGGCCGGTGCGATGCCCAGGCCGTTGGCGGCCTGCAAAAACAGCTCCGGGTCGGGCTTGCCGCGCCTGACGGTGGCCGGGTCGGCGATAAAGTCGAAGCAGTCGGCGATGCCGAGGCGTTGCAGAATGGTCGGCGCGTTGCGGCTGGCCGAGGCCAGGGCGATGCCCAGTCCGGCCTGTCGCACCTGATCGAGGGCGGCTTGTGCGCCCGGCAGCAGGCTGTCGGGTGAAATCATGTGCAGCGATTCGATGTAAAACGCGTTCTTGCGTTCGGTCAGCGCGTGCTTGTCCGGGTCGCTGAAGCGACTGGCATGGTCACCGAGCAGCAATTCCAGCGAGGTCTGTCTGTCGACGCCCTTAAGCTGCTGATTGAGTTGGCGGTCGAATGCGATTTCCAACTCGTCGGCCAGCTGCTTCCAGGCCAGATAGTGCAGTTCGGCGGTATCGGTCAATACGCCGTCCAGGTCGAAGATCACCGCCTCAAATGGTTGGGGGGCCTGCACAAGCGGCCATCGCGCGACCTCGGGCAGAGCGCGTCGCATGGGCTTGCCCGGATGCAGCTCCAGAGGCTCGCCGTGGTGCCGGATCGTCGTTGGGTCGCCGGCAAGCAGACGATAATGCGCGCCATCGGGTTTGACGTGGAGCTCCAGCCGCCGTGCGCGCCAGCGAATGGTCAGCCGGTAGCCGCGCCACTCAGCCGGCAGCGCCGGCGAGAAGGCAATTGCGTCGGTCTGAAGTCGCGCCCCGGCCAGGCCGAACGCCAGGCATTGCCAGCTTGCGGCCATGGCCGCCATGTGAATGCCGTGATCGGTGTTGCTGTGCAGGTTCTCCAGATCGACATGGAGTGTTTCGTGGATGCCGGTCATCGCCGGTCCGGGCAGATTCAGGTCGGCGGCCAGGATTGCGAAGGATCCGGCCGACAGCGTGGAGTCATGGGTGGTGACCCCGGCGTAGTACTCGAAGCACCGACGCTTGAGCTGACGGTCAATATCGTCCCCATCCATGATCAGCGCCTGGACGACATCGGCCTGCTTGCACACTTGGTGCCGGTACAGGGTCAGCGGATGATAGTGCAGCAGCAGCGGATAATGGTCGGCCGGCGTGGCGCCGAAGTCCCATTTCGGTTTCTCGAGAAAACTGTCGTCCTGGGCGTGGATGCCCAGGTCCTCGTCAAATGGCAGATACATGGCCTCGGCCGCGCGATGCCAGGTGTCGATTTCCGATGGCTCGAGCGCCAATGCCGCGGCCAGCTC
>JBGTLI010000110.1:0-12551 GCA_041744195.1 Wenzhouxiangella sp. | reverse complement strand
GGAACCAAGTTGACGCCGCTGGTTTTTCTGATCAAGGCGGTGGTCGCCAGCCTGCAGGCCTTTCCGGATTTCAATGCCTCGCTGTCCGGCGACGGCCAGACCCTGATCCGCAAAAAGTACTTCCATGTCGGTGTGGCCGTGGACACGCCCAACGGCCTGGTGGTGCCGGTGCTTCGCGACTGCGACAGAAAGGGCTTGATCGAGTTGTCACAGGAACTGACCGAACTGTCCGGCCGCGCCCGCGAAGGCAAGCTCAAGGGTGAGGAAATGAAGGGCGGCTGCTTTACGATCTCCAGCCTGGGCGGCATTGGAGGCACGGCGTTCACGCCGATTATCAATGCCCCCGAATTGGCAATTCTCGGCGTATCGCGCGCGGAGATGAAACCGGTCTGGGATGGCGAGCAGTTCCGACCGCGCCTGATGCTGCCGCTGTCCCTGTCCTACGATCACCGGGTCATCGACGGGGCCAATGCAGCACGCTTTACCCGTCACCTGGCTGGTCAGCTTGAAGAACTGAGGCGTCTGCTGCTGTGACCGAAAAGCAGTCACAGAACCCGGGTTTCGGCATGATGCTGGTCGCCGCCCTCGGCATGCTGGTGATGCTGACCTGGTTTTTCTCGGGCCAGCTTGACGATCGGGCCAACCCCAACCGGCAGGTTCACAGCCAGGTTCTCAATGGCGCGGTCGAGGTCACCCTGAACGCCGACCGCCAGGGCCATTTCATTGCCAGCGGCGGCATTAACGGGCGCGAGGTCACCTTCCTGGTCGATACCGGGGCAACGCTGGTCTCGATCCCCGAAGCCCTGGCCGATCAGTTGGGACTCGAGCGCCAGGCGCCCATTCGTCTCGAGACGGCCGGCGGCACGGTCAATGGCTGGATGACGCGCCTTGAGGAGGTTCGTCTTGGCGACCTGGTTCAGTACGATGTCCGCGCCGCAATCAACCCTGGTCGCCATGAAGCCGTGCTTCTGGGCATGAGCTTTCTGCGCGATCTGGAAATGACCCAGCGAGATGGCCAGCTGCGGCTGGTTGCCGAGTAGCCGAATCAAAGAGAGCAAATTATGAGCAACACCAAGGAAATCCGCGTCCCCGGCATCGGTGATTTCGACAAAGTGCCGGTCATCGAGGTGCTGGTCACCGTTGGTGACCAGGTCGAGGCCGAGCAGTCGCTCATCACCCTGGAATCCGACAAGGCGACGATGGAAGTCCCGTCCACGTCTGCCGGCAGGATCGTCGAGCTGAAAGTCGCCGAAGGCGATGAAGTGGGCGAGGGGGATGTGATTGCGGTGGTCGAGGTCGAGGCGGAGGCGGCTTCGGATGGTGGGGAGGAGGGTTCCGGAGACGGTGGATCCGAAGAGGAGCGGGAAGGTGGAAAGGTAAAAGGTGAAAGGGGTAAAGAAAAGGAAAATGGGGAGAGGGAAGAGGGAAGAGGGGAGAGGGAAGAGAAAAAGGCGGAAGCATCTTCTTTCGTCTCTCCGGACGGACACGACCATGACTTCGATCTGATCGTTTTAGGGTCAGGGCCGGGGGGGTATACCGCGGCGTTTCGGGCGGCCGACCTGGGTTTGAAGGTCGGGCTGATCGAGCGATATTCGTCGCTGGGTGGGGTTTGTCTGAACGTTGGCTGTATTCCGTCGAAGGCCTTGCTGCATGTTGGGCAGGTGATCGATGCGGCGGATCATATGGGCTCCCACGGGGTCAGTTTTGGTCAGCCTGAGATCAATCTCGACGAGTTGCGCAAGTTCAAGGACGATGTGGTCGGCAAGTTGACCGGCGGGCTGGCCGGGATGGCGAAAAAGCGCAAGGTAGAGGTGATTCAGGGCTGGGGAGAATTCAGCGGCGATCACGAAATCAAGGTCACACGGGATGACGATCAGCGGACGGTCAGTTTCGCCCAGTGCATTATTGCGGCCGGTTCACGCGTGATCGAAATTCCCGGCATACCCTGGGATGACGAGCGGGTAATGGACTCGACCGGAGCCCTGGAGCTGAAGGATATTCCGAAACGATTGTTGGTGATCGGCGGTGGCATCATCGGGCTGGAGATGGCTTGCGTGTATCGCGCCCTGGGCTCCGATGTCACCGTGGTCGAAATGCTCGACCAACTCATGCCCGGTGCCGATGCCGACCTGGTCAAGCCCCTGCAGCAACACCTGAAGAAGCTGGGCGTGACGTTTTACCTGAAAACCAAGGTGGCCGAAGTCAAGGCTGGCGACAAGGCCCTGACCGCTCATCTGGACGGCGAAAAGGCCCCGGAATCAGCCGATTTCGACCGCGTGCTTGTTGCCGTTGGCCGTCGCCCCAACGGCGACCTGATCGAGGCCGACAAGGCCGGGGTCAAGGTCAGCGAGCGGCGCTTCGTCGAGGTCGACGGCCAGATGCGCACCAGCCAGCCGCATATCTTTGCCATCGGCGACATCGTTGGTCAGCCGATGCTGGCCCACAAGGCCAGCTACGAAGGCAAGGTCGCCGCCGAAGTCGCCGCCGGGCACAAGCGCGCTGCCGACGCCCGCGTCATTCCTTCGGTGGCCTATACCGATCCCGAGTTGGCCTGGGTCGGCCTGACCGAGAACCAGGCGAAGGAAAAAGGACTCGATTTCGGCATCGGCAAGTTCCCCTGGGCCGCCTCCGGGCGCGCCCTGGGCATGGATCGATCCGAAGGCTTCACCAAGCTGATCTTCGATAAAAAGACCGACCGCCTGATCGGCGCCGGCGTGGTCGGCCTGCATGCGGGCGACCTGATCGCCGAGCTGACCCTGGCCATCGAGATGGGCTGCGACGTGGCCGATCTGGGGCTGACCATCCATCCGCACCCGACGCTGAGCGAGTCGGTGATGATGGCTGCCGAGGTTTATGAGGGGACGATTACGGACCTTTATCTGCCGGGAGGCAGAAAGTAAGTCGGAGGCCGGTGTCCGGTGGTCGGAGGGATCCATGCGTGAAATGATGAAGCTGTTTTTGCTGCTGCTGGTGGTGGGATGCGATGTGGGGGTGCGGGTTGGAGGCAGCGAGGCGAGCGAGGCTGTTGCAGACAGTGACGCCGTCTCGGCCGATGACCGCCTGCTGGGGTTTTTCGATCAGGTCGCCGTCGAGCGGCGGGCTTTGAACCCAAAGGCGCTGGCGAGCCATTACTCCGGCACCGAGCGCGAGGCTGAGTATCTGGGTCGTCTCGATATTCCGTCGGTCGAGCGCAGCCAGGCCGAACTGGCGTTGGCGCGGCAGCATCGGGCTCAACTGGCCGGGTTCGAAGGCGCTGAGCTGACGACTCAGAGCGCGCTTTCACGCGATATCATGATCTGGCAGTTGGATCAGCAGATCAGCGGCGCTGAATACGCTTTCCACGATTTTCCGATCAATCAATTGATGGCCATCCACAATCAGCTGCCCGGTTTTATGACGGCTCAGCACCCCTTGCGCAACGATCGAGACGTCGATTTTTATATTCAGCGCCTGAGCCAGTTCCCGGATGCCTTTGCCGGCACGGTTGAGGTGGTCGCCTACCGGGCCGAACGAGGTCTGCTGCCGCCGCGCTTTGCCGTGGAAAAGACGATTCGCGACAGTCTGGCCTTCATCGAGGGGCCGGCCGAAGCCAATCCGCTGGTTACCGAACTGGTCGCCCGTGCTGACCGTACTGGTGGGCTCAGCCCCGAGCGCCGTGCAGGCCTGGAGGCCGAGTTGAGCGAAGCCGTGCAGGAATACGTCGTGCCGGCCTACGGTCATCTCGTGTCCTACCTGGAAAATCTTCTTGACCAGGCCGAATCCAACGATGGCGTCTGGCGGATGCCCGACGGCGATGCCTTTTATCGCTGGGTGCTGCGCGGCCATACCACCACCGAGCTGGGCCCGACTGAGATTCACCAGCTTGGCCTGGACGAGGTCGAACGGATCGAGAACGAGATGGACAGGATCCTTTGCGCAGAAGACTATTGCGAAGGCACCGTGGGTGAGCGCATGGCTGCCCTCAATGCCGAGGAGCGATTCCTTTTCCAAGACAGCGACGCAGGCCGTGAGGCCATTCTCGATGCTTATCGCGAAATCGTCGCCGAGATCGAGCAGGGTCTGGATGGCTGGTTCCACGATGGCCCGACCGCGCCGATCGAAGTCCACCGAGTGCCCGAGTACCGTGAGGCGACCGCGTTTGGCGCCTACTACATGCGCCCGGCAGTCGATGGGTCGCGCCCGGGAATGTTCTTTGCCAATCTTCGATCAGTAGAAGAGCATCCGCGTTTCGGCCTGCGCACGCTGGCTTATCACGAATCCATCCCCGGTCATCACCTGCAGATTACCCGCATGCAGGCCATGGACGATGTGCCGGATTTCCGCCGCACCATCGGTCTGCACGCGCATGCCGAGGGCTGGGCGCTTTATGCCGAGCGACTGGCCTGGGAAATGGGCTTTCATGAAGATCCGTACGACAACTTGGGCCGCCTGCAGGCCGAATTGTTCCGGGCGGTGCGTCTGGTCGTCGACACCGGCATGCATCATCACCGCTGGTCGCGCGAGCAGGCAATCGATTATATGCACCGGGTCACCGGCATGCCGATGAGCGATGTCGTTGCCGAGATTGAACGTTACCTCGTCATTCCCGGCCAGGCCTGTTCCTTCAAGGTTGGCATGATGCGGATGCAGGCCATGCGCGAGCGCGCGGAAGCAGTCTTCGGCGAGGACTTCGACATTCGCGATTTTCACCGTGTCATCCTCGACAACGGCGCCATGCCGCTGGCGTTGCTCGACCGTGTCGTTGATGACTGGATAGAGGCCGGCGCCACGACGCTCGCCGATCGGTCACCTGCCGACTGAAATCGGCCGACCCATCCGCCCTCATCATTGACGGCAACTCGGTACACTACGGCCTGATTGAGCGTGGATGATCTTCTGTGTATTACGCCGCTGCCTGCCAGACCAGTTTCGAAGCCCCGACCCATCGCGACCAGATTGGCGCGCGAACGCGGCGCATGGCCGAGATGATCGAACAGACCATCATCGGCTACGAGCCATTTTTCGACGTGCGCCTGTTGGTTTTTCCGGAATTCGCCCACAGCGTGCCGATCCACGACAGCGCGGCCAGGCTGTTCGAGGACCTGGCAGTTGAGTTGCCCAACGAGCATACCGACGTCTATGAGCGCCTGGCCAGGAAGCATGGCTGCTACATCCAGACCGGCAGCTTTCTCGAACGCGACGATCGGTTCCCTGGCGCTGTGTTCAACACCACATGCCTGATCGGACCCGGCGGATTGCTGGCTCGATATCGCAAGGTCAATACCTGGATCCCATGGGAGGTCCATACCAGCCCCCATGATATTGCCGACTACCCGGACGACCCGTTCCCCGTCGTCGAGACCGAGATCGGCCGGCTGGGCGTGGCGATTTGCTACGACTGGCTGTTTCCGGAGACGATCCGCGAGTTGGCTTTCCGCGGGGCCGAGGTGCTGATTCGGGTATCTGCTTATATGGACCCGTGGGGTACCGCCGAACCAACCGACTGGTGGACCCTGGTCAACCGAACCCGGGCCTTGGAGAATACCGCCTACGTGGTCGCCGCCAACCAGGGTGCCCGAATGGATCAATACCCACCATTTTCCTGGCCCGGTGGTAGTATGGCGGTCGATTTCGACGGTCGCATCCTGGCCCAGGCCGATCCTGGCCCCGGCGAGAAAGTGGTGGTGGCGCCGATCGATATTGACCTGTTGCGCCACGAGCGCCAGCGTCGACGCGGTCACGACACCCGGGCCCATTTCCGTGCCGGAATTCATGACTATGCGCGCCACGAAAGGCTTGAGCCGGCCGGCGCTGAACCGATTACAATCGATACCCTGAACGAGCGCATTGCCAACGGCAAAAAGCGCCTCCCCTGACTCACCGGATCGCCACCCGATCAGGACCAGTAATGATTCCCATCCGTAAATTTTTGCTTATTTTTCTAATCGGTGCGCTCGCCGCATGCCGGCCCGGCGATGAACCTCCGAGCGAGTTGAACGACGATCTGATCGAGCGCAACAACCGCGGTGTTGCGCTGATGGGCCAGTATCGCAATGAAGAAGCGCGTCAGGTCTTTGCCGCGCTGGTTGATGAACGGCCCGACTGGGTCGATGTCGAAGTCAACCTGGCCATTGCCATTCTCAACCGACAGGAAGACAGTGACGAACTGCGCGCACTCCAGATCACCGAGCGAATCCTTGAGGACCACCCATACCACTTGCGCGCCCGTTATATCGCCGGATTGATGCGCCTGTACATCGGTGACACCGAAGCTGCCCTGGCTCATCTCGAGCAGGTGGTTCGGGACGCGCCGCACGACGCCCATGCCGCCTATTTTTCCGCTCAGGCCCAGGCTCAGCTTGGCCGCACGGAAGAGGCACTGGACCGCTACCGGCAGGCGATCGATCAGGATCCTTACCTCAGGAGCGCCTATTACGGTGCGGCCTTGAGCCTGCGTCAGCTTGGCGACTCTGACGGCGCCCGGCAGATGCTCGATGCCTACCAGCGTTTCGAGAACAACCCGCGGGCCTACCTGGCCGAATTCGTTTACACCCGCCAGGGCCCGCTGGCCGAAGCCATGGCGGCCAGCCCAGCCGATACCCGCACGCCCCCGCGCGACCCGGACGGCCCGCTGTTTTCCAAACCGGTCACGCTGGCCGAGCTGGCGCTGGATGCGAACGGCCTGAGCGTGACCACCGTCGATCTGAATGGCAACGGCAGACAGGACCTGTTCGTCGCTGGCGGCCGCGGTCAGGGCAATGCCGTGTTGCTGCAGGAAGAGGATGGTTTCGCGCAGTCCGACGACCACCCGCTGGCAGCAGTGACCGATGTGACAGCGGCCTTGTGGGCCGATATGGACAACAACGGCACAGTCGACGTTGTGCTGTGCCGGGTCGGACCAAACAAGCTGCTGGCCGGCGGCGATGCTCAGTGGGCCGACGCGCCCGGCGCGACCGATCTGGCCGATGTCGGCCATTGCGCCGATGGCGCCGTTTTCGATGCCGACCACGATGGCGACCTTGATCTGTTCGTGGTCAATGCAGACGGCGCCAATGAATTGTTCAATAACAACCTCGATGGCAGCTACCGGCGCCTGTCGCTGGAAACCGAGGCTGGTCTGGATGGTAGCGAAAGATCCAGCCGCACCGTGCTGGCGCTGGATTTCGACGGTGACCGGGATGCCGACCTGATCATCCTGCATCGAGATCCTCCACACCAGGTCTTGCGCAATGACCGCCTGTGGCGCTACGAGCCGGCTCCGGGGTTCGATGCACTGATCGAAGCCAGGCTGGTGGCCATCAGCGCCGGTGACTTTGATGCCAGCGGACAAATGGCGTTGGCAACCCTTGATGCTGATGGTGTTCTGCAGCGCTGGCAGCCGGATAACGATGGCCATTGGCGCGCCACTGACCTGGCCCGGATTGCTATCGAGGATCCCGACCAGGCCGGACTGGCCGTCCTCGATCTCGACGGCAGTGGTCGGCCCGATGTGCTGGTTCACCACGGCGGGGGTTTCCAGGTTTACTCGCTGGACGAGACGGGTCGGGCGCACCTAGTTTATGAGCAGGCGCTGGCACTGGCCGCACTCGCACCGGTTCTGCTGGATGCCGCTGCCGGCCCGGCGCTGGCGGGTGTTGTTTCAGACCAGGGCCAGGCTCTGCTGAAGATCTGGCCAGCCGGGCCGGGCCGTCATGCCTTTACTGCCCTGGCGCCGACCGGGCTGACCGACCGTGGCGAGGGCATGCGCTCCAATGCCTCCGGAATCGGCACCCATATGGTGGTCCGCGCCGGGCGGGGCTGGTCGGTATTGGATTCCTTCGACCGCCATTCAGCGCCTGGGCAAAGCCTGCAACCGGTGGCCGTGGGCCTGGGCGGGCGTGACCGGGCAGACTTCGTCCAACTGTTATGGTCGGACGGCATACTGCAGACTGAAATGGATCTGGTCGCCGGTCAGGTCTACGAAATTGCCGAATTGCAGCGCCAGCTCGCCAGTTGCCCGGTGTTGTTTGCATGGAATGGCGAGCGCTACGATTTTGTCAGCGACCTGCTTGGCGTGGCCGGTATCGGCTTCTTCCTGCAGCCGGGCAGTTACGCCGAGCCGCGCCCGTGGGAATTCTTCAAATTCCCGCAAGATTCAATCCAGCCGCGCGATGGCCGCTACGAAATAAAGATCGGCGAGCCCATGGAAGAAATTGCCTACATCGATTCGGCCCGGCTCCATGTCCATGACCTGCCGCCGGGCTGGCGGCTGAGCCTGGATGAGAGGATGTTTACCGGCGGTGGCCCGCAGCCGACCGGTGTGGCGATCTACTACCGCGAGGAGAATCTGATCCGGCCGACACGCGCCTTCAATGACCGCGGCGAAGACGTGACCCCGGATATTCTTGTTGCCGATCACCGCGCGGCGCCGCCGGGCGAGCGGGATTCACGTTTTCTTGGCCGCCTGGCCGCCGACCATGAACTGACCCTGGAATTTGACCGGGTCATCAATCCGCCCGGCAAGCGGCCGGTGCTGGTTGCCCAGGGCTGGGTCGAATACCCCTATTCGCAGACGCTGTTTGCCGCCTGGCAGGCCGGGGCCGACTACCGCCCACCGAGCCTGGAAGCCTTTGCCCAGGATAGCTGGCAGCCGGTGTTTGAGCACTTTGGCTACCCGGCTGGCATGCCGCGTGAAATGTCCTTGCCGCTGGTCGAGCTTCCGGCCGGAACCACGGCATTGCGCATCAGCGGCAATTGGGAGGTTTACTGGGACAAGCTGGCCGTGGCCTGGATCGAGGACGCACCGGCCGATCTGGTGGTGCACGATCTTGGCATCGATCAGGCGCGGGTCGCGCGCACCGGCTTTGCCCGTCGCGATACCCTTGATCAACGCCTGCCGTATTACGACTACAACGACCGATCGCCGTTCTGGGACACGCGTCATCCCACTGGCTTCTACACTGATTTCGGCCCGGTCGAGCCGCTGGTTTCCGAGGCCAATGACGCTTATGCGGTGTTTGGCCCTGGCGAGGAATTGCATCTTGAATTCGTTGCCCCGGCGCAGGTCGACACTGGCTGGCGGCGCGAGGTGGTGCTCGAGGTGCGTGGCTTTGCCAAGGATATGGATCTGTATACGCTTGATGGCGAAACGGTTGCCCCATTGCCGAGTGTTCCGGAACTTGGCAGGGCCGAGGTGCGCGAGAAGCTGCACCAGCGTTATCTGAACCGGTTCCAGGGAGGCCAATAAGCGATGCAGCCTCAGCCCCTGCCGCGGCGGCGGGTCCGCAAGGCGGTCGGGCCCAAGTTGCGGATCCTTCTGGTCGCGGTACTGACCCTGTTTGCCTTGCTGCTGGTCAACTCGATCTACCTCGGCGGCGTGACCTTGCTGGAGTGGCGAGACGGGGAAACCTACCAGGACTATACCTACCAGGCGATGTTCCTGTTCCATCTGGTCGCCGGGCTGGCACTGGTCGTGCCTGCCTTGCTGTTCATCGGCTTTCACATGCGCAATACCTGGCAGCGGCGCAATCGGCGCGCGGTTTATGCCGGGCTGGGTTTGCTAGGCGCCGTGCTGGTGTTGCTGATCAGCGGCATTTTGCTTGTCCGATTCGATTTCTTCCAGATTCGCAGCCCACTGGTCCGCGACATTGCCTACTGGCTGCATGTCATCGTCCCGCTGGTCTGCATCTGGCTGTTCGTGCTGCATCGGCTTGCCGGGCCGCGAATTCGTTGGCCCGGTGGCCTCGCCGTAGCCGGCCTTGGAGCCTTGTTCGCCATCGGTCTGGTGGTCTTCCAGGCCCAGGACCCGCGCGAATGGAATCGGCCCGGGCAATATGGCGAGGCTGATTTCCTGCCTTCCTTGACCCGTTCGGCAACCGGCAACTACATCCCGGCCGAAACCATGATGATGGACAGCTATTGTGCCCAGTGCCATGCCGATGTGCATGACCAGTGGAGCCAAAGCGTCCACCGCTTCGCCTCGTTCAACAATCCGGTTTATTTGATGGCGGTCCGCAACACCCGGCAGTTCTCATTGGAACGCGACGGCAACGTCGACGCGGCGCGCTTCTGCGCCGGCTGTCACGACCTGGTGCCGATGCTGTCGGGCGCCTTCGACGACCCCGATTTCGATGACGTCAATCACCCAACGGCTCATGCCGGAATCACCTGCACTTCCTGCCATGCCATCACCCATGTCAACAGCGTGCGCGGCAACGCCGATTTCACCATTGAAGAGCCGATTCATTACCCGTTCGCCTTTAGCGGCAATCCGGCGCTGCAATGGATCAACGCCCAGATGATCAAGGCCAAGCCCGGTTTCCACAGCCGCACTTTCCTCAAGCCGTTGCACCAGAGTGCCGAGTTCTGCAGTACCTGTCACAAGGTTCATCTGCCCGAACACTTGAATCACTACAAGTGGCTGCGCGGACAGAACCATTACGACAGCTTCCTGCTCAGCGGCGTTTCGGGCCACGGTGTGGCCAGCTTCTACTACCCGCCCGTTGCCCAGACCAATTGCAACAGTTGCCACATGCCGGCCGTCCCGTCTGACGACTTCGGCGCGCGGGTGCGCGATGAACAGGGCGCCTACTCGGTCAGCAACCACATGTTCCCGGCCGCCAATACGGCGATTCCCTGGTTGCTCGATCTGCCGAATGAAGTCATTGAAGCACACCAGGCATTTTTGACTGGCGCGGTGCGCGTCGATCTGGTCGCGCTTCGTGAAGACGGGCGGATTGACGGTGCGCTGCTCGGGCCGATCAGGCCCGAGGTGCCAGCCCTTCGCCCCGGCCAGACCTATCTCCTGCAAAGCGTGCTCAGAACACTGCGTGTCGGTCATGATTTTACCCAGGGTACGGCGGACTCCAACGAGGTCTGGGTCGAGGTCGAAGTCGAGCACGAAGGCCGAATCATCGGGCGCAGTGGCGGCATCGAGCCTGCCGAACACAGCGTTGATCCCTGGTCGCATTTCGTCAACGTTTATATGCTCGATCGCGAAGGCAACCGGATTGACCGGCGCAACCCGGAAGATATTTTTGTCGCCCTTTACAACAACCAGATTCCGCCCGGCGCGGCCGATCTCATCCATCACCGTCTCGTGGTGCCCGAAGATATCTCCGGCGAGATCGCGGTGACGGTGCGGCTGAACTATCGCAAGTTCGACACCATCCTCATGCAGCATGTCGAAGGCGATGATTTCGTGCGCAACGACCTGCCGATCACCATCGTGGCCGAGGATCGGGTTGTCTTCCCGGTTGGGGCGGAAGCACGACCGAGCCGTGTCGAGAGCCTTCCGGTGCCACAGTGGGAGCGCCTGAACGACTATGGGATCGGCGCGTTGCGCAAGCCACAGCGGCGCCAGCTGCGCCAGGCCGAGGAACTGTTCATACAGGTCGAGCAACTTGGGCGGTCTCTGGGGGCGCTCAACCTGGCGCGTGCTTACCTGGAAGAGGGTCGTCTGGATGATGCCGCTGCCGCCTTGCGTCGCACTGCCGCCCATCCAGAGCCACCCGTACCTTGGTCGATGGCCTGGTTCAGCGGACTGCTGCTGTTCGAAGAGGGTCGTTTCGAAGCCGCGCTTGAGGCATTCGAAGCCCTGTACGAGACCCGCTTTCCTGAAGCCCGCGAGCGCGGTTTCGACTTCTCGCGCGACTATCGGCTGCTCAATCGGATCGGTCTGACCTGGCTGGAAATTGCGCGCCACCGGCGCGGCGATGCGGTCAGCGACGAAGCACTGACGCAGGCGCGGCAATGGTTCCACGCTGCACTGGACGAAGACCCGGAAAATGTCGTCGCCCACTACAACCTGGCTCAGGCTTACCGTCGGCTCGGTGATGACGAGCGCGCCGCCCATCACACCGATCAGCATCAGCGCTTCAGGGTGGATGACAACGCGCGCGACCGTGCCGTCGCGGCGGCACGCAGGAACAACGCGGCCGCAGACCATGCTGCCGATCCAGTCGTGATCTATGACCTGCACCGCGACGGCAGCGCGGTTTTCGAACTCTCGGCCCCGGTGACGATTGAAAGAACAATCGAAAGAACAATCGAAAGGACAGCCGACAGGAAACTGGAAAGAACAATTGAAAGCACAATCGGAATGATGAACGAATGATGACCAGCGCGAACAAAGGCAGCCCGGTCGAAGACGACGACCGCTTCGAAGAGGAACTGGAACACGACGATGCCCGGATCGGCGTGGTGTTTCGTTGGTCGCTGACCGTGATCGTGCTGGCCGTGCTGATGGTCGCCGGCCTGCTGGGCATCCGTCATTTTCTCGACCGGGAGATCGTCCCGGAGATCGAGCAGGCGGTGATCGACCTGGATCATCTGCTCCAGCCTGTCCAGGCACCCGAACCGCCGGCAGCCCGGTTCACCGACATCACGATTGAGGCCGGCATTGATTTCGTGCACGACAACGGCGCATTCGGCGAGCGCCTGCTGCCTGAAACCATGGGCGGCGGTGTGGCTTTTCTCGATTACAACAACAACGGCCACCAGGACCTGTTGTTCGTCAATTCGGATCACTGGCCATTCGCGCCGGACGCCGAGCGACCCAGGCCCAATGCACTTCGATTGTACGAAAACGATGG
>JBGTLI010000109.1:0-2317 GCA_041744195.1 Wenzhouxiangella sp. | reverse complement strand
CTCCGGAGTCCAGGCGGTCAAGGCCCTGCGCGAGGAGGGCTACAAGGTCATCCTGGTCAACTCAAACCCGGCCACCATCATGACCGACCCCGATGTGGCCGATGTGGTTTACATCGAACCGATCCGCTGGGACGTGGTGCGAGACATCATCGCCAAGGAAAGACCCGATGCGGTGTTGCCGACCATGGGCGGCCAGACCGCGTTGAACTGCGCGCTGGACCTGGCTCGCGAAGGTGTTCTGGAAGAGTTCGGGGTCGAAATGATCGGCGCATCAAGAGATGCCATCGACATGGCCGAGGACCGCGAACGGTTCCGGCTGGCCATGGGCGAGATCGGGCTGGAAGTGCCACAGGCTGCCGTGGCCCACTCGATCGAGCAGGCCATTGAAATTCAGAAGAGTATTGGCTTTCCCACCATCATCCGACCGTCATTCACGATGGGCGGTTCGGGCGGCGGCATTGCCTACAATCGCCAGGAATTTCTCGAGATCGTCGAGCACGGTCTTGATTTGTCGCCAACCAACGAAGTGCTGCTGGAAGTCTCCGTGCTGGGCTGGAAGGAGTTCGAGCTGGAGGTGGTTCGGGACAAGGCTGACAACTGCATCATTGTCTGTTCGATCGAGAACCTGGACCCGATGGGCGTGCACACCGGCGATTCAATCACGGTTGCGCCGGCATTGACCTTGACCGACAAGGAGTACCAGGAACTCAGGAACGCCGCCATGGCCGTTTTGCGCAAGATCGGCGTCGATACCGGTGGCGCCAAGGTCCAGTTCGCCATCAGCCCGGACGACGGCCGCATCCTGGTGATCGAAATGAACCCGCGGGTGTCGCGCTCATCCGCGCTGGCGTCCAAGGCAACTGGCTTCCCCATTGCCAAGGTCGCGGCCAAGCTGGCGGTCGGCTACACGCTGGATGAATTGAAGAACGAGATTACCGGCGGGGCGACCCCGGCCTCGTTCGAACCGAGCATTGATTATGTCGTCACCAAGATTCCGCGATTTGCCTTCGAAAAATTCCCCGCCGCCAATGACCGGCTGACCACCCAGATGAAGTCGGTGGGTGAGGCCATGGCCATCGGCCGAACTTTTCAGGAGTCCCTGCAAAAAGCGCTCCGCAGCCTGGAGACCGGCCTGGACGGTCTGGACTCGATCGAGATCAAGGGTGATGCCGACCAACTGACCCTGCTGCGGCGCGAACTGCGCGAGCCCGGGGCGAGTCGCTTGTTGTACGTGGCCGAAGCGTTTCGCCTTGGCTTGTCGTTCGACGAGGTACACCGGCTCTCGCGCATCGACCCCTGGTTTCTCGACCAGATCGCCGAACTGGTGGAAGTCGAGGCCGCGATCGCCGAGCAGGGCATTGCCGAATTGACCGGGCCGCGGTTGCTCGAACTCAAGCGGATGGGTTTTTCCGACGCCCGAATCGCCACCCTGGCCCGGACCGAGGAGGCCAGCATCCGCAAATTGCGCCGTCGGTCCGGCGTGGCGCCGTCCTACCGCCGGGTTGACACCTGTGCCGCCGAGTTTGCAACCACGACGGCCTACATGTACTCGACCTGGGGCGAGCACTGCGAAGCGGCGCCGACCGACAAGCCGAAAATCATGGTGCTCGGCGGCGGCCCGAACCGCATCGGTCAGGGCATCGAATTCGACTACTGCTGTGTACACGCAGCCCTGGCCATGCGTGAGCTGGGCTATGAAACCATCATGGTCAACTGCAATCCCGAAACGGTTTCAACGGACTACGACACCTCGGACCGATTGTATTTCGAGCCCCTGACGCTGGAAGACGTGATGTCGATCGTCGACCTGGAAAAACCCGAGGGCATCATCATCCAGTTTGGTGGCCAGACGCCACTGAAGCTCGCTCGCGCGCTGGAAGCGGCCGGCGCGCCGATCATTGGCACCACGCCGGATTGCATCGACCTGGCCGAAGATCGCGAGCGCTTCCAGGCGCTGCTGAACAAACTGGGTCTGAAGCAGCCGCCCAATCGAACGGCGCGCGACCCGGAAGTAGCCATTGCTCTGGCCCGCGAGATCGGCTATCCGCTGGTGGTACGACCGTCCTACGTCCTGGGTGGCCGGGCTATGGATATTGTCCATGGCGAGAACGAGTTGCGCCGTTACATGCGCGAGGCGGTCAAGGTGTCCAACGATTCCCCCGTGCTGCTCGATCGGTTCCTTGATCACGCGATCGAGGTCGATGTCGATGCGCTCTGTGATGGCGAGAAGGTCATCATCGCCGGCATCATGGAGCATATCGAAGAGGCCGGCGTGCACTCGGGCGATTCTTCCTGCAGCCTGCCGCCATTCTCGCTG
>JBGTLI010000108.1:0-13169 GCA_041744195.1 Wenzhouxiangella sp. | reverse complement strand
ACCATGACCCATGGTTTCCGGCGTGGCGGCGGCCAGACGCACCAGCATCGCGCCGCGGCCAACGACCCACTCGCCCTCGGCCAGGCCCTCGAGCACTTCGATCCGGTCGCCGTCGCGATGGCCAAGACGGACCGGCCGGCGCGAAAACGATTCGCCGCTGACCATGACATAGACCACGTCCTGGCCGGCATCCCGCAGCACGGCCGTGGTCGGCACTGACAGTGCCGAACGGGCTTGGCCGGTCTGGATTCGTGCCTGGAAGCGCTGATTGATGCGCAGTCGCGGATCCGGGTTCTCCAGAGCAAAGATCACCGGCAGGCTGCGGTTGGCCGGATCAATCCACTGGCCGACACCGACCAGGCGAGCACCCTGGCCCAATTTGAAATCAAACCGTTCATCCGCACCCGGTAGCTCAAAGGCCACACCGGCCGGTGTGGCCACGTGGGTTACATCGGGTTCGGCCACTTGCGCTTCCAGCCACAGCTCGCTGCGATCGACTATGTGAAAAAGCAGATCGCCGGCCTCCACGGCAGCGCCGCGGGCCGCACTCACGCGCGCCAGAATGCCGGCGATGGGCGCGCGCAGCTCGATACCGCCCTGCCCTGCGCTACCCAGTTGGGCCAGGCGCTGGTCGACCGAACGCAATCGCGAACGGGCCACTTCAAGTTCGGCCCGCGCTTCTTCTAGTCGGCGCAGCGACACCGCCTGCTCGCCATGCAGGCGCTCCATGCGAGCCAGCTCCTGTTCGGCCAGACCGACTGACGCCTCGGCCGCCACCTGCTCGGCATCCAGCGAGGCACTGTCGGCATCCATGCCGGTGCGCGGGACCAGCATCGCGAGAATCTGGCCAGCCTCGACCTCATCACCCAGCGACGGAAAGCGCCCAGTCGAACGAACCAGACCCGGCACGCTGGCGGCGATGATGAATTCGCCATTGGCCGCAGCGCGGATCGTGGCCGGGGCGCTGATTGAGCTGGCCATGGATCTGGGCCTGATCACCTCAATCATGAAATCGGCTTGCCATTGCTGCTCCTTGAAAAAGCCGATCTCGCCTTCACGGCTTCTCGGCATCCGGGCCGTGGCGGCGGCCTGGCGGGAGGGGTGCACCATGATCGTGCCCAACTCATGGGTGACTTCCAGCCCGGGGACGGTCAGCTCCAGCTTGAGCTGGCGCTCGCCAGCCTCGCGCGGCAGGATCGTGGGTCGGAAGATGCCGGGTCTGCGCAGGGTTTCGATCCGAAAGCGCTCGACCGGCGCAGAGCCGCCGGACAAGACCACGTCCAGCCGGCCCTCGGTGACCGGGCGATATCCGTCCAGCCAGGTCAGATGGGCCACCAGCGCAGTGCGCTCCCCGGCAATCAATGGCGCGAATTCCAGAAACAGCTCGGTGTGGTCGGTCAAATGCGTGACCGACTGTTGCGGCAGCGCCCGATCCCCTGGCCCGTCGGCGCCGTTGCCGCAGGCCGTAAGCAACAACGTGACCAGCAGCAAGCCGGTCAATCGCATGACCGGCTGCCGGAGAGTCGAATCAGAAAACGTGAAAATCAATGGCGGTGACCGTGATCATCATGGTCATGCTCGTGATCTTCCCCATGCTCGTGGTCATGGTCGTTGTCGTGTCCATGGTCTTGCTCTGGCAGTTCGTCAATGACGACGCCCTCGTCGTCACCGTAGAAGGCCTGGGTCTGGCCATCGTCCTCGGCATCTGTAGCAGGTTCATGCTGATGACCATGATCATTGCCATGATCGTTGTCATGGGCATGGTCGCAGGCCGCCAGCGCCAGAATGGCCAAGGTGGCAATCAATACAGGGTGAAGTTTCATGGTGACTCTCCGATGACAGTTGGGTCAGGTTCAACAAGGCTTTCCAGTTCGATCCACGCCAGACGCGCACGGTACTGGAGATCCAGCAATTGATCGACAGCCTCGATCTCGGCCGACATCACGGCCAGCAATTCGACCAGTTCCAGTTCGCCCTCGGCAAAACTTAATTTGGCCATGGCGGTCAATTCGCGCGCCAGGGGCAACACATCGGCCTCCAGGCGCTTCGCCGCCGAGGTCAGCATGGCCAGCTCCTGTCTGTGCGCCTGGGCGCGCGATTGGCGCTCATGCAAGGTCAGTCGATAAAGACTTTCCGCCCGATCGGCCTCGGCCCGGGCGCGGGCGCGCTCGGCCTGATCGCGATCGAACAGGGGCAGTGGCACCGACAATTCAAGAATCAGCGCATCATCCGATCCGACCGGCCCGGACAGGCGTCGTTGGCCCACGCCGACCGTCACCGGCAGCGACAGGCGCTCGGCAGCGCGGGCAGCGGCCTCGGTCGCCTGGCGTTGTTCGTCCAGGGCCGTCAACTGCGCGTTGCCCAGCGCTTGCCGAGATTCAGCCTGGCTGATCAGCCCTGCATCGGGCAGCAGCACCTGGCGCGGATCGACGCCAATGGACAGCCCGTCGACACCAATCAGGCCGGCAAGTGCTTCGGTACTGACCATCAGTTCGGCTTCAACTGAGGCCAGCCGAAAGCTGGCCAGCTCGACACTTTGCCGGATGCGTCCGCTGTCGTATCCAGACAGGTCGCCGGCTGCACTGCGGCGAGCGGCAATCTTGCCCAGGTCCCCCAGCCAGTCCTGCCAGTCGCTGTAAGCTTCGAACCGGCGAGCGGCTGTAAGGGCGGCGTAGTAACGCTTCAGCACCGTCTGCCGGATCAACTCACGCTCGGCTACCGCACCTGCCTCGGCGGCAGACAGCCCGAGTGTCGCGGCCCGGCGCGCCAGTCCGCGACGACCACCCAAATCAAATCGTTGGGACAGCACGAAACTCGTCTCATCCTCGCCGAGCCCCGAGCTACCCGAGGCGACTCGCTCCACGTGCAATTCAGGATTGGGCCAGGTGCGTGTTACCAGCACATTGCTGCGCGCCAGATCGATTCCGGCCTCGATCATGCTGACCTGATCGGGGCGCTCGAGCGCCATCTGTACCGCCTCTTCTGCGCTCAAGATTCGCGGCTGGGCCTGCGCCATCGGGATCAGGACTGTTGCAGTCAAGGCGCCAAGGATCAGCCGCATACACTTCGTCAAGATGGCGCTCGATCGGCCCATGAGGTTCCTATCCCGGGAGAACAGCGATCAGCACTTCGGCAATCCGGTGCAGCCAGCCAATCGATACAAGACAGAAGGAAAACAGCCCGGTCACCAGCAACACATCCAGCCAGGA
Organism: Wenzhouxiangella sp.; assembly: GCA_041744195.1. Classification (GTDB taxonomy): domain Bacteria; phylum Pseudomonadota; class Gammaproteobacteria; order Xanthomonadales; family Wenzhouxiangellaceae; genus Wenzhouxiangella. Next base: position 9,960 of record JBGTLI010000108.1, on the reverse strand, counting down.
ACTGGCCGTCGGAGGCGGGGCCAGCAGGGCCTGGACGCGCTCAGAAACAAAATCGGAGATAAACGCCAGACCCAAGGGTGATTGAAGCGGCACATCCTGTCGAAGCATTTTCCTGACAGTGACGATAGTCTCGGCCACCACAACCGGACAACCCACAGACTCGGCCGCAAAACGATCGCAACGCTGCTCAAGCGCCAGCGCCAGATCGCGCGACAAGCGCTGGCGGGGCCCTGGCAACTGAATCCATGACAGCACGCCGGCCAACAAGCGCCAGAAAACATCACGATGGCTGTGGTGAGCCTGCTCATGGGCTAAAACGACCTGCAATTGCCGCGCATCGAGCCGCTCCAGCAGCGCTGTCGACAACAACACATGACGGCGCGCCACCCCACAGGCCATGGCCATGGGCTGGTCCGCCTCGACAACACGAAAATGACCAGCGGGCCCGGACCGCCGACTCAGACGCAGCAATGCAGCCAGTCGCCGGCGGTGTCGCCACAAGGCAGTTGCGGCTCGCCCAGCCAGCCAGGCCGCATAACCGAGCCAAAGAACCAGCGCCGCCCACAACCAGGCGCTCTGGCCACGATCACTCGGGTGCCATAAACACAGATGCCAGAGGTTGTCGGCATGGCCATGACAGGCGGCGGCCAACCAGGCCGAATTGCCAAATAGTGACGGCACGCTTAAAGTCATCAGGACATAGCCCAGGCCGAGCAGCGCCGGCGCCATCAACAGGCCGTAGAGAATACGCACCCGCTGCCGCGGCGACTTGCTGGCCAGCACCCGACGCAGGGGTCGCTCGATGCAGGCGATCAGCAGGCTTAGCGCAATGGCCATTACAAAGCCGATCACCAGGGCGAACTGCAGCAATGGGCCGAAACTCGTGCTCACCGCTCACCCCGCCCGGCTCGATGTTCGGCAATCATCGCCTCGATACGTTCGAGTTGGTCATCGTCTGCCCTGGCCGCCAGGTCGACGAAGGCCATCATGAGCCCATCCGAGCGCGGATCGGCGATGCGCGATATGCTGGCCTCTACCAGTCGGCCCAACAACTCACGGCGCGATACGGCGGCCGCATACCGATAGGCATGACTGACTTTCTCTCGCCGCAGCAGCGCTTTCCGGAACAACCGTTCAAGGGTCGATTGCACCGTGTTCAGGGTGATTGATCGCGAGGGGCCAACGCGCTCATGGACGGCCTTGGCCTGGCTGGGGCCGAATTCCCATATATCTTCGAGCACGGCGATTTCCAGATCACCCAGTGCCGGGGCGTCAGCTCGGGTCAAGGCTTTACCTATCCTGTCCGGTCAGCCTGCAGTATCAAGTTGATAAAACCGATTGTCAATCGGTTTTATTACCGCATCGGCAAAGCGGTTAAACTGTTGGCGTGTTCAGGCATGAGGTCAATTCACCATGAATCGTCTTTTCTTGATGCTGGCATTGCTCGCGGTCTTGCTATCGGTCTCAGCCATGGCCGAGACCCTGGTATTTGAGAACGTCAGGCTGGTCGATGTCGATGGCAACAGGGTCGGGGAACCCACCAGACTGGCTGTGCGAGATGGTTTTATCGTCGAGCCTGATGCCGTCGATCTACCGGATCAGGTGATCGAAACCGGCGGCTACCTGATCCCCGGCCTGGCCGAAATGCATGCTCACGTACCACCGATGCGAATTGGCGAGCAGCAGGTGCACGACACGCTGCTGCTTTACCTGGCCCATGGCATTACCACCATCCGTGGCATGCTCGGTGAGACCGGTCACCTGGTCCTTCGGCAGCAACTGGCCAACGGTGAGATTCCCGGGCCGCGGCTGATCACATCCGGGCCCTCGTTCAATGGCAATTCAGTCTCCTCACCCGACACCGCACGGGCAATGGTGCGGGCACAGGTCGAAGCCGGTTACGACCTGCTCAAGCTGCACCCTAGTTTATGGCCCGAAGCCTTTCAAGCCATTGCAGTGACGGCGGACAGACTGGGCATCGACTATTCCGGGCACATTTCAACCGCGGTCGGGCTGGATCGGGTGCTGGCCACGAACCAGGGCAGCATCGACCATCTCGACGGCTATGGCCAGAAGCTGGTGCCTGAGGACCACGAGCTTTACGGTACCGATCCCGGACTGTTCGCGGTCAACCTGGTCGCTGGCATGGACCCTTCGCTGATTCCGGCGCTGGCGCGAGGCACCGCCGAGGCCGGCATTGCCAACGTCCCCACCCAGAGCCTGATCGAGAACTGGGCCACCGGCGACATCGATGCGCTGATGGCGCGCGAGTCCATGCGCTGGATTCCGGCCGAAACCGCCAGGCAGTGGCGCGAGCGCGCCGAGCAGATCCGTCAGCAGTATCCTGAAGATGCCGGCGAGCGCTTCGTCGCCATCCGCCGCCAGTTGATCAAGGCCCTGCACGAGGCCGGTGCCGTCATTCTATTGGGCGCCGATGCGCCGCAAATCCTGAACGTGCCCGGCGATGCCATCCACCACGAACTCGAAATCTACGTGGCCACAGGAATGAGCCCGGCCGAGGCGCTGGCATCAGGCACCACGAACGTCGCCCGATACCTCGATCAACCAGCCTACGGTTGCCTGGAGGCCGGCTGCGTGGCCGACCTGGTATTGCTGCGAGCCAACCCACTGACCGACATCAATCACACCCGTCAAATCGAAGGCGTCATGCGCGCAGGCCGTTGGTACGACCGAGGCGAACTGGATCATCTTCTCAAAGCAGTTGCCGAACGGGCCGGCAACTGAAAGCAGCCAGACACCACCTCATGACGGACGTCAAAACCAGGCTTCTACCCTATAACAACAACCTGCTCCAACGCAGTCTGGCGGATATCGAAATGATTGTGATCCACGCCACAGAACTACCCGACCTGGCGATGGCGCGAGACTACGGCGAGCGAGTTCTTTACCCGGAAAGCGGCACCGGCAATTGCGGTCACTTCTATATCGACCGCGACGGCCGCATCGAGCAATGGGTTGAACTGGACCGGGTGGCCCATCATGTCGCCAATCACAACGACAACACCGTCGGTATCGAGCTGGTCAACCTGGGCCGCTACCCCGACTGGCTCGACAGCAACCACCAGCACTGGCAGGAAGACATGACGGAAGCGCAGATCGAAGCGTTGGTTCGTTTGATTCAGTCCCTCAAGGCTGAACTACCCAACCTGACCCGAATCGCTGGCCACGACCAACTCGATATCCGCGATGTCCCGGCCAGCGACGACGCCGCAAAAAGCGTGCGCCGCAAACTCGACCCCGGCCCCGATTTTCCCTGGCCCAAAGTACTGGAGATCACAGGCCTGAGGCTAGTTGGCTAGTCGGGTTTTCGACTACTGACCACCGACCACCCGCTCCCGTTTCCCGGCGTACCGACGCACTGACGCACCGATGCAACGGCTCTTCGCTACCTCCTCGGCTCCCGCAATGCCGCCGAGACGATCTCCTCGACATCCGGGCTCAGGTTCCTGCGCTCGGCAATGGCCTTGAGCTCTTCCTGCATCTTGCTGGCGCGCGGGGCATCGTAGGCGCGCCAGCGGTTGAAGGCGGTGACCATGCGGGCGGCGACCTGGGGATTGATGCTGTCGAGTTCCCGGATGTAGCGTCCGATCAAGCGATAACCGGCACCATCGGCGCGGTGGAAACCCAGTGGATTGTGATGGGCAAAAGCGCCCAGCAGCGAGCGGACCTTGTTGGGGTTGCGCAGACTGAAAGCTGAATGGTCAATCAGGGCTTCCACCGCTGCCACCGAAGTTGAATCCGGCACGGTGGCCTGCACTGTAAACCACTTGTCCATCACCAGCGGATCGTCAACAAAGCGCTGTGAAAATTCTTCCAGGGCCACCGGGGCACTCTCATGTCGATTGTGGACGAGGCAACGCAGCGCCGCGATCCGATCCGTCATGTTGTTCGCAGCCGTGAATTGCGCTGTCGCCAAATCCAAATCCGATGACATCCCGCCCGCACAAAGTATGGACAAAACCCGGTTCTTGAGGCGCCGACGTGCCGTCGCCGGCCCATCATCGGACCAGGATTCTTCGGCCGCCATTCTTTGACGAACCAGACGCAAATTCGTCTGCAAACATTCGCTCAGACGCTGTTGCAGACTGCGGCGAGCGCGATGAATTGAATCAACATCGACGCTGCTCTGTCGTTGGGCCAGTTCACCTTCACCGGGCAGCACCAGTAACTCGGCCGCCAGGGCGGGATCCTGTTCGCTTTGGTCAAGAATGGCGGCCCAGGCCTGCTCCAGCAATGCGGTGCATTCGGGTAGTTTGCCGCCAGCGGCAATGGCCTGGTTCAGTATCCATTCGGCCAGGCGCCGGGAGGCCAGCCAGCGGTTGAACGGATCCTGATCATGTCCGGCCAGGCGGGCCAGATCCTGCTCGCTCCAGGTGAATTCCACTTCGACCGGGGCCGAGAAATCACGCAGCAGCGACGGCAGGGCGTCGGCTGGCAGTCCCTGGAAACGATACTCGGATTCGACATCGGTCAAAACGAGTAGCCGGGACTGTGGCCCGGGCCTGGTCTCATCGGCCAGGGTGACGGGCAAGGGGCGATTTTCACTATCTAGAAAACCAATCCTGACCGGAATCATCAGTGGGCCGAGGTCTTTGTTATCAGGATGCTTTGGAAGGGACTGGTTGAACCTGAGGACGTACTCGTCGCGTTCATGGTCATAATCGGCACTGGCCTCGACCCGCGGCGTGCCGACCTGACGGTACCAGCGGCTAAACTGGTCCAGATCGCGGTCGTTGGCGTCGGCCATGGCGGCCAGAAAATCATCACAGGTCACGGCCTGACCATCGTGCCGCTGGAAATACAGATCGAGGCCGCGCCGGAATCCATCGCGGCCCAGCAGTGTCTGGTACATCCGCACCACTTCGGCACCCTTTTCATAGACGGTGGCGGTGTAGAAATTGTTGATCTCGATATAGCGTTCCGGCCGGATCGAGTGGGCCATGGGGCCGGCGTCTTCCGGGAACTGCCGGGCCATGAGCCTGGCCACATCGTCAATCCGCTTGACCGGGCGGGAACGCAAATCGGCGGTGAATTCCTGGTCGCGGAACACCGTGAGTCCTTCTTTGAGCGTCAGTTGAAACCAGTCGCGGCAGGTCACCCGGTTTCCGGTCCAGTTGTGGAAGTACTCGTGTCCGATAACCGCCTCGACTGCCTCGTAATCGGCGTCGGTGGCGGTTTCTTGGTCAGCGAGCACATAGCGGGCGTTGAAGATGTTCAGGCTCTTGTTCTCCATCGCTCCCATGTTGAAATCATGGGTGGCGATGATGTGGTAGACATCCAGATCGTACTCAAGGCCAAAGCGCTGCTCGTCCCAGACCATGGCGCGCTTCAGGCTTGCCATGGCGTGATCCAGCCGGCCGAGATTCTCCGGCTCGGAATAGATTTTCAGTGCCACTTCCCGACCACTGGCCGTGCGGAAGCGATCGGTCAATGCAGACAGATTGCCGGCAACCAGCGCAAACAGGTAACTTGGTTTCGGGAATGGATCGTCCCACACGGCGAAATGCCGGCCGTTTTCCAGCTCGCCGGCATCGATCTGGTTGCCATTGGACAACAGCAGGGGATACTGCCCGGCGCAGGCTTCCAGGCGAACCCGGTAGGTGCTCATGACGTCGGGCCGGTCGGGGAACCAGGTGATCTTGCGGAAGCCTTCTGCCTCGCACTGGGTCAGAAGTGAACCTCCGGCGGCATACAAGCCTTCCAGCGCGGTATTTCGCGCCGGATGAACACTGACCCGGGTTGTCACCCTGGCCTGATCGGGGATCTGACCGATCACCATGCTCTCACCGCTGAGGCTGCGCTGGCGCTCTTCAAGGGGCTGACCATCAATCTCGACCCCAAGCGTCTTCAGGTTGACCCCGTGCAATTTCAGCGGAGCCCGCGGCTCGGGCGAGGCCGGGTTGCGGCGCAAATCCAGGTGAGTCGTCACCACCGTGCAATCAGCGCTTAACTGGATATCCATGTCCACGTGATCGACCAGCCAGGCCGGTGGTTGATAGTCCTCTCTCAGGATCGGATGACGACCCTGATCACCTCGTGCTGCCATGAAAACTCCTTATACACCCTGATGACCCTTGCCAGATCAATGAACCGCCTGGCAAGACATGTCTGGACAACACTTGTCTCCAAGGCGGCGTCCAGCCGGCTATTATAGAAAACATGAACGCAAGCTTCCTTTCCCCATCAGAAATCGTCAGGGCGCATCAGCTTATCGCTGACCAGGTCGAGACCACACCGGTCATGTCCTGCCGCCAAATCAATCAGCTACTTGGGTTGGAAGCTTTTTTCAAGTGCGAACACTTGCAAACCACCGGCTCGTTCAAGTTTCGCGGCGCCAGCCATGCAGTCTGTCTGCTGGAACACACATGCCGGGGCGTTGCGACCCATTCATCCGGCAACCATGGTGCTGCGCTCGCCAGAGCTGCCCGCGACCGCGGCATCATGGCACATATCGTCATGCCGGAGACCGCAGTCAAAGCGAAGATTCAGGCAGTCCGCGACTTCGGTGGCCAGGTTCATTTTTGCGCACCCGACCAGCGCAGCCGCGAAGCGGGCCTGGCACGGCTGATCGAGCAGGGATTCGAGCCAGTGCCGCCGTACGAGGATGATCGCATCATTGCCGGCCAGGGCACCTGCGCTCTGGAGCTGCTCAAGCAGGTGCCGGACCTGGACGTCATCGTCGCACCCGTCGGCGGTGGCGGCTTGCTGGCCGGTACTGCGCTGGCCGCCCAGACCGGGGAAAGGTCGGTACGAATCATTGGCGTCGAACCAGCCGGAGCGGACGACACTGCGCGTTCGTTGAGGGCCGGACGCCGCATTGAGGATCACCACCCGGAAACCATCGCAGATGGGCTTCGCGCTCTGGTCGGACAGCGCAACCTGGACATCATTGCTGAACATGTCGAGCGCATCATCCTGGTCGATGACCCGCAGATCATCCAGGCAATGTCCGTTTTATGGTCGCTGCTCAAACAAGTCGTCGAGCCATCCGGTGCGGTTGCCCTGGCCGGCATCATGAAAGAGCGCGAGTCGTTCGCAGGCACTCGGGTGGGCATCGTTCTGTCCGGCGGCAACCTGGACCTTGCCCCGATGCTGGAGACATTGAAATGAAGCTCTGGATTCTGCGTCATGCACGGGCGGAAAATGTCAGTCGTAGCGGCCTTGACCGGGATCGTGCCTTAAGCGCCACGGGCCGGGCCGCCTGCGGCCATCTGCAGCGATGGCTGGCGGCAACTCCCCTGGAGCTCCCTGGTCGGATCCTGGTCTCCCCAGCCGCCCGGACATTGGAAACGGCGAGACTGGTCTTCAAGAGTTTGGCCGTTGCCGATATCGAGCGAGTCGAAGAACTGTGGCTGGCCGGCACCGCCGACCTGATCGAACTGATCAACAGTAGCGGAGAGAACGATGGGTTGATGCTGATTGGTCACTGTCCAGGGCTGGAAGACCTGATTCAATGGATGGGCGGCCAGGTTCCGGTACCCGGGCTGAAGCCAGGCACCCTGGTCGTGCTCGATGTGGCCTTGCCGCTGCGCCCCCGCCAGGCTTCGACGATTCAGGTCGTTCCACCCAACGAATCGATGTAGACCGCAGCCAGCGCCTCCATTCCGGCCTGATCATCAGCATCGAAGCGTCCCGGCACTGGGCTGTCGATATCGAGCACCCCGATCACCTGACCATGATCAATCAACGGCACGACAATCTCCGAGCGTGATGCGGGGTCGCAGGCAATATGCCCTTCGAAGGCATGAACGTCGGCAACGCGCTGGGTTGTGAGCGTGGCCGCTGCGGTGCCGCAGACACCCTTGCCGATGGCGATGCTCACGCAGGCTGGTTGGCCCTGAAAGGGTCCGACGATCAGCTCATCCCCTTCGAGGAAATAGAATCCAACCCAGTTGAGCTCTGGCAATCCATTGAATATCACCGCGCTGAGGTTGGCGGCATTGGCAATGCGATGCCGCTGGCCTGAAAGCAGGCCCTGGGCCTGTTGCACGAGATCGGCGTAGGCTTGAGTCAGCATTGGGCGTTCCACTCTAAAGTCGGGTAAACAACAGAATCCGGTTATTGGCCGGAAGGGCCAGATCGGCTTCCAGAGCCAGGCCACAGGTCTTGGCGAGGCGCTGGAATTCTACCGCATCGCGGATTCCCATGCGGGCATCGCGGGCCTTTAGGGATTGGTCGAAGGATTCATTGCTCGGCGCGGTGTGCACGCCGTTGTCATGAAATGGGCCATAGCAGATCAGGCGGCCGCCTGGCACCAGCACCGCAGCGGCTCCGCGAACCAGCAAGGGGGCCAGATCGTACGGCATGATATGCAGTGTATTGGCGGTAAAGACCACATCATATGGCCCCGGCGGCCAGTTATTGTCGCGCACGTCAAGCGCGAGCGGAGGCGGCAACTTATCGGGAGTTTCAAGTTCAAAGCGCGCCCGCAACGAAGGCAGATTTTCCGCCACATCGGTCGACTGCCAGACCACACCGGGCAGAAGCTGGCTGAAGTAAACGGCATGCTGCCCGGTACCGGCGCCGATTTCGAGAACGCGCGCCTGATCCGGCAGGATTTTCCGTAGCGCCTGGCCAATGGGAACCTTATTGCGCTCGCAAGCTGGAGAAAAAGGCAGATCCGCCGGGCTGTCGGGTAGCACGTTCATTTCATCAACTCCATCAAACGCCCTCGCAGGCGGGCAAAGCCTTCATCCATGCTCTCGCGGCTCAGGTGTTGACCCTGAACCACGCGCAGCTTGCCAGCAACATAGACTCGGTCAATCATCCCCGACTGCTCGCCCATGATAAACGTATCGAGCTGGAATTCGGGATCGAGACCGTCAAGCAATGGATGGGACTCGTTGAGAACGACCAGATCCGCGCGCCGCCCCGCACTCAACTCACCGCCAGGCTGGTTGATCGCCATAGCGCCCTGTCGGGCTGCATGCGACCATAGGAAGTTTCCAATATGACCGCCACCACCGGCCACCAGGACATTGCGCTGGTGGCTCACCAGGCGCTGGGTCCACTCCAGCAGGCGAAGTTCTCCGGCGGCGGAGGTGGCGAGGTTGCTGTCGGAACCGATGGCGAAGCGGCCGCCCAACCCAAGCAATTCTGGCAGCGGGAAGATACCGTCGCCCAGATCCGCCTCGGTTGTTGGACAAAGCCCGGTCACCGCGCCACGCTCTGCGATCAATCGCAGTTCGGTTGGGTTGGCATGCGTGGCATGGACAAGACACCAGCGCGAGTTCAGCTCGACATGGTTTGCGAGCAGTTTGATCGGTGATTGACCGGTGGCCGAGCGGCACTCATCGACCTCCGATATTTGCTCCGATATATGAATGTGAACTGGCAGTTCGGGGAAAGCCTGGGTCAGACTGCTGAGGTCATCAACATCGACCGCGCGCAGGGAATGTGGCGCCAGGCCGACCCGCTGATGATTGGAGCCGGAACACTGTTGGAGCAACTCTTCGACCAGATCGTGGAATGACCGCTGATCCAGGATGAACGGGCGTTGATGGTCGGCCGGCGGACGGCGGCCAAAGCCCGAGTACTGGTACCAGACCGGCAGGATCGTCAATGCGCAACCGGCCTGTTCGGCCGCGGCAAGCAAGGCCTGGCTGGTCGCCGCCGGCTCGGAGCCCTGGAGCCCATGCGGGTAGTGAAATTCGCCGTTGCTGGTGTAACCGCCTTCGAGCAATTCCATGTAAAGCCAGGTCGCCAGAAATTGCAGGTCCGGGACAGTGAGTTGGGCAATGGCCCGGTACATCGCCTCGCGCCAGGACCAGAACGAATCATCGCCCGCTCCGCGACGTCCGGTCAGCCCGGCGATCAGGCGCTGGTGCGCGTGTGAATGAACATTGACCATCCCGGGAACGACCGGCCCACCCAATCTGATGGTGCCACGGGGGCCTGGTGCCGGGACGATGTCTTCGATGATGCCGCGGTCATCAACAA